>JBHJJC010000020.1:0-119790 GCA_050042945.1 Croceivirga sp.
ATGGAACACACCGGGACCTACGGATTGCTGTTCTGTGCATGGCTGGCCCAACAAGGGATTTTGTTCTGTGTGGAGTCCGGGCTGCACATCAAACGCAGTCTGGGGATGACCCGTGGTAAGAACGACAAGGTAGATGCCAAGCGGATAGCTGATTATGCTTTCACCCATAGGGCAAAGCTCAAGCCCTATAGAATGCCATCCCCCTTATTGGGCAAGATCAAGCAATTGCTGACCTACCGGGAACAGATGGTCAGGATGAGGACATTGCTTAAGAACAGCCTTAAAAGTCACAAGAGGTATCTGCCCGTAATTGGAATGGACGGCATCATTGTCCAAATAGAGGCCCAAATTGAACAACAGGATGTAATAATCATGGGCATCAAACAGCAGATAACGGATATCATCAAGAGTGACGTGGAACTGAACAGGAACCATACGCTTATTTCATCGGTCAAGGGGATCGGGGTCATCATAGGGGCCTTCATGCTCGTCTCCACCAACAATTTTACCAGTTTTGACAACGGCCGTAAATACGCCTGTTACGCGGGCATTGCCCCCTTTGAATTCAGCTCAGGTACCTCCATTAGGGGAAAGACCAGAACCAGCAAGTTCGGGAACAAGACCATAAAGACATTGCTCAACAATGGGGCAAATTCGGCAATCAGATATGATGAACAGATGAGAAAATATTATCAGAGAAAAAGGGAACAGGGCAAGGACCATAAGGTCATTGTCAATGCAATTTGCTGCAAACTGGTGAACCGGATGTTCGCTGTGGTAAAGAGGCAAACTCCCTATGTGGAAGTCTATGGACAGAATTTTGTCCAATTATTTGTTTTTCTCTTAGAATTCGCTAAAGAAAAAAGGATTATGAAACGGGAATTCGTCCAATTCAGGTGCTCAGTCTATGAGAAAAAACTGCTGAAAGTAAAGGCCAAAAAATCAGGTCTTTCCATTAGTGAGTACTGCCGTCGTGCCGCATTTGATGACAGAATCATCGAGCGGTTATCAGAAGACCAAATTGAGGCTTATAAACTATTGGTGCAATACCAGAACAATTTTAAACGGATCGGTAATATGTTCCGAAAACGGAATCCAAAGTTGGCAGATGAAGTCACTCAACTAGCCAAAGAAATCAGGGAACACCTTTTAAATTTTAAAATATGATTGGAATGGGTAAATCCATATCGCACACATCGGCATCCATGGCCTACGGATTACGAGAGGAAAAGAAGCCCGAGATTGTTCATAGCCAATATCTGGCCGGGGATACTCCCAAAGAAATTACCCAGGAGTTCAGAACCATCCAACAACAGAACCATTAATGCAAAAAGAACACTTTAAGTTTTGTGCTAAGTCCGACCATTAAAGATGGAAAGGAAATGAGGAACCAAGTACTCCAAGAAATCACGGAACGCTTTTTAAAACAAATGAAGTTACAAGATAACCAGGCCAATGCATTTGTTCACAGAAACAGAAAGCACGTCCATATCCATTTGTATGTGAACCGAATCAATTTTCAAGGTCAGGCCTACAAGAACAACTTTATTGGAAAGCGGAGCCAACAGGCTGCGGAGCAAGTGGCAAAGGAAATGGGTTTGACCACAGTACGGGAAGTACAGCAACAAAAACTGGACAAGGCCAAGGATATGCGGATGATTCTCAAAAGAATCCATGAAAAAGTCATCAGCGAGGTTAGGCCAAAGGACTTTGACCAATATATCAAGGCTATGGAAGCCTATCCTGTAAAGGTTATCCCATCCATTAACAAGCTGAACCAATTACAGGGATTTCGGTTTGAGTTTGCAGGGATGAATTTAAAGGGCAGCGAGGTTCACCGTTCCATGTCCATGAACAAGATAGCCGAACAGATTGGTTTCAACAGAAATGTTGTAGAGAAAGCCAAAACCGAAAATACCATGAAACTGATAGGTAAAACGGTAAGCCTCTCCCCAAACCTTGTTGCTAAGATTACTACAAAAATCATTAAACACACCATCAAAAAGAGCATAGACCTTGGGATGGGAATTTAAAAGAAATAAATTATGGCAAAACTGGACGAAATAGTGGAATTATTGACAGAGGAACTGAAAAGCTTTGAACACTCGGTCGATCGAATGGAAAAACTGAAAGAGTTTCTCATGGGATATAAAGTTTCGGCGGACACCGCTGATATTGACTACCTTCTTAAAGGGTACAACGACAGCCAGAAAAAAGCGGTTGAAGAACAGAACAAACTATTGGCCAATGTCATCTACCATGTCAAGAAGTCTATTGTCTTTCCAAAATGGGCAATAAAGTTGTTCTGGGGGTTTATGATTACTGTTTTACTGGTCTAGGGATACGCCATGTTACAGGTTTCGAGCATTACCAAAAAGGAGCAGGCTGCTTTTTCACAAGGTGAAAGTAACGCCCTCAGGCACTTCGAGCGGTTTATGGAGGAAACCCCAGAGGCAGGTGCCCTTTACGAAGAATGGCGCAATCCCAAAGGCAAAAAGTAGTTTGCGCCCTACGAAATTTCTTCTTATCGCTTATCTTCCCGAACGCGGAAGAAATTCCCCAGGAACCACGCGCAAAGTTTGGGGTAAGGATTTGGGATTTTTCATGAGGAACCACATATGACAAATCTAAAATGATTTCCTAAATATGATATTTTAATGTCTTTATGCCGTTTATTCACAACTTTTCAATCCTAATCTAAAAATATAAAATTTAGATATAACTATTGGACATTAATCTTCTTGTCGTTAAAGGAGAGTTTTGTTACAAAAACTATTTAATTGGAAAACCCAAATCCCTCGCTGTTTCATCATCTTTGTCTAATTTCTGTCTTCTTCTCTCCAAACCTACCTTTAACGCAGCCAGCAATTTATCATTGAATGTATTAACATCGTTGGATAAATAGCCCAGATATTCTTTTATTAAGTTCAGATTTCGGTCAAAGTCAGCCTTAATAGGAGCTGCTGCATCTTCCCCAACAGGTACTCTATATACAATTCTAATTTCATCTCCTTCAATTTCTCCCTTTGGCAGAATCGTACTGTGAGAGGAGGGGAAAACTCCCAACATGTCCGGGTAACCATCAAAAGGTAATACCAAAGTATACATCGTACCAGGGATTTTTGCACCACTAGAATACCCTCTACCCCTATGATTTATGGTTATATCCTCTGGGGGTTTTTGAGAAATTTCAGCTTCCCTAAGTGTAGGGGTTTCAAATCTCATGTCATTATGAAATTTTTCTGCAAGCTCATCTATTGAAGAATCTTCAAAATCTGATTTATCCAATTTATTAATCTTACTTTCCATTGAAGCAAGTTTATTGTTTGCCAATTCGTAAAATCTCCTATCATTAAAAAGTGATGCCATATTACTCTGGTTTAAATTTATTGCTGAATCTTCGTAACTACTTCTTCCATTGTATAGTGAACAAATTGTTTTCCGAGTTCGGTCAGTTCGTATTGCTTTTCATCATCAAAAGCAGAAGTCAAAGTTCCAGATTTTGAGCCTCTGCGACTTTGCTTTTTAAACCTACCCATATAATCCGTTTCTCTGTGTTGCCTAATTATTCCTCCGGTACTTAAATCCCTAATTAATAGCTTGTAGAGGTCGGCTTCCATGGAATCCTCCTGGGGTTGTGTTGGATTTAAGTTATTCCAAATTTGGCCTCTAGTTATTCCAACATTCTTGTATATCTCCTTTATTACCATAAAATGAGTGTCATGGTAAGTCCTTATCCAATCGATGAACAACTGAATTACATCATCTGTTGTTAAGCTTGTTGCACATGCGTTGGTAAGAAGTTTTCTTACGTATTCTTTCTTTTCAAAACTTTCTGCATTGTCCCATTCCTTAAATCCCTGACGAACAAGGGATAGATATTCTTCGCTCTCAATTCTACTAGTAATATTTTCTCCAGCAGATTCTAGTTTTTCTAAAATTTGATATATGGTGTATGCTAATTCATCGATTTTTCTCTGATGTTCTTCTAACCATATTTGTTGAAGTTTGTTTACTTTCCCTTGTTCATTTTCACCATGCAGTGCTGCGCCTGCTGCAATAACTCCGCCAACCCAAGGAATACTCCCCAAAGCAGAAGTCAAAAACCGTCCCCATTTAGTTTTCTGTCCCTTATCATCAATTTTAGCAAGCTCGCTTTTAATAATTTCTATTGCCTCTTCCTTGGAAAGTTTATCTTCATCACTTTTGGACATAACATATTTTCATAGTTCAATTCCTACAAAATTAGCTATACAAGAATAAGATAACTAGTTGTTCTTTAAATAGTTATCAACTTTTGCATGAATAAAATTTTGTAAAATGGATTCCAATTGTAGAACATAAAGAACAAAATAATAATATCATTAATGGTAAAATAATTACCAAATGTGTAATTTTTATTTATCTTTGCATGGTGCATGTTATCTCATTTAAAAAACTAAGAGACTATTTCTCAAAGGAAACCAATGCCAAAGTAGCCTTGCAAGATTGGTACAAAAGAACCAAGAAAGCAGAATGGGAGAGTTTTGCGGATTTAAAAAACACTTTTAATTCCGCTGATAATGTTGGAAACAACAGATATGTATTTAACATTAAAGGAAACCATTACAGAATCGTTGCCATCGTGCTGTTCAAAATTAAAAGAGTGTACATACGATGGGTGGGTAACCACAAAGATTATAGTAGATTAAAGAACATCGATAAATTGTAAAAGCTATGAGCACAATTTCTCACAAACAATATGTAGAAGCTAATCTTCGTTTGGAAGAACTTCTAAAGGAGGTTGATAACAACACTCCTGAAGATTCTCTTTTATCTAAAGAACTCATCGAAGTCAGTGATATTATCGAACAATATGAAGAAATCCATTTCCCCATGGGATTACCTACCCTACAGGAAATGATTGAACTTCGTATGTTTGAGATGGGCTTAAAGAGAAAGGATTTGGCAGCACTTTTAAATACCAGTGCATCTAGAATCAGTGATTATCTGAATGGAAAGCGGGAAATCACCTTAAAAGTAGCCAAAGCTTTGCACCAAAAACTGAATATAGACAGCGATATTATTTTACAATAGGGGCTTTATGGAAAACAAAATAGTACTAAAAGAAAACAAAGGTTTTCACCTATTTTCCACCTCAAACGCCCCTACCCCTTTATTGTTAGGGATTGTAAAATATTGCATCGTAAAGTAATAATCATAATATTGATTATAACATATTTTTATATTTACAACGCGAATCATGTTACACATTTTCAATAAAAAGGAGTATTTAGTTGATTCTCTTGGTGGGCTTGTAGATATTCATAACCACATCCTTCCTGGAATAGATGATGGAGCTAAAAACGTTCAGGATTCAATAACCTTGATAAAGGGACTCAATGACTTTGGAATCTCAAGATTTATTTGTACCCCACATATCATGCACAATTACTATCCGAATAATCCCCAAACCATTCAAAAGGCCTTGAGTTCCTTAAAGTCAGAAATGAAAAAACAAGGTTTGGAAGATACCCAGTTGGATGTTTCAGCTGAGCATATGATAGATGATAATTTTGAACAAATCCTGCAGAATAACGAAGTAATGCCCCTAAGGAAATTTCATATTCTCATTGAAATGTCATATTTGCAACCCCCAATTAATTTCAATACCGCTCTGAACAAAATTATTTCCAAAGGATTATTTCCCATTTTAGCGCACCCAGAACGGTATCTATTTATCAACAGTACCTCAAGGCGTTTAGGAATTTACAAGCAAAAGGGCGTACTGTTCCAGCTCAATCTACTGTCCTTAGCCAATTACTACGGGAGTGATATTAAATCAAAAGCAATTAAATTGATGGAAAAAAATCTCGTCGACTTTGTAGGAAGTGATATCCATAATATCAGTCAATTAAACACCATTAAAGAAGCTACCATTAGCAAATCAACAGGAAAAATACTCTATTCTTTAGTAAATAATACTATTGAACGATTTTACTAAGTTGCGATTTGAAAAAGCAAAATAAAAAATGGGCAATTTTATTATCGCCCATTTTTTATTCGTACAATTTCTTAAAAATCAATTTTTTACTAAAAGTTGAATGCCAATTGCATCTCCTTCGCTCATTTCTAGGGTGACATTATATAGGCCGTCCCTCAAACCGAAAATTGGGATTTCATAACGCCCTCCATTAAAAATCGATTGTGCGGTAAAAACCCCCAGCAATCTTCCTGTTGAATCATGTAAATTAATTTTTGTCACAACTACATCATCGGGCAGATCAGAAACATATATAAGGGCGAAGTCATCAGATGGAAATGTTGGATTGGGGGCAATAACGGCCTGCATATCCAATTCAAGGGTGGTATTGTCAATCACATCAATTTCCACCACTTCAGTATCTGTTAATCCTGCCCCATCTGTAACTGTTAAGCTTACTCGATATGTCCCTGCAACCTCGAAAGTGTAGGTAGGATTATTTTGTGTTGAAGTATCTCCATTATCAAAATCCCATAAATAGCTTACAACACCCACATCGTCCGTAGAGCCATTTCCCGTAAAGGATATCTCTAAGGGAGCATCACCGGTTGTGGTAGACGCAGCTATAATTGCAACCGGCGCTTGATTTGAACTGGGTTCCGTTACGGTAATAATTATTGTATCTGTATCCATTAGTCCCTCGGCGTCCATTACAGTCAATACCACCGTGTATTCCTGTGGAGTAGTAAATGTATTGGTCGGGTTGATATCATTAGAGGAGTTCCCATCTCCGAAATCCCAAGTATACGTTACAATACCTACATCATCTGAGGAAGCACTTCCATCAAAATTAACTTCTAGTGGGGCTTCGCCTGTAAAAGGTGTCGCAGAAACTATAGCCACTGGTGCATCATTTACATTTGGGTCATTAACGCTGATAATCACAGTATCTGTATTCTCTAAACCTTCCGCATCCGCAACAGTCAAACTAACCTCGTACTGCCCGGGAAGGGTATAGGTCTTTGTCGGATTGATTTCGTTAGAACCCGTACCATCATCAAAGTCCCAAGTATAGCTGACAATTGCATCGTCATCGGAAGATCCTTCCCCATTGAAAACAACTTCCAAAGGCGTATCTCCAGATAAAGGGGTGGCAACAATAACAGCTACTGGTGGTGTATTGGTAGTAGATTCATTAACCTGTATTGTGCTAATTGCTGTAAATCCTCCATCTATTGTGGTCACTGTATTACTTACCTCTCCGGAAGCAACTCCAGTAACAATACCCTGATTCGTAACGGTCGCAATACTTTCATCATTGCTACTCCAGGTAACGTTTTGATTTGTTGCGTTAGAAGGATTTACAGTTTCTGTTAAGCTTATACTCTCTCCAACATTGATTGCCGCAGAATCTGGATCAACACTTATATCTGTAACTAATATGATTTCAGACACAACATCGACTATGGCAGAAGACATAAAGTTCCCATCTTCTGTTGTTGCAGTTATGGTAACCTGTCCTAATGATATTCCTGTAACAACTCCATTGGCATCAACTATGGCAACAGCTTCATCGCTACTACTCCAGATAACGTTTTGATTTGTCGCATTAGAAGGCTCAATATTCGCTGTTAAATTCACCGTATTTCCTAGCTCTACTGAAATGGGGCTAGGAGTTACAACGATTCCAGTCACTGGAACAACCACTACAATTGTTGATGTAGCGATAAATCCTCCGTCTTCAGTGGTAACTGTAACAGTAACTTCACCCTGTGATACTCCAGTTACAACTCCATTTGTATCCACTGTAGCTATATTAACATCACTTGTTGACCATCCTACATTTTGATTAGTTGCATCCAAAGGAGCTATTTCCTCAATCAAATCAACTGTTTCAGCAATAGCAATTGTTGAAGATGTTGGACTCACTGATACCCCGGTAACGCTTACGGCATTAACCGTTATAGTAATGGTTTTGGTATCTGTATTATTTGAGGCGTCGGTAACAGTCAAACTTACCTCATAAACTCCAGGATCGGCAAATTCATTGGTTGGGCTTTCTATATTGGACGTATTACCATCATTAAAGTCCCATAAATAGGTTTCAACGCCAACATCGTCTAGAGAATTCTCTCCCGTAAAGTTTACAGTCAAAGGAGCAAAGCCTTCTATTATATTCGCTTCTGGAACTGCTATTAAATCACCTTGCTCTCCTATTATCCAATTAAAATTTAACTCAATTGGGTCAGGATTGTCCTGCTCTGTTTCCGTTACAACCACCTCATAAGGGCTATTTTCTGCTGCCCCGGGGGTATTTTGACAGCCTGAGGATTCATCAAAGCTTGATAGTTGTGAATCGGAGTAATCTGGCCCGTCTACCTTGTATAATGCCATTCTATCAATTGCATGTCCAATTGATCTTTCGGCAACTTTCATGGTATAAGTACCTGGATTCACAAACCATACATAAAGATCATGTGCATCAAAATCACTTGTTAACGCCTGCCAATCATAAGTTCCTCCCGTTCCTCCACTTCTGTAAACCTTAAAATATCCTAAACCTCCAGACCCCTCTGGTTCCGTACCCCCAGAATCTGTGTCTATTCCAACAGTTTCTCTACCACTACCCTTAGGAAAGGCATAATTATCCGTTTCTCCCGCTAATAAATCTGCAATGATTGTAGCTTCGGTACCAGGATTCGCAACATTATCTATTCCAAAAAACCAAACATTGGCATCATTTTCAAATTTTAACCAATTATCGTTCTCTTCAGTAGGGTCACTTCCACTAAAAGCATTGTTCCAATTAAACCTATAAACACCGGGTGTAGATATGACAATATCGTATTCTATGATTCCTCCTCCTTCTGGAGAATTAAAGTTATTTGCGCCTGCGACTATCCCAGACTCTCCTCCAATATTGGTTAAAGACCAATTACCTGTTAGTGTTCCAGATTCTGCTTCAATAATTACCAAACCATTCTCTTCGACAAACGAATCTCCAGAACCTCCACTACATGTACCGTCATCTACAGTGCCAGTTATCAATCCAGTGTTGGTATTTATGTCTAAATTAGGTGGTAAACCAGTGGCTGAATATGCAATATTATTTAATCCAGTTGTTTCTATTTGAAGATTAACCGAATCACCTTCATAATTATATTGGTTCCCTGGATTTTCAGCTGCAAATTGTACATCTGGATTATTCGTCAGAACCACATTAATAAAATCGTTATTACCATATTCCAAAGTCAATAGAGCAGATCGATTTGGTCCCGTACCCGTTAATTCTATTTGTATATCCTGAGTTGAGTTTGGTGAAATCAAAGTGTTATCAATGCTTTGTGATACTACCTGAAAATCTGCTGCGTTAGCTCCTGATATAATAACATCTTTGACAAAGATTCCAATATTTCCTGAGGTAAGATCAATACTAACATTTTCTGTATTTCCGTCCGCAATAATTACTGTAGCTGGGGCACTTACTTCACTCGAAACACTGGGTTGGCCTATAGGCATATTTTCACCTAATACCTCCATATTTAATTGGTTACCATCTCCACGATCATCTGAACCAGCTGTTATGAACACTCCAGAACCAGAAACCAATGCCTGAGTCCCGTGACGTTCAAAATTCATATCTGGTAATCGTTTCCATTCCTGGGTAACAGGATCATATTGTTCAGTAACTATTAAAGAATCGTCAATAGTTACTCCATAAACTGGTTCATTGAGGACTTCGCCTCCAATAACCACTAATTTCTCGTTAAAATTAACAGCGGCGGCACCCGCTCTTGGGGTAGGGATATTTTCACTTGATGACAACGTGCTCCAAGTTTCAGTTGAGAAATCATAAATATCTACTTCTGGAATAAGTGGTTTCCAGACTCCCCCAGTTCCACCGGAAAGTCTTCCTCCAGCAGCATACAATTTATCCCCTATAATTACTGCGGCAAAGTGATCTCTTGCGTTTGGAGCATCAGACAACGGAGTCCAAACCCCTGTGGATGGATCATATTCGTCAAACCAATTCACAAAACCGCCATCGTGTCCATCTGTATTTCCACCAACCACGTAAAATTTATCATTATAAACGGCTAACCCCGTTGATCCTCTTCTTCTGTTCAAAGGTATTTCGGGCCCCTCAATCCACGCCAAAGTTATCGGGTCAAACATCCATATATGGTCTTCAGGGACTTCATTTGGAAAGGCATTATTGTTGAACGCTCCGATGACCCATATCAACCCTTGAAATTCAATTGCTTGAAAATGATTGAATTCAAATGGAGCTGAATCCGTAAGGGCTGTCCAACTATCATCTTCAAAATCGTAAACATCAACAGTAGTAGCTTGTTCCCTACCACCCATCACATAAAACTTATCGCCGGCTTGAACAAAGGAATTTTCATGCCTAGGAGTATAAGACTCATCCTCATCTAGACTATTCCAAATAAAATCGGAAGGAATATTCCACGTGAAATTTGCTGAAGTAGGGGCAGAAAGAGGTTTCACTGCGGTAACCACTACACTGTGTAAACCATTACCTGCTGGTCCTCCAGCCGCAGCCGCAGCAGAAATATTTCCAGAAATTTCACCTGTATTGGAATCAATAGAAATCCCCTCTGGTTGGCCTGATATGTAATACGACATTTGTTCACTTGGTGCTCCACCGGAAGCGCTGACATTAAAGCTAACATTTTCCCCTATTTGATTGGTTTGATTAGAAATCCCAGATATAGACAAAGTTGGGTTAGAATTATCTACCCTGAAAATTTCTATTCCGCTTACAACTGGATTTTCAACTTCTCTATTAAATTGAACATTAAGTGTCCCATCTGTTACAGTTACTGGATAAGATAACATTCCAGCTATCTGATGTCCAAATTTTGAAATAAGATCCAAATTATTTTCAACAGTAACTCCTTCTATTGCGATATCAAAAATCCGATCTCCGACTTGATCTGTTCCTTCAAAAGAATTTGCAAAGTATAGGTTTACCACGTAGTCATTGGTATTTCCCGCGAGAAAAGTAAATTCCATTTCATCACCGGTAGGTAAATCAAATCGTTCTCCTCCAAAAATTTCGCCAAAAATTGTGGTGTCAATGTAAGCTGGAATTGATACATCTTTGTTTTGGAACTCAATCCCTGTAGCGGTTAAGACCTTTCCAGTATTTACATTATAATTCCCTCCGTTTTGAACTCCGCTTATGGCATTATTCTCCCAATCGGGACCAATATCAGTCGAAGGGACCAAATTACCAGCTGCATTGACTCTATAAGCCAAGGCATCAATAATATTCCAAACAAAACTAATCTCAACTTCATCTGAGTTCAATCCATCTGAATCGTCAATTGCTATAGTGACATTATATGGACTTCCTGAGGTTGCATTGTTATCTATTGTTCCTCCAAGTTGACCATTTGTGGGTTCTATAGTCACTCCAGGGGGTAAGCCTACGGCAGAATAATTCAAATTACCATCGCCTCCAGTAGCCTGAACACCAAGATTTCCTATTAATTGTTCTCCATTATTATTGGTCTGATCTGCAATGTCAAAAACATAAATAGGAGTTTCTGAATTTGGAGCATCTAAAATTTCAATTCCGTTAATTAATGGGTTTTCAATAATGCCATGAACAAATTGAATATCTAATAATCCGTCAGAAACAGAAACGACATGACTAATCATTGTACCTACGTTATGCCCATAAGAGGCCGAAAGATCTATATCACTTAACAATGGATAATCAACACCTTCTATAGTAGTATTAAAAATTCGTTCTCCTTGTTGTGAGGATCCATCAAAGCCATTACCCATAAATAATCTTACCTCATAGTTACCCGATTGAGGAACTGGAAAAGAATACGTTATATTTGGAGAGCCCGGGACATCATCAAATCTTTCGGTTTCATAAATGCTGAATGGTGTTGATGAAGGATTCACCGAACCATCAACGGTGGATACAGACCCTCCAAAAGTTTTATTAACAGTGCTATTGGATAAGTACTGGTTGGGATTAAGAACTGTATCCTCTTCCCAATCAATATCCCCGTCTATCGAAGCTATTTGTGGACCTCCTGCATTAACCCTGTATAAAACGATAGCCTCGGTTACATTTACAATAAAAGTATCCTCAATGAATAGAGCTTCACCGTCAGTTGCTCGAATCGTAATGTTTGATATTTCTTCAGTTGAAGGGAATGTCAATGTCAAGACATTATCATTAATTGTGGCTCCAATTGCGTTGTTTGAATTTGTTTGCACGGTATAGGTAAGGTTTTCAACTCCTCCGTCATCCTCAAAAAAGTTATCTAAATCAATTTGCTCATTAGGAGAATCAACCAATCGATTTATATCCGGAAGTTCTTCGGTCAAAATTGGATCGTCCGCAAGGACATTTAGAAAATCCCAAGTGCCTTCTACTTCAACGCCAACAGCTCCTGACGTTCCGATTAATCCAACTGCTAAATCAGCACTGTTGCTTTGTAAAGCATTGAGTATTGCGCCAGTTGCGAATATTGTGCCCAAAGCGGTACGAACTTGATTGTCTATTTTATATTCCAAATCAACCTGTCCAGTTACAGGATTGATAACAAAATAGAACAAAATTCCAGATGATGGAGTACCTACAACGGTATTGGTAATAGGAGTATCCGCTATATCATTATTTTCTTGTACTGCAAGAAAACCAGTTTGGGTAACTACAAATTTGATATAATTACTTTGCGTTCCATCCCCAATGAAAAGACCTAATTCCGGATTAACAACCCCAGGGTTTTGATAAATTCCCAAAGGTTCATTAAAATCCTTCATTCCTCCAATCACAGTAAACGTTCCCGTAGTATTGTCTACTTGTACGCCATACTGATATCCTTTAGTTTGCGTATTTGTGGATCCAGCAGCAGTTCCAGAACCCATATGAGATGTCATAATCCCTGGAGCACCTCCTGTAACATCATCTGGATTTGGTCCATCATCTTTTTCATCAATCCAGTCTAACCAGTTTGGCCCAGTGTCTCCATTATTCATTAATCCTGTTAAACCCAATCCTGCATAACCGCCCAAACCTTGTTGATTATTAAAAAAGTCGTTAAAAACAGGTAATTCAAAAGCATCGCTTCCCGCTGTTGTGGGATCTCCTAATTGAAAAGGGTCTGTTGCATCAGGGATACCATCATTATCATCATCAGTATCATTTAAATTTGAAACTAATGGAGCTCCAGCAACTTTGTCAAAATCGTCAGGTTGAGAGCCTCCATTACATACTCCCGTTCCATTTTGTTCCTCATCTAAATTTAAGTATCCATCCAAGTCGCCATCTGCCGTTTCATCATATCCAGGCTCTCCTGGCTCCGTACACTCAAGAAAATCTAAAGGCTCATAAACGAGTATAGAGCCACCACTTGGACTTCCTGTATTTGTTCCTCCAAGTGTACCAATCCATATAGTTCCAGGGAATATTTCTAAATCTCCATTACATGTAATTCCTAGTGCATCTCCACTAATACCTGTAAGAAATGTTTGGTCTAGAGCATTAAGACTTCCATCAGGATTTAATTGTACCCTACGGATTTCACCCTGATTGCTTCCTGCTATAAGATCCCCTTGCATGATTCCTCCGAAATTGGAGGCGGTATATTCATCAAGTCCATTAGTATTTGTTTCCCATATGGTAACTAAATCATCATTCGGTCCCTCTGGATTTGCCACCGATGGGCCTCTCCAATCACCTTCTATCGGATTAGCTGTATTGACTGGTGGCCAATTTGCAGGAAGTGCTAAAGACGGGTCTGTTGTAGAACCTGGAGTACTTCCATCTGGGTCATATGTCAACGTTCTAAAAACTTGATTTACGCCATCATCTGTGTACAAACCAGCCCCATTAGGATTTGCTCTGGTCGGGTTAGGGTGCCCTCCATAAAAAGATCCAAAAGTATAATTCTGCAAGTCGTCGGTGATAAGATGTAAGTGATCTTCATTATCTATTTGTTCTCCGTTACTATCTGGAGAACTGCTCCCTGGCTCGGAAGGATTATATTCATTTGTTACATTTCCCGTACCTTCATTTTCAGGAAATCCTCCCCAACTTCCATTAGCTCCATTATCAGTGACAAAAAGAGCACCACTTTCTGTAACAACCAAGTCATAAGCATTTCTATACCCTGGAGATACAATCTGCACGGGACCTGATGGGTCTACTATTGCTTGGTTGAGGCCATCGTTACCCCCAAAAGGATCATTAATATCAATTCCATTGTATAACGGATCATTGGGATCTGTAATTCCATTAACATTTGCTCTCGTAGGATCATCCAAAGTAGGCAAGTCATAGATGTAATTTCTACCATTGTCTACTTTAATGCTCATCGCATTAATCATATCTAAATTAATTGCTAAAATTGCCGCAGATAAAGCATATTCACAGGTAAATACAAAATTTTCTGACGGTGCCCCTCCATTCGTGTGCCCACCCGAAGCTACAATAAGATAATTAGTACCATTAATTGTCGCCAATTCTAATCCATTTGTGGCATGATTTTCCTCAGACCTTGGTAATCCCCGAACTAAATCCACAACATCCCAACTCGAGCCGTTCCAACTAAATCTGGTAATGACTCCTGAATTTGTATCTAAATTTACATCTCCGTTTCCTCCTCCGCTTCCAGCTCCAATACGAAAGTCACTAGAGGAAACGTAAATTATAGGGTTTGAAGGTGTTCCTCCAACTGTTATTCCGGTCGTCTCCCTTTCAACACTATTAAAAATAGAACCGTCATCATTGTGATCCGCCATGGTTTGTATTCCATCCAATATCTCAACGTTGATAACATCATAATTTTTGGAATCTACTCTATTGATAGTTAACACCTTTATGAGTCCTGGATATTCAGCTACATAGAGTTTTCCATCTGGGCCAAACATTAAGGAAGTTACACCACTTGAAACATCTGTTAAACCATTAAAGTCAAGTGAACTTTGGTCCCAGCTTTGCCCTTGAATAAATATTGAAAAAAAACACAGAATCAAGAAAATTCTGATATTACAGATACTTGGGAAATTTGTTCTCATAAGAATGCAGTTTCGGAGCAATTTTTTAGAAATTTATCTGTTTCCAAAAAGAATTTCAAAAATAAACCAACTACTTTCGGATTTTGAAATTACTAGTTCATTTTCGTTGAACTAGAAGCCTTTATCGATAAAATACAAACTGAAATTTGGAGTTAGGAAATGAAACAAAAAACATGGTATAACAGAAAAGCAATAATTGAAAATAAATCAATTATTGCTTTCAATTTTTGACAAAAAATGGCTAAAACAGATTAAATTTCCACCATTTTTTGGTTTGAACACCATAACCATATCCGTATTTGCCTCCGTACCCTATTTCGTTAGATTTCACATCGTTAACTACAAAACAGAGACCATTGATTTTTCCCTCTTCCTTGAGCTTTATTGGATACTCAAGTGCTTTCTTATCTGTAATTCCAGCACGTGTCACATAAATCAAATGATTAGCGTAAGGACTGATAAGAAGTGTATCAGTAACTACCATTAACGGAGCTGTATCCACAACCACATAGTCATAATCTTTTGAAGCCTTTTCGAATAGGTGCTTCATTCGTTCGTTTAAAAGAAGTTCTGCTGGGTTTGGTGGAATCCGACCTGAATAAATTACATCGACCTTATTTTCGTTTATTGACAAAGAATTGACTATGTCTTTAACTGCCATTTCCGCATTCAATAAGTATTCCGTCAGTCCCAAATCTTTTTTACTCTTAGTCGTTGTAACATTAACCTTGTCTTGGGGAAAAAATGAATGAATTTTTGGATTTCTAATATCCGCACCGATTAACAATACCTTTTTTTGGGTACTCGCCAAAATCATTGAAATATTGGAAGAAAGAAATGTTTTTCCCTCACCGGGTTCTGTTGATGTTATGAATATAATGTTATTATTATAAGATTCCCCTCCATTTTTAATATGCCTTGTCCTTATCAAATAATCTAGATTAGTCCTTAAAATTCTCAATGATTCCGCTAAAACAGAACGATCATTTTTCAAAACAAGTGTTTCATCCTTCTTACCAAGTTTAGGTATTTCACCTAAAATAGGTACATTTTTAACTATTTTTTCCAATCCAACGAGGCTATGAATTTTAGTATCAAGTAAGTCAGTCAAATAAATGAAGAAAAAAGGAACCAGAAGGCCCATTATTATAGATGCCAAATAAGTTCTGGTCTTATTTGGGGAGATTGGAGATAATGTAGGGTTATATGCCGAATCTATCACTTTTGATTTTTGAGCGGAAGAAGCAACGGCGATTTGCGCTTCTTCTCTTTTTTGTAGAAGATATAAATACAAAGATTCCGTTGTTTGCTGCCTTCTTGTAATATCCCTTAATGCTCTTTCATTACTTGGAGCAGAATAAATCTTTGAATTTATAATGGATTGTTGATTGCTCAATGTATTTACTTGAAGCCCCAGATTATTGACTGCACTATTTAAACTGGCTCGCATGGTCGTTTTTAAGCTGTTTAACTCCTCATCCAAATTGACTATAACAGGATTCTTCTCATTGGAACTTTTCAACATCCGGTTCCTTTCTTGTACCAATTGATTGTAGCGAGCAGTAGAATTGGCTATCGTTGGATCTGAAAGTCCTAAGTTTGTTGGTAGTACCTCATAACCATCTTGTTGATCTACAATATCTTTCATTGAAGCCGCAATATTCAATTGCGTTTCCTTATTTGCCAATTCCTGGCGGTTCGCTGCACCTACATTCAAGTTAAGGTTGGCCTCAGATGCGATATCGGTTACCCCACGTACAGTCTTGAAATCTTCTGCAGTTTGATCTACCGCTGATAGACTACTTGAAATCTCAGAAATACGTGCATCGATGAAATCTGAAGTCCTATCCGCTATTACCTTTTTATCTTCAATAGCATTTTTATTGTATACCCTTACTATTTCATTTAAAATGTCTTTAGCCTTTTGTTTATTGGGGTCTTCCAGAGAAAGCGTAATGATGTTAGAAAATTGGTCAGGTACGGAGATTCGTATAGAACTATTGTAAGACTGAGCTATTTGTCCCACCGGTCTTATTGAAACTTGGATTTTATAACCTTTATATTTCTCTAAAACTTCAAGATCCGGGGTTAGCACCATTTCTCCAATCGGTGTTTTGACTGTTTTACCAAAAGACTCTGTCTTGTATGAATCCTTTGCCTCTAGACTGTAATTAAAAGTGGATTGGGAAACGTAAGTGAAGTGAAAATCAAAATTTGCATTATCCAATGTGGAATCCGGAACGATAAAATTGATGTTGAATGGCGGATTTCCATAGATATTGGTGTTTCTAATATTACCAAGAACTTTAATGGTTCGTTGAAGTCCTAGGTTTTTTACCACTTCTATAAGATTAGACCTAGAATTAATAATTTGGATTTCATCTTCCACTTTATTTTTTGCACCTGCAAAGAACTCCATGTCCTTGAATAAACCTAGACCATTAGAGGCATCCTTATCCTCTGCTATTTCAATAGAGGCTTTTGCCTCATACATGGGCGTAGTATACCTCACATAAAAAAAAGCAAGGGAAACAAAAAACACTATAAAAATGACAAACCACTTCCATTTTCTGATGTAAATATTTAATAAATCTTTTAAATCTCTAGTATCATCCATTGGTTAACGAACTTGATTAAAATAGAATTAAATATCTATTCTCAGTTTCTAGTAATTAAAATAACAGTAGAAGTAATCAGTATAGAAGCTATGGAAACCAAAATGGTCGCCCTATTATCAAGTTGGGAAGATGTAACCGCCGAAGCGTTCTGTTCCACATAAACCACATCATTTTGTGTTAAATAATAAACCAGCGAATTCATCGCTTGTTTAGAACGCAAATCAATTCTGTTATACACTTTAGTGCCATCAAAGTCGCGTATAACCAAAACATTTTCTCTTTGCCCCTTAATGGTCAGATCGCCCGCAAGACCCAATGCTTCCAATACGGTAATTCTTTCACCATTGACCAAATATGTACCTGGATTTTTCACCTCCCCCAATATAGTCACTGTAAAATTTTGTAGCCTGATGTTTATAATTGGGTCTTTCAAATATTCCGAAAGTTCCTTCCTTAACAAAACACGAAGTTCCTCAGGTGACAGTCCAGAAATTTTTATTTTTCCAATCACAGGAAAGTCAATTTCCCCAGCTTCATCAACCAAATAATCTACGTTCTGAAGGGTAGAACCAGGAGTAGAATTTGACACTCCTCTATACAAATTAAATGGGGCACTAGCTTCCTCGTTAAGCGTAGAAATGTGAATACTAACTACATCGTCTACTTTAAATTTTGGGCTGAAATCATTTTCTCCAACCAATGTTTCGAAATCTCCGGCATCTTGGAAATAGACAACATCACGTTTAGAAGCGCATGAAGATAGCAGAGCAACTAAGATGAAGATTACCAATCTTAAATAATAGAAAGGATTTTTCATATTGATTTTAGGTTGTTTAATATTGAGGAGTCTAAGATTGTAAAATCTTGTTATCCTTTTGACTTCCTTTTGATGATTTTAGCTTTTGCTTGTCAAACTTACAAAGGTTAGAGTTATTTGAGATGTATTCAGGAACAATTTCCTTCATGATTTTTATTGTATTTTCATTAAAGAAAATATTAGATATACACAATTCATCAATTTTTGATTGCACTAAAGCGTAATCCATCTCCCTTACTTTACTTATCATTATTTTCTTGTGATATGTGGGTAAGGTATTCTCACCATTGGCCAGAAGCTCTTCATATAATTTCTCTCCTGGACGCAGCCCTGTGATTTTTATATCTATATCTTGGGGGTAATTCAATCCGGAGAGTTTAATCATGTTCTTGGCTAAATCAAAAATCTTTATGGACTCTCCCATATCAAATATGAAAATCTCACCACCTTGTCCCATTGCACCAGCCTCTAGTACTAATTGGGATGCCTCTGGGATAGTCATGAAGTAACGGGTAATATCTTCATGGGTCACTGTTAGAGGCCCACCTTTTTCTATTTGTTTTTTAAATAATGGAATGACCGAGCCATTAGAGCCCAGAACGTTTCCAAAACGTGTAGTTATGAATTTGGTGGCGCTTTGTTGTTGTTGCATACAACCAATGTACATTTCCGCGATACGTTTTGTTGCCCCCATTACATTTGTTGGGTTCACGGCCTTATCTGTAGAAACAAAAACAAATTTTCCGACATTATGCACTAAAGCTAAATCGGCAATTGATTTAGTGCCCCCTACATTAATCTTGACCGCTTCATAGGCATTATATTCCATTAATGGCACGTGTTTGTATGCAGCTGCATGAAAAAGAATGTCGGGTTTATGTTCCTCAAAAAACATATTCATTCTGCTGGTATCCCGAATATCACCAACTAATGGAATAAAATTGTGATAACCATTTTGGTTTAATTCTTGTTGTAAATTATATAGCGCTGATTCTGCTTGGTCTATTATTATTAATGATTTATAATCATACGCAGCGACTTGACGAACGATTTCGCTTCCAATAGATCCGGCTCCACCGGTCACCATAATGGTTTTCCCCTTTAATTCGTTCTCAACTTTGGATTTTTTAATATTTATGGGTACCCGATTCAATAAATCTTCAATTTGCACATTTTTTATTTGTGAAAACTTGAATTCACCGTTTATCCAATCCTGAACTGGCGGAACAATTTTAACCTCTACATCAAAGTCTACCAAACCTTCAACCAAAGCCCTCAACCGATGGTTGTCAATGATGTGAATAGCAACAATTATTTCACTTATATCATTACTACTTAGAAAATAGCTATTTAAGATATCCCTTCCATATACCCTTATTCCGTTGATGGTTTTGCCGACCTTGACCTTATCATCGTCGACATATCCAATAACTTTTATATTACTGGCACTATGGCTCGTAAAAGCATTATATGCAATTACCCCAGATTCTCCAGCCCCATAAATCAATACCTTTCTTTCGACTTTAAATCTCTTGGTCATGCTCTCAAACATAGTTTTGAAAACGTACCTAACTGCGGTTAACGAAATAAAAGCTAGCAAACTATGGATGATAATTATGGACAAAGGGATAGTAAAGTCATCCATAACATAAAATGTCCTGTTTACTATAACTATAAAAATTGTAAAAATGCTACTTACGCATATTGCATTGAAAAGATTGTAAACATCTTTGATACCGGTGTGTCTAACAAAGCCAAGATAGGAACCGGTAATCATGAAGCCTATAGATGAAATCATCATGACAATAGGCAATTGAACAAGAAACTTATCCACATCAAAATTCAATGTCATATTAAACCTGATGACGTAAGACAATACAAATGTTATCCCAACAATTAGCACATCAATGAACAACACAAGCCATTTGGTAGCAAATTTTACTGACTTACTAAACAAAAAACGTTCTATCATCCTAAAAATAATTGAGTTATTGTCGATACCACTCTTTGAAGGTCTTCTTCAGTAAGGTTCGATCCACTTGGCAAACACAATCCCCTATTGAACAAATCTTTTGAAGTGCCATTTACGAATCGGATGGTGTCTTCAAATACAGGCTGTAAATGCATTGGCTTCCAAAGAGGTCTGGATTCAATCTCCACCTTTTCTAATGCTAGTCTTATAGCTTCCCTCTGTTCAAAACTCTCTGTCAATATGCAGGTTAGCCATCTGTTGCTAAAAAACCCGTCTGGTTCCTTGAGGAATGAAATTTGTTTAATTCTCGATAGTTTATTTCTATAATACTCAAAATTTGATCTTCTTGAACCCACGCGCTCATCAATCACCTCCATTTGACCCCGACCTATGCCTGCAAGAACATTACTCATTCTGTAATTGTATCCAATGTTTTCGTGTTCATAATGTGGAGCATCTTCTCTGGCTTGGGTGGCCAAATGAATAGCTTTTTGCCGAATAGATTTATTCTTTGTCAACAAAGCTCCACCACCAGAAGTGGTAATAATTTTGTTACCGTTAAAAGAAAATATACCCATTTCGCCAAATTGTCCACACTTATATCCATTGAATGAACTGCCTAGTGCTTCGGCACTATCTTCAATCACAGGGATATTATATTTAGATGATAACTCATGAATTCTATCTACCTGATATGGCATACCATAAAGATGAACTGCAATTATTGCCTTTGGCTTTTTTCCTTTTGAAATCCTATCTAGAATCGCCTTCTCCAGTAATGCCGGATCCATATTCCAGGTTTCATATTCACTATCGATAAATACAGGCTTTGCTCCTAAATAAGTCACTGGATTGGCAGAGGCAGCAAAGGTGAAGCTCTGGCATAGGACCTCATCTCCTTTATCAACATTCATCAGACGCAATGCCAAGTGGATAGCAGCTGTTCCCGAACTTAATGCCGCTGCATAAATATTATTACTCATGTAATCTTCGAGGGAGTTTTCAAATAAATTTACATTTGGTCCAAGCGGCGCTACCCAGTTACTGGCGAATGCCTCCTTTACAAAATGTTCCTCGGAACCTCCCATGTGTGGGGAGGAAAGCCATATTCTGGTTTTAGTCATCAAAATTTGGGTAGTTTAATATTTATTGTAAAAATAGTTATGTATTTACCTAATTACTTCAATTTTCGTTAAACCCTTAAAAATATCGATTAAATGAAAATAACTAAAAAGTGTTTCACATTAAGCTTTGAAAATATTTGATATTTAAAACTAATACCAAGTAATTTGCAGTTGGGAACTTTTATCTATTTATAATTTTTAATCTCAAAAGAATTAAAACGATACAAATGAAAAAAATCACCAAGATTTGTTGTATTGGCGCCGGTTATGTAGGCGGTCCTACGATGTCGGTAATTGCCTTAAAATGCCCAGAGATACAGATTACAGTTGTTGATTTAAATGAAAAGAGAATCGATCAATGGAATGATGAGAACTTAGATAACCTTCCAGTATACGAACCAGGTTTAAAAGAAATCGTGAGTCGAACCAGAGGTAAAAACTTGTTTTTCTCAAATAATGTTGATAAGGGGATTGATGATGCAGAAATGATATTCATCTCGGTAAATACCCCTACCAAAACGTATGGTAAAGGAAAAGGACAAGCTGCAGACCTAAAATTCATTGAGTTATGTGCCAGAAATATAGCTCGTGTTGCTAAAGAAGATAAAATAGTGGTTGAGAAGTCAACTTTGCCGGTTAGAACTGCGGAAGCAATTAAGAGTATTCTCGTAAATACCGGTAAAAACGTAAATTTTGAAATTCTTTCAAATCCTGAGTTCCTAGCAGAAGGAACAGCGGTAGAAGATTTGTTGAATGCCGATAGGGTTCTAATTGGAGGCGATGAAACAAAATCCGGACAGGCAGCAAAGGATAGTCTCAGTTGGATATATGAACATTGGCTTCCAAAGAATCGAATACTTCAAACTAATGTTTGGTCTTCTGAATTATCTAAACTAGTTGCGAACGCATTTTTAGCGCAAAGGGTCTCTTCTATTAATTCAATATCTGCACTTTGCGAAAAAACTGACGCTAATATTTCAGAGGTTTCAAGGGCTATAGGTTTTGACAGCAGAATTGGTTCTAAATTTTTAAATTCCTCTGTTGGTTTTGGTGGGTCTTGTTTTCAGAAGGATATTTTGAATCTAGTTTATATAGCAAAAAGTTTTGGCCTTAATGAAGTAGCAGATTACTGGCAACAGGTCATCATAATGAATGACTACCAAAAACATCGTTTTGCAGATAACATTGTATCAACTTTGTATAACACCATATCGGGTAAAAAAATTGCATTCTTTGGATGGGCCTTTAAGAAAGATACAAACGATACCAGAGAGTCAGCTGCAATATCGGTAGCCAACGCCCTTTTAGAAGAAAAAGCGAATATTGTAGTTTACGACCCAAAAGTTAGTAAAAAGGCCATTTATGAGGACCTGAATTATTTAGGGACAAGGAAAGCAGAAGAAAATAAATCCCTATTAAAGGTTGTAAACAACCCTATGGATGCGGCAAAAGATGCCCACGCCATTGCGATTTTAACTGAATGGGATGAATTTAAGTCCTATGACTGGAATAATATTTACAATCAAATGCTTAAACCCGCATTTGTTTTTGATGGTAGGAGGATACTTGACAAAAACGTTATGGAGTCTATCGGTTTTTTCCATTACTGTATAGGTGAATCATGAAAATTTTAGTTACAGGTGCGGCAGGGTTTATTGGATATCATCTATGTGAAAAATTAATTAAGGATGGATTTCATGTGTTAGGATTGGACAATGTGAATGACTACTATGACACTGGTTTAAAATACCAGAGATTATCCAATTTAGGCATAGACAGGGAGGACGCTTCTCAATATTTAAAACCTTGCTCAAGCAAAAAATTCGGTGAAAGGATGAGATTCGTAAGGATGAATCTCGAGGATAAAAAAGCCTTACCTAAACTATTTTCTACAGAATGTTTTAATATCGTATGCAATTTAGCTGCGCAGGCCGGTGTGCGATATAGCCTGAGCAATCCTCAAGCATATGTTGACAGTAATATTAATGGTTTTTTCAACCTTTTGGAATGTTGTAGAAATCACTCAATTGAACATTTTATCTACGGAAGTAGCTCGAGCGTTTATGGCCTAAATGAGAAAATCCCATTTGGGGTTAACGATAAGGTTGACCGGCCCATCAGCATATATGCGGCAAGTAAAAAGACCAATGAATTAATGGCTCATACATATAGTCATTTATTCGAGATTCCTACAACAGGTTTAAGGTTCTTCACAGTTTACGGACCATGGGGTAGACCCGATATGGCAACGTTCCTTTTTACGGACTCCATCATTCGCAACAAACCCATAAAGGTTTTCAATTACGGTAAAATGGAGCGGGATTTTACTTTTATCGAGGATATCATCGAGGGAATTTTCAAAATAATTCAAAAGCCAATAGATACGAGGGATAATTATAAAATCTATAACATTGGCAACACGAAGTCCATAAAACTATTGGACTTCTTAAATGCCATTGAGAATGCCTTAAAAATTGATGCAAAAAAAGAATTCTTACCAATTCAGCCCGGCGATGTAATTAAAACATGGGCTGATGTTGAGAATTTAAAAAAAGACTATGATTACAGTCCAAGAATTCCTTATACCATTGGAGTAAAGAAATATGTTGAATGGCATCTTTCTTATTATGCCAACTAAATGTAATGCTTAGTAGGAAACCGATTAACAATCGGACTATAATGTCCTAAAAACTTCCTCAAATTACTAATTTAAAATAGTACGTTCTGTTTCTTGTTTTAAAAATTTTATCGTTTGTACAATTTATACATTGAATTTGGGTTAGAAGTACAGTTAAACGAAAATATTTTTCGTTAGAACCGCTCTTTATATATTTTAATTTTAGTTTTTTGACATTTACCGAATAATTTGAATAAATAATACTTCATGAATTTCGATTATCTCAACTTTGACCCTACGATGCGAGTGCTTGTAACAGGTGGTGCAGGCTTTATTGGATCCAACCTTTGCGAGGTACTATTGAAAAATGGTAACGAGGTTGTATGCTTGGATAATTTTGCGACAGGAAAAAAGGAAAATATAAATAGAATTCAAAATCACCATAATTTTACCCTGATTAATGGTGACATAAGAAATTTAAAAGATTGCAAAAAAGCGTGCGACGGAGCAGATTTTGTGCTGCACCAAGCTGCTTTAGGATCAGTACCAAGATCGATAAATGATCCCATTACCAGTAATGAAGTTAATGTGTCCGGGTTTCTTAACATGCTGGTTGCTGCAAGAGATACAGGGGTGAAACGCGTGGTATACGCCGCCAGTTCTTCGACCTATGGAGATTCAAAGACCTTACCTAAGTTTGAAGACAAAATTGGAAAGCCTTTGTCGCCTTATGCTATAACTAAATACACTAATGAACTATATGCCGATGTTTTTTCGAAAACATATGGCATGGAGATAATTGGACTGCGATATTTTAATGTTTTTGGAAGAAAACAAGATCCCAATGGAGCTTATGCTGCGGTAATTCCAAAATTCACAAAACAATTAATGAAACATGAATCCCCTATCGTAAATGGTGACGGTAGCTATTCCCGAGATTTCACTTATGTTGACAATGTAATTGAATTGAACATAAGAGCTCTGCAGACCAAAAACAAAAAAGCAATAAACACCGTTTACAATGTGGCCTGTGGTGAACGTACAGATTTAAACCAACTCATTGAATATTTAAAAATCAATTTGTCTGAATTTGATAAAAAAATATCTACGATTGAGGTTAACTATGGCCCAGAGCGCCAAGGGGATGTTCCCCATTCTTTAGCCTCCATCGAGAAAGCAAAAAAGTTGTTGGGCTATAAACCTCGGTTTAATATAGTTTCAGGTCTTAAAGAAGCTACAAAATGGTATTGGGAAAATTTAAAATAACAGAAATAAAATAAGGTAAATTAAACGTTCTAAAATGAGCAAAAAAATTGCAGTTATAGGTCTTGGATATGTTGGACTTCCGTTGGCAAGGCTTTTCGCCACCAAGTATTCCGTTGTCGGATTCGATATCAACAAGCAACGCGTTATAGAATTAAATAAGGGTTCAGATAGTACATTAGAAGTAGATAATAATCTTTTGTTGTCTGTGCTGAAGTATACCAACGACGAAACCAAAGGACTTTTTTGCTCTAGTTCGGTAAATGATATTAAAGACTGTAGTATTTATATTGTGACTGTACCAACCCCGGTAGATAGCACTAATAGGCCAATACTGATACCATTGTACAAAGCCAGCGAAACCGTTGGGAGATGTCTTAAGAAAGATGATATTGTAATTTATGAATCCACAGTATACCCTGGGGCTACAGAAGAAGAATGTGTTCCAGTTTTGGAGAAGGTAAGTGGTCTCGTTTTTAACAAAGACTTTTACGTAGGTTATTCTCCTGAACGAATAAACCCTGGAGATAAGGAACATACAGTTGAAAAGATTCTAAAGGTAACTTCTGGTTCCACTGATAAAATTGGAAAAGAGGTAGACCAGCTTTACGCCTCAGTGATTACTGCTGGAACCCATTTGGCTCCAAATATTAAAGTCGCAGAGGCCGCGAAGGTCATAGAAAATTCGCAAAGGGATATAAATATAGCTTTCGTCAACGAGTTGGCCAAGATTTTTAATCTTATGGACATCGACACTCACGATGTCTTAGAAGCTGCAGGTACAAAATGGAATTTTTTACCATTCAAACCTGGTCTGGTAGGTGGTCATTGTATCGGGGTAGATCCTTATTATCTGGCTCAAAAGGCCCAAGAGTATGGTTATCATCCTGAGATAATATTAGCAGGTCGACGCATGAACGACACAATGGGTAAATATGTGTCCTCTGAAGTGGTAAAACTAATGCTACAAAACGATTTGAAGGTAAAAGAATCAAACATATTGGTAATGGGTATTACATTTAAAGAAAACTGCCCCGACGTTCGTAACACCAAGGCCATTGATGTGATAAACGACTTAGAAAGCTACGGTATCAATGTACACATTTACGATCCTTGGGCCTCTATTGAAGAGGTTAATCACGAATACAACAAACAAATTACCAACAAATTACCCAAAGGTAATTTTGATGCAGTTGTATTAGCGGTTGCCCATGAACAATTCTTAAAACTAAACTTAAGACAATTATTGAATGAAAATGGGGTTTTGTACGATGTCAAAGGTATTTTAAAAGAACGGGTAGAGGCCAGGCTTTAGGACATTTATAAAAAATGGTCTTATATGTTTTCAGTAAGCAATTTCTAGTTATATAAATCACTTTAGTGCATGGCGGTGGCGGGCAGATAAGAATAGAATACTACACAAATTACCAAAATCTTTTCCTTGATTTAGTATCCCTACATATTGTTTATTCAAAAAATAACATTGAGTATATCAGGATTTAATAACCATAGGATTGGATTATACATGGTAATAATATCTTTTCTGAAATCAAGCATCCCCGAATCAAAGTAGTGATGGTCATGTATCTTTCCAAACTTACTACTTGCTGTAATCTTTAATTTTAGTTGTCCAAATGTGTAAAATGAGGAATACCTTATATTTACCGGAAAAGCTACTCTGCGCCATTTAAGCAATTCATAGACAAGACGATACATTTAAAGAAATCATCTGTTGGCCTTATAATGTGTTCAAATTTATCTCGATATTATTCCGAAGACATTGCTTTTTGGTAATTTCAACTTATCATAAATTACTTTATATATAAAATAAATAGGTAGTGAACTGAATTCTCTAATGAACAACAACGAACGGAGCTTACAAATCAATTAAATTTAAATACTCTTCCAAATCTGTATATCCATTACCGTTTAAATCGCCTCTTCCATCCCTACTGAGATTACCAAATACCGATGTTTCCCAAATATCTGGCATTCCATCATTATCAGCATCGTAGTCCATAGGATGCACACTAATGGGTGACTCAGAAATTGTTGACCGATAATTGGAGTATTCTGCAGAATTTTGCCAATCAGCCTCTCTATAGGTATATGGAACACAAACATTATTGGCCACGTCACTGATTGCGGCAGAATCAAGAATATCAATATCCTCCACTCTATTTCCATCAAGATCTAATCGCCAAACAGCACCAGCACCTCCATTAGTCAAGTTCAATTTTGCTTCTTGTGCTGTCAAGGGTTCGAAAGAGTTAGTAATTTGGGGGTACGCAGAATTGACAAAAAATTCTGCGTCAAGCTGATCGCCGGTTTCTTTAGGTGGCTTCCCCTTACTCCAATATCTAAATAAGGATTCTTGTGATGCCGATGGAAATTCGTCATAAAAGTTACCGCTTACGTAGATTAATGGCGTAGGAAGAGATGGATCATAACCTACGGCGTTGAACTTAAATTGTTTAGTGTTGGGATTGGTATCAAAACACCCCCCTTGCACATAATTATTCATCCAGTTAACTTCAGAACCTGTTGCACGATTCATAACAGTAATTCTTTCAAACCAATTATGTATAACATTATTTATAATGTCAAAACGATCATCTGTAGCAAAACCGGGCATTCGATGACTTGTATGGGCAACTAAATTATTGTTGTAGCTAAAATCTCCTGTAGGCCTTTCAACTTGCCCATCATCATACCAACGTGAATACCCATATATAGAACCCTTCCATCCCTTGTAAATAATATTTCTTTGAAATGTAATATTATCTGGCTGGTTTCCCAAAGAACCTACAAAACTTATCACCTCATCACCTCCCCAAGCAAAGGAACAATGATCAATAATAATATTTTCGTTTCCACTAAAATCAACTCCGTCTACTATGCCCTGTGGATCAAACACGGGACGAAATTTAATATATCGTATGATAGCGTTGTTCCCTCGCCAAATAATACGGTTAGTTATATGAGTACCTGAAATAGCAATACCTCCGGAAGGAGCTGTCTGACCGGCGATTGTAATATTATCGCCAGAAACCGTTATTGCACTTTTCAGATTAATTATACCAGAAACAGTGAAAACAATAGTTCTATTTCCACCAGATAAAGCCTCTCTTAGACTACCTGGACCGCTATCCTTTAGATTAGTCACTTTAATCACAGGATAACCACGACCGCCACTTGCGTCAGATCCAGCACCATAAGCAGATGGAAAAGCTTTTAATTCATCTATTTTTTCTGAAAATTCTTCAACAGAATCTTCTTCATCGATCTCTTCTGAGATACTGATTTCTGAGGGGATATAAGTTATTTTTAATAGAGGTCCATCTTCGGAATTATTTTCCTTAGATGCCAAAGCAATATCGTTACCAGTTTCTTGCCTCAATACAATACTTAGTTTGTCGGAATCAAGATAGGCTTTGGCTAAATTCAAGGTTTCGGTCATTCCCAATAAATAAGAACCGGACAAAGTAGAAATTACACTCTCCAATTTTGGGGCATTTTCAACAGAAATGTTCTCTTCTGTCCAATCATTATGACTACCCTTGTAAACTCTTATAATTCCATCTCCAGCATCATCAGTTACTGTTAACACTAGTTCGGCATTTTCAAGTTTTCCCTTTAATTCACTTAAATCAAACATCAAATAACTAGTGCGCAAATCTGGTTCTAAACGTATTATTTCATCATTAAATCGTTCACCATTCTCCAAATAAGCATCGTTGATTGGGGATAAAAAAACAGTCTTGCTTTGTTGTTCCTCAATATTTTCATTTATATTTTCTTCAATATTTTCCGCAATCGCTTCTTCAAACAGGTCTGTATCAGCGGAACATGACAAAAGAAAAAACAAAAAGCTAATCACAATGAATTTCGTGGGGTAAAAGTTCATAGTTGTAGATCAAGTCTTGTAAAAAGTTCAATATTAATTTGGGATTTAAAATTATTCAAAAAACACAATTAAGTCGATAAAAAATTATTTTTTTCGATGAAATGCAAGAAAACCTAAATCCCAAGCTGTTAAATGAACCTAAAATCAAAAGTTTGATTTGTAATCGTTGCACTATGGGCTTTCTTTTATTTATACTGTAAAAAAAAGAATACTGAATACAAAAGGTTCCGTACCGATGATGATCAAGAAGGTCGCCACTTCAAGATTTTGAAAAGTAAGAAAGAGGGCAAAAATGTGATTCTCGCTAAATTTTTATTTTTTATCGAGGGTATTTCTTTAAGGACTTGAACAAATGATTTATCGACTAAAATAGAGTATCTCCACATAGATAAAAATTGTTTTAGTCTATCTCTCATAGACATATATCTACTGGCAACAGGAAACACATGATTAATCCACCATGTAAAATAGGTAGCCTTGACCTTTAAATTATTTAGCGAAGGTTTTTTCATTTTCATAATTTGATTTCCAGCATCCTGATAATATTTTCTAAGGGGTATATTTAAATAAACAGTTTGATATTTTAGTCCTATTTGTGACCAAACATAACTTTCTGGAAAAAAATTTCCTTCTACAGAGGGAAACCTAAACTCCTTCATCACATTAACTTTGATACACCCCCATTTTTCCCCTTTCACCTTGTATTTATATACCATCTCAATATAATTTGACAATCCTTCTTTTGGAAATTTATCGCCTATTATTCTATCATCTTCATCCATGCATAAGACTGAGATTCCCGAAATTGAATCAGCCTTATATTTAGACCATTGCCTTTGAAATGTTTCTAAGGTGTTAGCAACAAAACTGTCATCAGAATCTGCAGGAACCAGTAACTCACCCAATGCTGCTTCTACTGCCCTATTGAAAGCCATATGTTTTCCACTATTTTTTTGATGATAAATTCTCATCGGGAATTTGGCTTTTTTTTTGTAGTCTTCCAGTATTGGTTCTATACCATCTGTAGACCCATCATTCACTACAATCCATTCGAAATTATTGTATGTTTGACTCTGTAAGCTGTTCCAGACCCTATGTATTGTATGCTTTCGATTAAACACAGGAGTGAACACGGTAAATAACGGATTCGTTGTTTCTTTAACAGTCATCATTGGTCTTGATAGGTGAGAATGTTTCTAATACCAGAAAGCAAATTCCGAATAATATTAAATATCTCACAAATAAAAGAAATATATTAACCTTACAATACTTAAGTTCCGGTTAAATCAGTAGAATTTGGCCTTATTGTTCAAATTAAATATTGTTATACGTTTTCATTTATTTTGAAAGATTAGTGTTCGTTTTGTACCCCAGGGTACATATTTGTTCAAATAGTAGCGTAAAAGATGAAAACAATTCTCAATTTTACACTTTAATGAACATAGGAAAATCTTTACAAACCATAAGTTTTGTCTTCAAGTAAAAACCTAGTAAAAAAGTGTCTTTTGACAACTAATAGTTTTCTTGCAGTATCAAAGAATAATTTCAGATAAAACTTTACGTTTGATTTTTATATCAACTTCAAATTCATAAAATTCAAAAAATATTTAAACCTCTCTATTGAACTCATCAAATCGAATTACAAAATTAGTCTCCTTATTAATGTTTGCAGGGTTGTTTTTAAGTCTGTTCTTTATGTACTTTGCACAAGAGCGTTTATACAACAGCCTGAACAACGAGGGACTAACACTTGGGTCTGAAAGGTATCTTAGGATTCTGTCAGTAATATTAATTTTTGTCTCTTCTTTATTTTCCCTTTTTCTTTCCAAAGCAAAATATCATTTTTCTATTTATTTCTGTTATTTGACCTTGGTTATTTATGTTTCATTAAACTATATATTCAGTGGAGCCGACCCTTCAAATATGACTCAATTTATGTCTACTAAAGGAATCGGGCCCTGGATTTGTTTGGGACTTATTTTTGTTAGTTATGATACAAAGAGATTTGAATCATTCAAGAAATTTTTGTTTTTCTCATCAATATTTATTTCCCTTTTGGCAATTGTTAAGATGGTGGAGTCCGGAGTTGGGCTATGGAGGGGACAAGCTTTAAGTCAATACCGAGTCTATGCCGTTAACCTCATATGGGTTGCACCATATGTCTTTTTAATGTTAAAAAATAAACCTAAACTAAGATGGCTAAGATTGTTTAGTCTTATCATGGGAATTGTACTTGCTTTGGTAATCCAGACTAGGTCATTCCTTATCATCTATTTGATAACTATCCTTTTTGATTTTTTTCACACGAAGAATCTCCAAAAATACTCTATCGCATTGATAGTGGGTTTCATTGGCTTTGCCTACCTCGTTTTAAATACTTGTATTTTGAATGACTCTATGGAGCGTTTACTCAACAGAGGCACGGATGATACTCGGTCTTGTCATCTCATGGCATTTTTCAGCCAGTTAAAATTTACAGAATTGATTACCGGAAAGGGGTTTTTTGCAAGTTATTCCAAAGGCGGTTATACAAGTTCATATTTAGACAACCAATGGTTATACTTGTTTTGGTGGGGAGGACTTATACCGGTACTAACTTATTTTTATTTGAGCGCTCTACTCCCAATAAAGTTAATCTTGAGAGGAAAAATGGATTATGAAACCCAAGTAGAGTGCTTCGTACTAATTCTTTGGGTTTTAGCGTTAGGTGGTCTAGCTATTTATAGTACTATGTCGGTGGACTTCTTTTTTTTCATCATTTCTATCTTGCAAGGCAGAGTATTATTTAAGTATAGTTTAAATTCAAAATAAATGATTGAAGGTTCCATCAAGAAATCGATTATAATGTTCAGCACTAGTATATTGGGCATGGCTTTGGGTTTTCTAGTGAGCATATTCAATTCCCAAATACTGGGAGAGGAAAGTTTTGGTGAGTTTAAGTTTATCGAAACTGCTGCTCGATTTATTGTCAGTATTGTGACTGTTGGCTTCTTTATTTCCCTTACTCGATTGGTTGCTATGAATAAAGATGAATCCAAAGAGAAAAAGTATATTGCTTTGTTCATAACTATTTTCGGGTTAGTATCCATTGTTGGAATGCTTCTTTACTTCATTTTTGTCTTTATAAATCCGTATTTATTTGAAAATAAATTGAATAGTTCCATATGGAAATATTTTTTCATTGTAGCTGCTATTATCGGGGCCATTGCTATCCAAGAATTACTTAAGGGGTTACATAAAATCACAACCTTGGCAATAATTGGTGTTTTACCTCTATTTCTCTACTTAACATGTTCTTATTTGTTAAATAAATATGTCCCCTTAGATATTGATTGGGTGTTGTTTTTGACTTATGGGATTTCATTGATTATAGTACTTGGAACTTTTGCCTTGTTAAAACCTGATTTTGGATATGATAAAAGCCTTCGTACAGAATTACTCCTAGAAAACAAAACAAATGGGCAACCCATTTATTTCGGGAGTTTAGCTGGAAAAGCTACGACGCATATAGCCGGTTTTAGTATTGCTTATTATTTGGATACTACACAGGTAGGCTTTTTTATGTTAGCATTAACAGTTTGTGGACCAATGCTGGCCATTCCCTCAATCTTAGGGACGGTATTTTTCAAGCATTTTGTTAATATGTCTTCTATACCGAGTAAAGTATACATTTTCAGTATTTTAGGCACTTTATGTGCCCTGTTAATATTCTATTCTTTAATTGATTATGCAATTCTTACCTTTTATAAAGAAGCTTTTTTGCCCGTTGCGGATATAGCAAAATATACTATTATCGGCTTTGTTTTTCATGGGTATGGGGATTTGTTTAATAGATTTCTTGGAGCAAAAGGGAAAGGGGTATTGCTACGGAATGCAGCTTTTTGGGTTGGCGCGGTTAATATTCTAGGCTATCCAATTCTTGTTATATATTTCAATTTCAATGGCGCCATACTAACTAAGGTTTTTGCGAGTTTTATATATCTAATAATTATGTTAAGTTATTATTTAAAATTTATAAAAAAACAGAATGTTTAAAAACAAAACACTATTAATCACTGGGGGGACCGGTTCTTTCGGAAACGCAGTGCTCAACCGATTTTTAGAGACCGACATAAAGGAAATCCGAATTTTCTCCCGTGATGAGAAAAAACAGGATGACATGCGCAATCGCCTAAAAAATAATAAGGTGAAATTTTATATTGGCGATGTACGTGACTATGACAGTATTGCAAAAGCCATGAACGGTGTAGATTATGTATTTCATGCGGCCGCCTTAAAACAAGTACCCTCTTGCGAGTTTTTCCCTATCGAAGCAACAAAGACCAATGTATTTGGCACTCAAAATACTATAGATGCTGCCATAGCAAATGACGTAAAGCGCATCATTTGTTTGAGCACAGATAAAGCCGCTTATCCCATAAATGCTATGGGTATCAGTAAGGCCCTCATGGAAAAGGTTGCTGTTGCCGCCTCCAGAAATATTCCTGAAAACGGAACTATTGTATGTCTAACCCGTTATGGTAATGTAATGGCCTCTCGTGGCTCTGTAATACCCTTATTTGTAAAACAGATAAAAGAGAATTCCCCTCTTACCGTTACCGACCCAAAGATGACCAGATTTTTAATGTCATTGGAAGATGCTGTTGATTTGGTGTTATTTGCCTTTCAACATGGCAATCAAGGGGATCTTTTTGTCAATAAAGCACCGGCGAGCACCATTGGAGATTTGGCGGAGACCATACGGGAAATGTTTAATGCAAATAATGAGATCAAGGTGATAGGAACCCGGCACGGGGAAAAGCTTTATGAAACACTATGTACAAGAGAAGAAATGCAAAAGGCAGAGGATATGGGCGAATTCTATCGAATTCCTGCTGATAACCGGGATTTGAATTACAGTCGCTACTTCTCTGAAGGTGAGATAGATGTTAGCGAAATAGAAGACTATCATTCCCATAATACCGAACAACAGACCAACGAAAAGCTCAAGCAAACACTGCTTAACCTTGATTTCATAAAAGAATCACTCAATGCTTGAAAAATGCGTAGTTAGCGGAGAAAACTTTACCGACCATCGGGGCAGTGTGCGGTTTTTTAATGGTTTTAATATGAATGAAGTGGTCCGGTTTTACGAAATTACTCCAGCTGATTCCGAACAAATACGAGGATGGCAGGCCCATAAAATAGAGAAAAAGTGGTTCTACTGTTTAAGAGGAGGTTTTATTATCAATATTATCAAGGTTGACAATTTTGAGAAACCTTCAAATAAATTGGAGGCATCAAAATACATCCTAAATGACATAGAACCTAAAGTGCTTTGTGTTCCCCAAGGTTATGCAACAGCATTCAAGGCAATAAACGAAAATGCCGCTCTTCAGGTTTTTTCAAACTTTTCGTTAGACGAATCTAAAAATGATGATTTTAGGTTTTCGTTGGAGCGGTGGTCGGCAGACTGGAAAATATAACTGATGAAAGAAAAGAAATTTAAAGTAGGGATAACAGGACAGGCCGGTTTTGTAGGTTACCACCTCTACACTACCTTATCATTGGATGACCGGATTGAATTGGTAGGTTTTGAAAGGTCCTTTTTTGAAGAGCCTTCTCATTTAAAAGACTTCGTGGCTTCATGCGATGTCATTGTGCATTTAGCGGCAATGAACCGCCATCAAAATCCAAATGTGATTTACAAAACTAATGTGGATTTAGTCAAAAAGTTGATTGCTGCCTGTGAATCAAAAGAAGTCACTCCGCATATCATTTTTTCATCATCATCCCAAGAGCTTCGTGACAATCATTATGGAAGGTCAAAAAAAGAAGGGAAAAAGCTGTTTGAAGATTGGAGTCAAAAAAGTGGTGCGAAATTTACTTCATTGACCATTCCCAATGTGTTCGGCCCCTTTGGAAAACCTAATTACAATTCTGTAGTGGCAACTTTTTGCCATAAAATTGCAAGGGATGAAGAGGTGTCAATCATTAATGATAGTGAAGTTGGCCTCATTTATATCAATGAACTGGTAGCAGTTCTTATTGATGCCATCTTTGAAAAGGCAAAAGGACAAAAATTGAATGAACACAGTTCTGGTATTGATATATTACCGAATCACTATATCAAAGTTTCTAAACTTTTAATTCTATTGAAGCAATATCGAAAAGATTATATGGAGAATGGGGTGTTTCCCAATTTAGACAATGCATTTGAAAAAGCACTTTTTAATACATTTCGATGCTATGTCCCCGAATCCCATTATCCTGTAGCATATATTAAGCATACCGACCCACGAGGGAGCTTTGTAGAAATTACACGTGCCCAATCCAGTGGACAGTTTTCGTTTTCCACCACAGTTCCCGCAATAACACGTGGCAACCATTTTCACACACGAAAAGCCGAACGCTTTGCCGTAATAAAAGGAAAAGCACGAATACAACTGCGCCGTATCGGTACGGAGCAGGTCATAAATTATACCCTCGACGGTGAGGAACCTTCCTATGTTGATATGCCCATTTGGCATACCCATAACATCACCAATATTGGAGATGACGAGTTAATAACCTTATTCTGGATTAACGAACCGTATAATCCTGAAGATGCCGATACTTATTTTGAGGACGTTGAAAAAAATCAATCTAATTAAACGATTTTGAAAAGACTTAGAGTACTTACAGTAGTGGGCACCAGGCCCGAAATTATTCGCTTGGCCTGCGTATTAAAAGCTTTGGATACCAACAATGCGATTGAACATACTATAGTTCATACGGGGCAAAACTACGATTACGAACTAAATGAGATATTCTTTGAGGACATGGGCATACGCCGTCCAGACCATTTTTTGAATGCCGCAGGGAAAAATGCTTCGGAAACAGTGGGACAAATCTTAATCAAGATAGATCCCATTTTGGAAGAACTAAAACCTCACGCTTTCTTGGTTCTGGGTGACACCAACTCTTGTCTTTGTGCTATTCCTGCCAAAAAGCGGAAGATTCCTGTTTTTCATATGGAAGCGGGGAACCGATGTTTTGACCAACGTGTGCCTGAGGAAACAAATAGAAAAATAGTTGATCACGTTGCCGATATCAATCTTACCTATAGTGATATTGCACGGGAATACCTTCTAAGGGAGGGTTTACCCCCTGACAGGATAATCAAAACCGGAAGCCCTATGTATGAGGTATTAGGACAGTTCAAATCAAAAATAGAAGCATCAAACGTGCTAAAGGACCTAGGGCTGGAAAAAGAAAAATACTTTGTTGTTTCATCCCATCGTGAAGAGAATATCAATAATCCCATAAATTTCGAAGGTCTCCTTAAATCCTTGGACCTAATTGCAGAAAAATATGATTATCCCATAATTGTATCTACTCATCCACGTACCCGTAAAATGTTGGATGAGAAAAAGGTTCAGGCACATGAAAACGTTCTATTTTTAAAACCTCTCGGTTTCTCAGACTACAACGCACTACAATATCACTCCTTCGCCGTGCTTTCGGATAGTGGTACTATCTCGGAAGAATCTTCCGTATTGAATTTTAGGGCATTGAACATACGTGAGGCCCATGAACGTCCTGAGGCCATGGAAGAAGCATCTGTAATGATGGTAGGTTTAAATCCTGAACGAATATTACAGGCTTTGGAGGCACTGGATGTCCAAGAAAGAAATCCAAACAGAAATTTTAGGGAGGTAGATGACTACTCAATGCCCAATGTAAGTGAGAAGGTGGTAAGGATCATTATTTCCTATGTGGATTATGTAAACAGGGTCGTATGGTCCAAATAGGTGTCTGTTAATGCAAACAAAACATTACTACATCTACAGTCATTTTGATTTTACACAGGGGAGTGCTGGAACAACAAGAATGTTGTATTATGCACAAGCTATAGCTGACCAAAACAATAAAGTATACTTAATCAGTTGTTGTACTGACCGCTTGTCAATAAAAAGTTTTATTGAGATTTCCCCTAACATATTTGTTTTAAAAGATAAAAAGCTGACCAAAAACCCTTTCCAAGTTTTCAAATTTGTTAGGCGATTACGAGATTTTGCCAACCGCCAAGTTGGAAAACAAGTTTTTTTGCATTACCCATTTCCACTAATTTCGTTAGAGCTAATCTCATTATGCTATTTAAAATTGATTAAAAGAGAATCTTTGTATACAGAATTAAATGAAATCAGAAAGCATACATCTCATTTTCACTCAAAAGTCTCAATCAGGAAGCCGAAATATTCCTTAAAGAAAATAGTCTTTAAAACCATATTCACTTTCATGGAACCCTTGATATCAATATACGATGGGGTTGTATGCATTTCAAGTTCAATTGAAACTTATGCCAAAAAATTCAATAAAAATTCTTTAAGAGTACCTATATTAACCAATCCTTATATGGTCTTTGAAAAATCAAACAAAAAATATGCCACCAATGGAGTAATTAATATCGGATTTTCTGGTAGTATACACCCAACAAAGGAAAATCTGGAGAACTTTATTGATATCATTAAAAAGCTAAAGGAACAGGGATTGCCCATTTCTTTTAATTTATGTGGATCTATTTTCAATGACTACAAAGAACGCTTTGAATCTATTTATAAACTGAGAGAAGAAATTTCCTATTTTGGTAATCTTGATTCAAAACAGTTCTCTAGTTTTTTAAGTCAACAAGATATATTGGTGCTTCCACGTGGGTTCAGCCTCCAAAACAAGTATGGTTTTTCTACAAAACTATCAGATTATCTTAATCATAAAAAAATAACCATTGTGACCGATATAAGTGATAATGGGCTGTATATCAAAGATGGTATAAATGGATTCATTGTACCGCCAGATAATGATTTTGAAATGTACAAAAAATTAAAGTTTGTGATTGAAAATCTCAATATACTTTATAAAAAAGTAATCCCCAACGCGATAAAAACTTCTAGAGAACATTTCTATTATCTTAACTATAGTGAACCTTTAAGACAGTTTCTTCACTAAGCACAGTTACTTTTTGGAATCATATGCATGGTATGAAAAATTAAATTCAAAATTGAATTTTCTTCAGATATAAAACGGATGAAAACAGAAAAATCATTAAGGGGAAAATCAATAGGCGTATTCATTTTTAGTCTCGGTCCTGGAGGTGCTGAAAGGTTTGTTTCTTATTTCTTGGAATACCTTTTTCAACAAGATGTTACCGTCCATTTAATTCTGATGGAAAAAAACATACGGTTTCCTTTACATAAGGACATAAAACTGCATATTCTCGGGAAGTCACGATCTAATGAAAAAGGAATAATAAAATTTATTAGCCTACCCTTTTTGACCTTTAAGTATGCAAAGCTGACCAAAGAATTAAAAATCGATTATTCCTTTAGTTTACTTACAAGGCCAAATCTGATTAATGTCTTATCGAGAACCCTGTTTAAAAACCAAGCCCGATTAGTATTGGGAGTAAGATCGTTCACAAGTTTGACCTATAGCTATGGAAATGTACAATCAAAAATAAATAAACGCCTTATTGCTTCAATTTATCCAAATTCTGATTTAATAATTGGAAATTCTTTTGGAAATTCAGAAGACTTGGTAAACAACTTCAATATTACCAGAGATAAGGTCATCACGATACAAAACCCGATTGATTTAGAAAAAATAAAAGATATCGTACCAATTAATAATTTTTTTGACGAAGATTATTTTAACATAATTACCGTCGGGAGACTAATTGCCTTAAAGAACCAGATGTTGATAATCAGAGCAATCTCCGATTTACCAAAAGTTAGGTTATACTTGATAGGCCTAGGGGAATTGATAGATGAAATAGAAAAACTAATAGAAGAGTTGGATTTACAGGATAGGGTGTTCCTACTTGGGCATCAAACCAACCCTTTTAAGTATTTGAAATCAGCGGACCTTTTCGTTTTCTCTTCTAATCATGAGGGATTCCCGAATGTATTATTGGAGGCCATGGCGTGCGGTCTACCTATTCTTTCCACAAATTGTGATTCTGGCCCAAATGAAATACTAGGGTACCAAGGAGAAAGTAAAGAAGAGCTTATCGTTACCAAAAACGGTATACTGATACCAGTGAATCATTTAGAGTTAATGAAGAAAGGCTTAAAATACTTTATGAAAAATGACGATTACTATACTGATTGTCAGCTTGCCGTTACGGAAAGAGTAAAAGATTTTGAAAAAAGTAGCATTTTACAAAAATATGCCGATGCAATTTTCCAATAAAATTAGTCGGAGAAGAATTCTGCCAAAAGGGCAGAAAAAATGCAATACAACAGAATAGAAATAGCGAAAGTTTATCTTAAAAGAGATTGTAGTAGTTACAATACTTTCACAATAAAACCGTTTCCCTGAGACAATGCATGCCTAGACGATTTATAAATTCAAATGACCAAAACTAAACTAATTCGGATTACTACCGTTTCCAGTTCAATGTTGGGCCTCCTGGAGGGTCAACTCAAGTTCATGGGCAATTATTATAATGTAATTGGTATCGCTAGCTTTGACAATGAGGCTTCTAAAAATTTTTTAGAGAACAGGGAACAAATAAAAATGTACGGGGTGAAAATGACCCGAAAAATCACTCCTTTGAAGGACATTAGGGCAGTTGTACGACTTTATAAAATTTTTAAAAAGGAAAAGCCGTTAATCGTACATTCCCATACTCCCAAGGCAGGAACACTGGCCATGTTTGCAGCCTATCTTGCCAGGGTTCCCCATAGATTGCATACCATAGCGGGTCTCCCCCTCTTAGAGGTAACGGGAATACGAAGAAAAGTCTTGGATTTTGTCGAAAAAATTACCTATTTCTTCGCAACCAAAATTTATCCAAATTCATATGGCTTAATGGACATTATTCTTACCAATGGATATACTGCAACAGATAAAGTAAAGGTAATCGGCATTGTAAGTTACAATGGAATAAATGTTGATTATTTTAACCCTAATTTATACCCGGCCGAGTTCAAAAAGGCATTTCGAGATTCTATGGGCATATCAGAAGACCATCCTATATTCCTTTTTGTTGGGCGCATGGTAACGGATAAAGGAGTAAATGAATTGGTGAGTGCGTTCAATAAAATGAATAAGATGCATAAAGGGGCAAAACTTCTTTTAGTAGGACCTTATGAAAGGCATTTGGATCCAGTTTTACCCGAAATCGAAAAATTGATACACAACCATCCAAATATCATATATGTAGGTTTTCAGAAAGATGTAAGACCATTTTTTGCAATTGCCAATGCCATGGTATTTCCAAGTTATCGAGAAGGCTTTCCTAATGTAGTTATGCAAGCGGGGGCTATGGGCCTCCCTACTATTGCCACAAATATTAATGGTTGTAATGAAATTATTTTAGAAGGAGAAAATGGAATATTAATACCTCCTAAAAATGAAGATGCTTTATACAAAGCGATGTTACACTACGTATCATCAAAAAATTTGGAGACACTGGACAGCCACAAAATAAGAGATTTAATTTCCTCTAGGTTTAGTAGGCAAAAGATTTGGAATGAAATTTTAAAGGAGTATTCAGCATTATCATAATTGGGTCTTAAATCTAACTGTAATCCATTGAACCCTAACAAAAAAATGTATTCGATATTTTTAAAAAGATTGGTTGATTTTCTAATTTCATTAATGGCCATAGTAATATTATTCCCATTTATTATAGTATTAGTCATACTTCTTACCATTGCTAATAAAGGAAAACCATTTTTTTTTCAAAAACGACCTGGTAAAAATGAAAAAATCTTTACCATAATTAAGTTTAAGACGATGAATGATAAAGAAGATCAATATGGCAATCTTTTGCCTGATGTACAACGCATCACCAAAGTAGGTGGTTTTGTCCGAAACGCTTCTTTAGACGAGCTTTTGCAGCTCTTTAACGTTCTTAAAGGTGATATGTCATTAGTAGGCCCTAGACCCCTATTGGTGAGCTATCTGCCCTTATACGACCAGAAGCAGGCGAGGCGTCATGAAGTTAGGCCCGGTATCAAAGGTTGGGCGCAGGTCAATGGACGAAATACCATAAGTTGGGAGGAAAAATTTTCTTTGGATGTTTGGTATGTTGACAATGTAAGCTTTTTCATAGATTTAAAAATTCTTTCAAAAACAGTAAAAAAAGTGTTTTTGAAAGAAGATATTTCAGCCAGCGAAACAGATACAATGGAAGCATTTAAAGGCACGCAATAAACACATAATGAACTATTCATTAAAATATTTCCAAATAGAGGTTTTTGGGGACCAACCTAAATATTCTTTGATTTTAGTATTCTCACCTACCATATTCCAAACTTCATTGTCCCGATAAGGTATTGCACCATAATGAATTTTTGATGTACTGTTCATAATGGCTTTTGCTTTTTCAGCAAACTCACGAATTGAAAGACCTTCTCCTGAACACACATTGTACACTTCGTTGGTCTTATCGGTAATACCTGCTAACAGTAAAGCTTCAACAACATCATCTAAGTAGAGATAATCCCTTACCTGTTCGCCTAAAGTCATGGAAAAATCTTCATCCTGACCAAGTTTCTCTTTAAGATGTGAAGGAAAAAAGGTTTTTGGCATGTGTAACCCTAAAAAATTAAACACACGAAGAATCACAAATTTTTTTTCCATAATCGCCGAAAAAGTTTTTACTGCCATTTCAGCACAATACTTTGATAATGAATAAGGGGACGCGGGAACAAATTCATCAGCTTCCATAAATGGAGGAGTTAGGTTCTTGCCGCCATAAACTTCACTGGTACTAATAAAGACAAAATTGGTGTAACTTACATGCTCTAATGCATTTAGGATATTGATGGTACCGATTAAGTTTACTTCCATTAATGGCTTGATTATATCGGAAAAATCCCTTGAACGGTTAAGATTTGCAGCCAAATGATATATCAAGGTAGGATTTATGCTCTTAACCGTGTTCAATAATGAAGGAGCATCCAAGAGATCAACTCGATGGGAAATAAGCTTTGAGTTTTTTTCACTGGTCTTTTCCAAATCAATGGAGTGTACTTCATTACAACCATATCGTACCAATTGAGATATAAGACTTCTTCCCAAATATCCGGCACCTCCGGTAACCAATACTCGAGCTTTCTTAAAATTTATGCGTGGGTCCACACTTTGTTTTTGATTGTGGCATCTTGAATATATTGGGCAATATCCTCTTCCGTATTCACTTTACCTTTTTCATAAAAATCTTTATACCACACTATAGTTTTCCGAATTGTTTCAGACCTATCCCATACCGGTGTCCATTTTAATAATTTATTCGACTTAGAACAATCCAACATCAAAAGATTGGCTTCATGATGGTCATTTTCATTGGTGTTTACGGTATACTTTATCTTAGACCAAAATTCCTTGGCTTCTTCTGTTATCTCTCGGACAGAAAGATTGCTTGAAAGGTATGGCCCAAAATTCCAGCCTTGTGCAAATTCTTTTTCTCCACTGACCAATTTCCATCCTAACATAAGATAGCCCGAAAGTGGATCTAATACATGTTGCCAGGGCCTGGTTGCCAAAGGGTTTCTTATCTCGGTTTCGCCTCCGATAACAGCGGCCTTAATAAGGTCAGGTATTAATCTATCTTGGGACCAATCCCCTCCTCCAATTACATTACCTGCCCTGGCACTTGCCAACAATGTTTTGTCTGTACCATTAAAAAAGGATTTTCTATAAGACTGTGTCAATAATTCCGCACATCCTTTTGAGGAACTGTAAGGGTCATGACCTCCCATGGGGTCATTCTCCCTATATCCCCAAATCCATTCCCTATTTTCATAGCATTTGTCACTGGTAACATTGACGATCGCCTTTACCGATCCTGTTTGTCTGGCGACTTCAAAAATATTAAGGGTTCCTATTACATTGGTTTTATAGGTTTCAATAGGGTTATCATACGAGTACTTTACAATGGCTTGGGCCGCCAGATGAAAAATAATTTCCGGCTGAAAATCTTCAACTACAGATTTAAGCTTATCATAATCTAAAATATTACCTTCTATGGACTCGTACTCGGTTTGCAATAGTCCCACATGATGTTCTCGTGTAACAGGAGCCAAAGCATACCCTTTTATTTCAGCACCCATTTGAGCGAGCCAAGCTACCAGCCAAGATCCCTTAAACCCACTGTCCCCTGTAACTAAACACCTTGTGCCGCTGTAGGCACCACCAAAAAGTTTATTTATTTCCATATTTTCCAATCAGCTTTTCCTTCTTCCCACATCTCATTGAGAACTTTGTTATCCCGAAGTGTATCCATTGGTTTCCAGAACCCGTAGTGTTTGTAAGAATATAACTCTCCATCCCTGGCCATATTCTCTAATGGGCTACGTTCAAAAATGGTGGTATCTCCATCTTTCAGGTATTTAAAAACTTTGGGTTCACAAACAAAAAAACCTCCATTAATCCAAGATCCATCACCTTTTGGTTTTTCTTGAAAGGAAGCGACCTGTTCATTTCCGATAAATTTCAAAGAACCAAAACGTCCTTCAGGTTGCACTGCCGTCATGGTAAGTGCTTTCCCATGTTGTTCGTGACTCTGAACCAATTCATTTATATTAACATTCGCAACACCATCACCATAGGTTAACATAAATCTGTTATCTCCTATCATCTCTTCTACCCTTTTAATCCTTCCACCTGTCATAGTATTAAGCCCAGTATCAACCAAGGTAACTTTCCAAGGTTCCGCTTCATTATTGATAATCTCCAATTTATTATTCTGAATATCAATACTCACATCACATTGATGAAGAAAATAATTTGAAAAATATTCCTTGATGACATACCCTTTGTATCCCAACAAAATCACAAAATCATTGTACCCATAAGCAGAATAAATTTTCATGATATGCCATAAAATCGGCTTATTCCCGATGGGCACCATTGGTTTAGGTATATTTTGAGTCTCTTCACTCAATCTAGTGCCAAAACCTCCTGCCAACAAAACAACTTTCATAGTATTTAGAATTTATATTTAGACTAACGTACTAAATCGAAGAATATTCGAACCTCGATTTAAAAAATTAACAAGACACTTTTTAAATAATATCCACTACCGGAATTTTCACAAATATTTATTGACATATGCTTGCTCAAATATCTTTTAAAACAGATTAATAACGAATCGTTTGGTCAAAATTTTAAGTTTCTTTTCTTAACCGGTCCATTTCGTCAATGAAACTCATCCATACAATCCATACATAGGGATAAATCAAATGATTTTTCGTTCCATTATTTTTTGAAGTTTAACCAACGTACAGCTATGCTGCTTAATAGGCAAGCGGCTAAAAATTAACTTATGTCCATATTTTGAACACCTATTTTCTTCCTAACTTGTTGAAGAATAAAGGAATCAAACCTTTGCCATTTGATAATATTCTTATAATCTGGAGTACAATAAAATTTGTCGAAAAAAAAAGCGTTTAATCACCGTATGAGTAGTTTTGAAATTGTTTTTTGAAAACTTAAATCCAAAATAATTTAATAAGACCTAGTTTATTATGTATACTGTCATGATTCTCGGTGGAGCCAAGGGAGTTGGACTGGAAGTTTTAAAATCCTGCTATAGAAAGGGATATCAAGTTGCATTTTGTGGTCGAAGTAGTGAACAAGGCCGTAAAATAATCAACGACTTAAAAGACTTAAAAGGAGCTGAAAATTTATATCACCATACGCTTGATTTAAACAACATAGACAGTATTGAAAACTATTATTTGGAAACCATAAAGAGATTCAAAAAAATTGATGCCTTATTGGTATACGCGGGGATATCACCTATTGCATCTTTACTAGACACTACCGAGGAATTGTTTGATGGTGTATTCAAGATTAATTTAAAAGCTCCCTACTTTTTACTCAAGCACGTATTGAAACATATGAAGGAAAACGATTCTGGCTCCATTGTTTTCATGGGTTCTCCCCATATGGATTATGGTAGCGAAGATCGAACGGCATATGCTTTAACAAAGGCAGGTCTTTATACCCTTTCGACCCATATCTCCCATCATTACTCAAAATATAAGATTAGATCTAATTATGTGGTTATGGGTTGGACGAAAACCGAAGGTGAAATGGATTTAAGGGCGGGAGAAGGAATGAATGAAAGAGAACTGAATAACCTAGCAGCCAAGGCCATTCCTATGGGGCGCATATTGAACCCAAATGATCTCGTTGCTACTGTCATGCACCTAATTTCCGAAGATTCTGCTATGACTACAGGATCAATAATCCGGGTTACAGGGGGACACTATATTTAGAACATATGGAGTTTAAGCTATTATTTCATAATGATTCTGAACTCTTAGAAGGTCCTGTCTACGACTCGTTGAACAACTTTCTTTATTTTGTATCTATTCTTGACGGTATGGTGTATTGCTTAAATCTCGATACCAAGGAAATCATAAGTATAAAATTGCAATCCCCCGTCGGTTGTATTTTCATAATTGACAAAAAAATAGTCTTGGCCGCCTCTAAAAATGGATTTTATCAAATTGATTTCAATACAGGTAAAAACAGCTTTGCATTTCAAATGGAGATACCAGATTTTGTAAGGTACAATGATGGAACGGTTGACCCAAAAGGTAGGTTTATAATAGGTACTATGGGCTATCCGGAGATAAAAGACAAAATTGGTAAGGTATATTCCTATTACAAAGGAAATTACACTGTTATCATAAAGGATACCACTATCTCAAATGGCCTAGCCTTCTCAGAAGATGCTACCATTCTTTATTTTATCGATACACCTACCAAAAAAGTAGCAAAATACAATTATGATCTCTCAAGTGGTAAAGCTACATTTGATTCATATGTTATCGAATTTAAGGGAGAAGGGAGCCCCGATGGTATGTGCATGGATGAAAACGGGATGTTATGGATTGCAGAATGGGGTGGTGGCCAGATATCCAAATGGAATCCCAAGAATGGAAAAAAAATAGACCAAATAAAACTACCTTGTCCCAACGTGAGTTCTTGTTGTTTAGACCAATTTGGCAACCTTTTTATTACCACAGCGAAATCATATAGACCTCGGGATATTTATGGGGGAGGACTTTTTTATGCACAACCAATAAAAATTTAAGCGAATGGTAGAAGCTGAAATTAGTGTTATAGTACCAATCCATAATATTGAACCTTATTTGCCCAGGTGTATAGATAGTATTTTGTCGCAGTCCTTTACCAATTTTGAGCTTATTTTGGTAGACAATGGCAGCCCTGACAATTGTCCTGAAATATGTGATAGATACGCCTCTTCTGATAATAGAATTACAGTTATACATAAAGAAAATGGAGGTCTACAAAGTGCGCGAAAGGCTGGTTTACGAAGAGCCAAGGCTAAGTACGTTGCTTATGTAGATGGAGACGATTGGATTGATGTTTTTTATTTGGATACGCTATATAAAATGGCCCTGGCTAACGATTCTGATATGGTCGTTGCTGGTCACTACAGGGAATTTGATGGTAAAATAGAGACCATTAAACCTTTGTTTACTGGAAATTTTGACAAATCAGATATTGAATCATTTATCTTACCCAATGCGATATATAATGGCAAGTTTTGCGAGCATAATATATCTACCTACGTTTGGAACAAGCTTTTCAAAAGAGAGCTTTTAGTTCAATATTTGTTCGAGATTCCGAATGAAGTGATTATGGGTGAAGATGCCGCAATAACCTATACATATCTCACCATTTGTAAAAAAATTACCATTTGTGACATCCCCGTATATTATTATAGACAACGACCAGATTCGATAGTAAAATCTATTGAAGACCCAGAAAAGGAATATTACAGACTGAGTCTTTTATTGGTTTTTTTAAGGAAAAAGCTTAGCCCGTTTTTGACTGAAGCAAATTTAATGGAGCAACTAACTAACTATTTGTATTCCTTAATATTGATTCGATCAGGGGGCTTAATTGAAATCCAGCCCAATACTGCTATTTTCAACCCTTTTTTAGGTACCCGAAAGAATTCAAGGGTGGTTGTTTACAGTTCTGGCTCTTTTGGGCAACACATATTGAGTACCAATGAAAAAATGAACTATTTTCAAATTACTCGATGGATTGACATTGATTTTCATACCATGACTATCGGTAAAAACTCGGTTCAACCCATAGGGAAAATAGACACTGGTGAATTTGATCACTTGATAATTGCCACGACCAACCCTTCCTCACATCAACAAATAAAATCTAACTTAGAATTAGTCGGGGTAAGTGCAGACAAGATTGTTGAAATCAATCATGATAAAAAAGATATTACCATATTACTTCAAAATTTAGGTTTTAACAGCGATTTTTCGAGGAACCTTGATGTTGGTTCAAGAAAAACAAAAACTTTATAAAAATTTAAAGTTGTGAGCAAAAAACTAATATTATTGGGTGGCAACCCAGAAACAGGAGTTCTTGTTGACATCTCCGTATCCATGGGTATATATACCATTGTGGTTGATCCAAATCCCGACGCACCGGCAAAGAGAAATGCTTCTGAATCCTATGAGATTGACGGCTTCAATGTAGACAAGATAGTTAATCTCGCCAGAGAAAAAAATGTTGATGGTGTCTTGGTTGGAGTTGCGGACATCTTGGTAAAGCCTTATTGGGAAATATGTATGAAATTGGGATTACCCTGTTATGCGACTGAAAAGGCGGTAGAAGCATTTTGTAGTAAAGATGGCTTCAAACGTTACTGCGAGAAATATGGTGTTCAAGATATTCCAGGAATATATCTAACCCGTAATTCGGGAATAACAAAACCAAAAGGACTAAATTTTCCATTGATGGTAAAACCAGTGGATAGCGGTGCTGGCGTTGGTATGAAAATTTGTAGGAACGAAAATGACTATACCTCATCAGTGGTCAACGCATTGAAGTTTTCCAAAAAAGGGGTAATCCTAGTAGAACAATATATGGATTGTGATGATATGGCAGCTTATTACACTTTTAAAGATGGCGTACCCTTACTCTCCGCTACATATGATCGAATAACGACAAAGCAACAGGGTGATTCAAGTCCTGTTTGCTTGGGGGCACTGTACCCATCCAAACATACAGAACTTTTTATGAAAAAGGTCCATCCCAAGTTATGTGACTTTTTTGAACAGATAGGCGTACAGAACGGTATTCTCAATCTCCAATTTTTCGTTGATAATGGTAGTTTCTATGCCTATGACCCTGGATTCAGACTGCAAGGTGAAGCCCCACATATCCACCTTTCCCATATCAATGGATTTGATCATAGAAAAATGCTCCTCAATTTTGCTTTCACAGGTGTTTTTGGGGAAGATAATTTTCAGAAGAAAAATGATTTTACCCTCGACGGGAAGAGTGCCTGCACCATATGGGTTCTTCTCTCCAGTGGAAAAATCAATGATATTAAAGGGTTGGAAATATTAAATTCTGATAAAAATGTTATTTTCATTTCGCAACGATTTAAAAAAGGGGATACCGTTTATCCAGAATGGCTGGGCACCGAAAGACAAGTTTTTGCAAGAATCTACGTAGTTGAGGACTCTCCCCTAAAAAGACAAACAAAAATCAATGAATTTAAAAGCACGCTTAAGATTTCTGATGAGAAAGGAAATAATATGATTGTATCTTGGTTATAATATCTTAATCGTTTGTTTTATTGAGCGAGTAATCCCAAAATTAAATACAATTTATGAGTAAAATAGCGGTGGTCACTGGAGGGTCAGGAAATATTGGTTATGCAATTGCCAAAAGTTTTTACAAGCTCAACTACAAGGTAGCTATACTGAGTGTTTCTAAGGATAGTGCCGAAAAAGCGGCTAAAAGTATAGATTCGAGTGAAGATAACATCAAAGGTTTCTGCTGTAATGTGGCCGATGAAATTGCTATTGAAAATACTTTGGAGAAAGCATATGAAATATTTGGGGGAATCGATATTTTAGTCAATAACGCAGGTATTTTGGATCTATCAAGTATTGAAGAAATGACAGTTGACCATTGGGACAAGGTCATGGCCATTAACCTGAGGGGAACATTTATGACAATTCAAAAGAGCCTACAGTATTTAGAAAGGAGTGAATGCCCCAGGATTATCAATATTTCTTCAAATGCAGGTCGCATGGGAGGCTTTGAAAATGGAATGGCATATAGTGCTTCAAAAGGAGGAATTATTGCATTGACCTATGGATTGGCCAGAAAACTTGCCCCTAAAAATATTACTGTAAACTGCGTCGCGCCGGGTACCATTCAATCAGAAATGTTAACCGTGCGGAGTGAGGAAGTACAGAAAAAACTTTTAAATAGATTTCCTTTAGGCAGATTCGGAACCCCAGAGGAAGTTGCTGCAGCCGTTTGCTATTTCGCGAGTGAGGAAGCTGGTTTTACCACAGGTTCTGTCTTGGATGTGAACGGCGGAATGTTTATGGGATAGAAAGCGATACAATGAAAAAAAATATTCTAGGTCAATTTCGTTTAGACGGTAAGAAAGCCATTGTAGTTGGCGGTGCCGGAGATTTGGGGAAAGCTATGGTGGAAGCAATTTGTCAAGCTGGGGCCCAAACTGTGGTGATTGATTATGATGAACGGGTTTTTGATATTTGTAAAGAATTTACCAAAGATGGTTTTGATATAAGTCCCATAAAGGCTGATGTGAGTAAACTAAGTGAGGTAAAGGATTCTTACAACGAATCTCTCAATATCTTAGGGGGTACTGTAGATATTTTAATAAATTCGGCAGGAATACAGAGAAGATATCCCAGTGAAGACTTTCCCGAAGAGGTATGGAGTCAAGTGCTATCCGTAAATCTTGATGCCACATTCCATTATTGCAAATATGCTGGAAATACCATGTTGGACAACGGCGGTGGTAAAATTATAAACATTGCATCAATTATGAGTTATTTAGGGGGGATTACAATACCCGCCTATGCTGCTTCCAAAGGAGGGGTAGCCCAACTGACTAAAGCCCTATCGAATGACTGGGCCGCAAAAGGAATATGCGTGAATGCAATTGCGCCAGGGTATATGAACACACAGCTGAACACCGCATTAATAAACGATAAAAAGAGAACTGACGAGGTATTTAATAGGGTTCCTATGAAACGATGGGGCACAGGAGAAGATTTAAAAGGAATCACGGTTTTTTTGGCTTCAGCTGCAAGTGATTATGTCACAGGATGTATCATACCAGTTGATGGGGGCTATCTGGGAAGATGATAGAATTTTCGCAACTTGATGAGTCTAAGAATTAATTGATAAAAGTATTTTGTCCCAAAAATTTGGTTAAAAAACCATTTTTCTTTGGCCTTAAAAATCGGACCAATAGTTTTATATTAAAATTTATAAAGTTCTAACCAAAAGAAAAAACGTTAGATAGCCAAGTTACCTAGGGTTTATTAAGGCTTAATGTCCAAAAATAGAAATCATTCCAATGCGACTTAGTATAATAATACCATTATACAATAAAAAACAATATCTTGGACGATGCCTTGACAGCGTGTTAACCCAAGATTTGACCAAAGCTGAATATGAGGTTATTATTGTAGATGATGGGTCCACTGATAATGGAATTTCAGTTGTAAAGGATTATATGACAAAGAACACCAACATCCGTTGTTATAGTCAAAAAAATTCAGGCCCCAGTGCCGCACGCAATAAAGGACTGAATTCCGCAAATGGAGATTATATCTATTTTCTTGATGCCGATGATTATTTAACTTCTAATGTTCTAGGTTCTCTTGTGGACTCTTGCGAACAGCACCACCTTGAAATACTGGAATTTAATACGAAGGAAATTGAGGAGGATAGTCTAAATTATTTACATAATGAGGGGGGTGTCTTTTCAACTAAACTCGGTTCACAGGTTATGGATGGTATTTCATATGTAAGTACTTTTGACCTAAGGAATGAAATCTGGCATTATTTTATCAACCGAAAATTCCTAATAAATAGTGGAATAAGATTTTTTGAAAACATGTACGCTTTTGAAGATTTGATTTTCACAACAAGAATCTTTTTACTATCAAAAAAAACCGCTAAGTCTAATATAGTTGGCCATAGGTATGTCAAAGCTGCAAATTCCATTGTTAGAAGTAAAGATACCAAAACCAATAGAAAATTTATCGATGGCATGATGAAGGCCGTGGAACATCTTCATCATTTGATTGACAAAATTGATAGTTCACATAAAAACCACACCGCGATAAGTAGAATAAAGGGAAAACAACAAGCTATTGTTTTTGCCTTTTTAATTAAGGTTTTTAAGTATCGTCTTTTAAATAAAAAAGACTTAAAATCGATGTTGGATCAAATGCGGGTTTTTGGAGCCTACCCAGTTCAAATCAAATTAGATACTGGCTGGAATAGATATAGATACGTAAAAGAGAAAATCATTATACCTATATTTAATAATGAAAAATTACTCATTTTTTGTACGCAACTCATAAGATTATGCCCAAGAAACTAATCGTTTCTATTTTACTTTCACAACCTTGATTGAAGAAAAAAACCAGTAATAAATATAAAGTATAAATCATGATATGTTTTCTTGTACCTGTTAAAAGCAGTCAACTAGCTTCTGATTGGAGCCATTTTAGTAAACTTGTAAAACGCAGTTTAAAATCAATAAGTAGCCAAAAAGACAAGAATTTCCAAATCATTATATCGTGCCATGAACTTCCTGAAGAAAAATTTGAGCACCAACAGCTCCACTATGTCCAGGTAGATTTTAATCCGCCCAAGTTGACCCATGACAACTGGGAAGAAGATCGACAACGGAAAGAAGGAGATAAAGCGAGGAAAATTATGGCAGGCTTTGCATATGCCAATGAAAACTTTGATGTCGATTATTTTATGGTTGTAGATTCGGATGATTGTATTCACAATGGTATTAGCAAATTTGTGAATTCTAATTTGCAGAAAAATATTCCCGGTTGGTACGTAAACAAAGGATATTTTTATCGCGAGGGACAAAAATTAGCTTGGAAAATCAGAAGTAATTTCAACTTAAGGTGCGGTTCTTGCATTATTATTCGAAAAGATTTATTCAATCATTTAATATTGAAAGAACCTTTTTTATATTATTACCATGAAATGGTGGACATTACAGAAAGTGCTTCATTGCTACCTCTGCCATTTTTGGGAACCATATACAGTATGGCCAATGGCGAGAATCATTTTATGTCACCTTCCAAAATGATTGAAATGGTTAACCAAACAAAATTCTATACTCTCGATCATTTGAAAAGTGTTTACTCAAAATTAACAAGGTATCGACCAACAATGATTGGAAATAGATTTAAGAACAAATTTACTTTTTATGATATCCCGTCATAAAACTCTTTAAAGTTCGATTATTTTAATCTAACTAGACTTGGTGATGTTTAGGGTAAAATTGAAAAGCATTTCAGTAACTAAATGTTTTTTAAATAAAGAGGATTAGAATAGTTCGTAATTAAATATCTTTTCTCACAAAAGGTAATCACTTTTGCTATTCCAATGATTAAAACTTTTTGTAGAACTCCTTGAAGAACGTAGCATTCATAAATATATTTTCTTTCGACAAATAGGTGTCCTTTTACAGTGATGGAAAACTAGCTTTTCCATACCGGATTATAATAGAGATATTTGTAAAATCCTAGACCCGGCTAGTTCAGGAACACTTACAATATTTAGTTTTATTAAAGTTCATATCTTTTAGATAGACTTTTAACTAAGAAGTCAATTTCTATTTATCAAGCTGAGAATAAAACTGTTTATATTTCACATCCTATCGTACTTTTATCAATATTAGTAAAAATTCTTTTAACAAGTTTAGGGATAAAACAAGTCAGGACTATAATTATGGTTGAACTAAAATATAAGCAAATACAGGATATGTAAATTTATTGATATTCTTTTATTAAGGTAGTAAAGGTTAAAATATAGTATGTAGATAGTAAATCAAAAAACTGGTATCGGCCAATAGATTGATATTGGGAATCTATATACTCTCAAAACGATTCGACAAGATTAGAAGAAAAATATAAATGATAGTTTTTTGTGTAAAAAAGTTTCTAAAGCTTTGAAAGCAAAAAAAGCCTATTGAATGCTTCCTTGAACTACAAAAATGCTGTACAAAACAAAATAAATACAGAGACCAGAAATACTATTATTTCATTGTCTTTAAGAATGCTAAACAGCTTCTTTTTGTTTGTGAAGTACAAATTGAGGAATAGATATTCTGCATAAAATAAAGACTGCATTCTGTGTAGCGTTTTTGGAATCGGTCTTCGAACTATTAATTCAATTGGAAATACTATTAATAAACGGCAATTTAATTCCTTATAATCGCGCTTATAAACGTAATGTGAACGATATACAAAAAAGTAAATAAAGAAATATACCAATAGACGATTAAACAATCCGTTTGAATTAAAAACAGTTTGATAGAATAAGAGATATTTATCCATATCTATATTTATGAATAATCAAATAGATGTGAATAAGAATCTGATCGTATCATAATTTTATAAATTATGGGTTGTTATTGAAAAACTAAATAGGGATAAAACTGCTTTTAAAACGGAGAAAAAAGAGTTAATTCTCTTTTTCATAATCCATAATCAATCGAAAATGCATAAAAACAATAGCTCTATCTGAAGTTGAATTTATAAATAACCGGTTTTAAAGATTATTGTTCGCAGAATCTGAAATAGCATAATAGTGAGATAATAAGATTAAATAAATTTCAATAACCCCATAAATATGATATAAAGTTTAGGAACACAGATAACAAATTGGAAAATTTCTTAGTGATTCTACTAAATATTCATCTAAGTGATATTCACTGCACCTCTAGGAATATTTCGAATAGACTTATTAAAACAGCTAAGAGTAGCAATTATAAAAAACTGCACTAGTAGCTAAATACAGAAAACTCTGATCGCCTGTTTTCCCTATGTTTTTCTTCAGTACAATAAATTTTATCATCACATTCGTTGGTCAATTTATCTTCACCAAATCCAACACCCTGAATTCTTTTAGCATCAACTCCTTTGGAAATCAAATAGTCCGTTGTGCGTTTTACACGACGTTCGGATAGCCATTGATTGTAATTATTACTGCCCCGTGAATCGGTATGTGATGTCACTTTTATAACCACGGATGGATTCTCTTCTAATATGATGGCCAATCTATCCAAAAGTGCCTTATCGTTGGCATTCAAAAACGACGAGTTCAAATCAAAGTATACATAACCCAAAGCCTTTATGCTTTCCTCAATTTGTTTCTTCCTCGCATTTTCAGAATCGAACTTGGCCTTTTCCTCCGCCGCCAACTGCGCCGCCTCTTCTTCTTTTTTCAATCGCTCTGCTAATAATCTAGCCTCTTCTTTGGCACGTTGGGCGGCTGCAATGGAATCTTGACGTAGTTGTTCTTTTTCACTTTCCCTAATTAGGGCCAACTTCTCCTCACCTTTTTTGGAGAGCCCTTTTTCAATACCAAAACGATAGACCGCACCAGCAGCATGTTGGATGTGGTTTGTAGCATTTTCGGTGCTCATAGCCCACTTTCCTGTAGAATTGAAATCGAGACCAAATCTATCAGATAACCAAGTTCTGAAACCAACCGAAGCGTTATAGGTACCTCTACCCTGATTATTCGCATCAGTATAGCCGGCACCAATGCCAACATAGGGGTCAAACCAACCCGTTTCTCCTAAAATCATATTTAAATCATAACTCACTCTAAAATCGATGGCATAGTAATCGATATCTTCAACCGCAATAATCCCATCTATTGTCTTTCCTTCCTGATATTGGTTATAACTACCGATAGCTTCGAGACCTAAACCACCTTTAAAATATCTTCCTATGCTCAATCTTGAAGGGAATGGGACGATATTCCAATTATCTGAAAAATTGAAAACATTGTTAAATTCGGACCCGGCGTCATCCACCGCATTGAAACCTAGTCCAAAAATCCATGCGCTTTGAACGATACTGTCTTTTTTGGTTAACTGAAGTTCCTGTGAAAATCCTGATTGTAAGAATAGTAAAGAAGCAATAATTGCAAGTGTTTTGGTTACTTTCATGTTCTGTAATTTGGGGATTACAGTAGCAAAAGTAACTTAAAAAAGAATTTTGCTAAAAAAAGGTGTTCCAATGGCAGTTATCTACGACAAACTGCAAAAATTCATTCCATATGCAAGATAATCTTTTTTTCCCCATGAACAATTGAGTAAACGCAAAAAGGATAAAATTGGACGCCTTCCTCCTTCTTGCTATCTGACATTAGTACTGTAATGGTCATTTCTTCCATGGTTTCGCTTTTCAAATACATTGTTGGGAGGGAACTTGTATTCACAGCTCCTATACAAGCTACCAAAACACTTTGGCGCTTAAAATCTATTTCTGGAATAGTTAATCCCGGTTTTCTGGTCTGATTTATTTTGGAAAAAAACGCCTTCAAAGATTTCGCATCTTTAATTACTAGGGTCTCTGGGTTTTCTAAAGGAAAGTACCCATCTTGAACCAGTAATGTCAATCTTTCATCAGCCTTCTGGTACTCTTTTTGGACTTTACAAGCCAAATTAAAAAAGATAATCATTACCAATAGGTATTTCATCAACAGGAGTTTTAAACTTATATCACAATTTTTTGATGGACCTTTTCATATTTAATAAAATTTTTATTTCAAATTTCTGGGAAGTTTTTTGGGGTTTTCTCTAAGTTCTCCCGATTACTTGTCGTGGGACAAAAGATAAATGACCTTCTTTGCCATCTCGCCCGAAATTGTCTTAATAATTCAAAATTAGCTCTATATCTATTTGTTTATTCTTTGAATACACCTAACTTGTAATCATACCAAATAATCGTCCATCCCATCAATATGGACAAACTTAAGACTTTCCTTGTCCGAAGGTAATCTAAGTAAACTCGAAAAAGATAAAATTCTATCTATTTCAATTTTGGGATATTTCATATATGGAAATTATAAAACACTATACAAAAGACTTACTGCAATATATAAGCATCATAAAGTTTTAAATGAATATGCCTTTGACCAAGATTTTCGAATTGTCGATGTAATATAACGAAAGGTAAATCGACTTAAAAATAAATTTGAAATACAATGCGCCTCTTTTTAATTTCTTTTTTATTGTTACAGATTGCCGCTCAAGGCCAGAAGATGACCCCTGAACGCTTGGTTGAAATCATTGGGCAAGAAGCTGATACTACATTGGCGGAAGGGAATACTGCTCGTTTTTTAATTAACCAAACACCACTGATATGCATATACGACGAAAATGCCAATCGCATGCGTATCATTTCACCTATTGTGGAGCGCGAAAAATTGGGCGAAGAGGAACTATTGAACGCCTTAGTAGCAAATTTTCACTCCGTTCTTGATGTAAAGTATGCCCTAAGTGATGAAGTCATTTGGTCAGTCTATGCACACCCGCTTAGGGAACTCAACGATGCCCAAATTATAGATGCCATTCAACAAGTATATGCCGCTACCATAACCTTCGGCGGCAGTTATTCAAGTACCGATTTAGTTTTTCCAGGAAATTCCAAAAAGAAAAATAAGCCCAAAACTGACAAACCACTTAAGAAAATATAGTAAATCGATGGACAATATTATTCTCCAAAACTATATTCCCGAACCTTGCCTTTTACTCCTTTGAAAAATTGATATACCTTTTTTAAATCTTGATTGATGTCATCTGTTGTCCAAAGAGGTTCTGAAAACTTTATCTCTTTTTTACCAAAGTCAAACGCCACCATAACAATAGGCACTTCTGCCTTTTTTGCGATATAATAAAATCCGGTTTTCAGGGTTGTCACTTTTTTACGGGTACCTTCTGGAGCCAAGGCAAATCGAAACACTTTCCGCTCTTTGAAGACTTGAGCGACCGCGTCTACCAAATTCGAATTTTTATCGCGATCGACGGGTGCCCCCCCTAACCATTTAAAAAACCAACCATAGGGGGATTTGAACAATGATTTTTTACCGATGTAATTGATTTCTATATTCAAGACTTTTCGTACGATGACCCCAAGTGGAAAGTCGTACCAATGCGTGTGTGGTATTACAATGACAACACACTTGTCTACATCAGGAAAAGTGCCTTTCAAGCCCCATTGCATAAGCTTAAAATATATAAATTTAGCCAGCTGATGCAGCAGCTATATCTTTTTATAGATGGAGATGAGTTTCTCCTCATCCATGTGGTTCCTCCACGCTTTCCCCAAAGCATTTTCCCAAAGGGGTTCCATAGAAAGCGCTATTTGTGCCATTGTCTTATACTGAGCATCAGTTAGAGAACTGCAAATATTTTTTGGAAGTTCGATTTGATGATTATCCAACATTTCGGAGAAAAGGGCAACCCCTTTTGGATAAAACGCTTTCAAATGCTGAAATACCAAACAGTTTCCAAGACCATGCCTCGTACCTAAAAGAAAAGATAGCCCATAACTCATAGCATGCGCCACACCGACTTGCGAATAAGCAATACTCATGCCGCCATGCCATGAAGCCATCATTAATTTCTCTTCTGCCTCTTTCTGTGACAGATTCCCTAGAAAAACTTCTTGACAAAGTTCATAAGCTTTTTGACCATAGCTTTCACTGAAGGCATTAAGATACGTGCCGTTTAGGGACTCAACACAGTGGATAAAGCAGTCCATACCGGTATAAAACCAATGATCTTTCGGCACGGAGCCTACCAAATCAGGATCTAATACCACTTGGTCATAGGTTGTGAAATCAGAATTGATTCCTAATTTTTTTTCTGGACCACAAAGCACTGCAGTTCTTGATACTTCCGCTCCTGTTCCACTGATTGTTGGGACACCCACATGGTACAATGATGGTCGATTGACCAAATCCCAACCTTGATACTCAGCTGACGAACCCGGATTGTTCAATAGAATGGAAACGGCCTTCGCCAAATCAAGAATAGTTCCACCGCCGATACCCACAATACCAGAAGGTTGTTCTTCAAAGTCATTTTTGATTTTGGTAACCAGCGTATCCACTTGACAAGTTGTGGGTTCTTCGTCAGCTGATATATAAATAATTTGGTCGTTGAATAACCACGGAATCCGTTGCCCTAATTCCCTTCCTTCAAAAAAGTCATCCACTAAAAAAATAAAAGGGGCATCCGCATTTTTTCGTTTGGGCAATAATATATCCGCCAATTGACTAAAACAACCCCTGCCATAGATAACCCTGGGAACCAAAGGGAAATTCTTGTAGGATGTTTTTTTCCTTTTCTTACTGCCCTTCATTTCTATCGTCTTGTCTTCCTTCATTAATTCAAATACTTCAAAATATCCTTTATGGATTTTAATTTTAGATAATTCTCTGCATATTCTTGTTCTTCCGATACCATTTCATGGGCCCAGGTGGTATGAAAAGGTATATGAACCGCTCGACCACCCAAGTTTATTATTGGGAGCACATCTGACCTTAATGAATTACCAATCATTAAAAACTCTTCTAGAGGTATTTCTAGATGCTCCAGCAAATTCCTATAGTTCCCTTCTTTTTTATCGCTGAGCACCTCAACATGATGAAAATATCGTGATAGTCCGGACTTTTCCAATTTTCGTTCTTGGTCCAACAAATCGCCTTTGGTCAATACTATAAGTCGATATCTTTTTTCCAATTGTTGTAAAACCTCTTCAACGTCTTTCAGCAACTCCACCGAATGTGAAATCATATTTTTACCCAGTTGAATGATTTCACTCAAAATTTTTGGTGAAACTGAACCATTTGACAAATCAATTGCAGATTCTATCATCGATAGCATAAAACCTTTTATTCCATAACCGTATAGATCTAAATTCTGCATTTCTATTTTAAATAGCTCTTGGTCTATTTTGTTTTTGGTCTCATAGCCTTCTAAAAGCTCCGCAAAGCGCTCTTCAGTCGCACGAAAATAGGTTTCGTTTACCCAAAGCGTATCGTCGGCATCAAAACCGATTACTTTAATATTTGAAAAATTTACTTCCACAGTTTTCGTGCCAGTTCCAAATCTTCGGGGGTATCAATTTCTACCCCTGTGACATCGGTCTCAACCATTTTTATTTTTTTACCATATTCCAAAAAACGTATAGCCTCAATTTTTTCCTTGGCTTCCAAAGGGAGTATTGGTAATTGTTGAAAATCCAATAGTGCTCTTTTACGAAAAGCATAGACCCCCTTATGCTTGTAATACGTAGCCAATAATTGGGTGTCTCTGGGATATGGAATCGGTGACCTTGAAAAATACAGTGCAAAATTTCTATTATCAACAATCACTTTAACCGTATTAGGGTTCGAAATCTCATCCCAATCAAAAATTGGGGTCATTAAGGAAGCTAAATCAATTTCTTGGGTTTCGTCGTCGTGAAAAACTTGAATCAACTTGGGCAGACTCTCCTTCTCAATAAAGGGTTCATCTCCCTGAACATTGATTACCACATCTACCTCTAAATCAACTACGGCCTCAGCAATTCGATCACTACCACTTTCGTGTTCGGCATCGCTCATAATCACCTGACCTCCATTTTTATGGATGACATCATAAATGATAGCGCTATCGGTCACCACGTAGACTTCGTCAAAAAGCTGTGTTTCAATTGCTGCTTGATATGATCTCAATAATACGGGCTCTCCACCAAGATCCTGCATTAATTTCGCTGGAAAGCGTGAGGCCTTATAACGGGCGGGAATCATGGAGACAATTTTCATAGACCGGTTCAATTTTTAATTTTTGGCCTAAGCCTGCGATAAATTCGAAATATGATGACCAATATGATGATAACCAAAACCGCCGCAAAAATTGGAGCAAAAATCGATGCTGCCGTTACTACAGTGGCAGTTCCAGTTTCTATGGTCGATACGATTGGATTCGCCACACCTGCCGTAGTTGCGGTCGAGGTCAATCTTCCTGCGGCTTTTGCCCCTTTTATTGCCGATGCGGTACCCCCTCCGGCTATGATGGCCAATGACCACGTTACTACAGGATCTAAATTGGCTACGGTTGAAACCATGACTGCACTGCCGGCAATCGCCGCCAATGGTAGCGATATCGTATCAAGTGCATTATCTATCCAAGGGAGAAAATAGGCGAAAATTTCAACCACTGTAGCCACGCCCAACGTTAGAACGGCGGCAAGACTTCCAATCCATTGCCAGTTGTCGTTGAGCTCCCATATATCAAAATACCCGGCCAAACTTAAAGCGAAGAGCGGAAGAAATACACGAAACCCAGCAGAGGCGGCCAAACCTACACCCAAAAAAATACTGATTACAGTTTCCGATGACATCGCAATGGTTTATGACAATATACTGTTTTACGATTCAACAAAAAAATCATCCTTGAACCCTATTAGAAAAAGATTTTCTTTGGTTCTTGTAACGGCTGTATACAGCCATCTTAAATACTCTTTGTTCACTCCATCCCGCAAGAATGGTTGTTCAACAAAAACAGTGTTCCATTGCCCACCCTGCGATTTATGACAGGTAATAGCATATGAGAATTTTACCTGAAGGGCATTAAAGAATGAATTGTTTTTCACCCCCATGAACTGACGGTATTTTGATTTTTCGTTTGCGTAGTCCTTCAAAACCTCTTGATATAGTCGATTGCCATCTTCGTAAGCTAAAGAAGGGGTTTCGGCAGTTATGGTATCGAGCATAAGGACGGTCTCAAAAGGTTTTTGATTGGGGTAATCAACCATTTGGACTTTGACCTCAGCAAAACGGAAACCATATAAATCTTTGATAGCAAAAAGTTCCAAAATTTCAATGATATCACCATTTGCAATAAAACCAGCTTCAGAATTGGGTTTAAGCCAGAAATAATTGTTTTTCACCACCATCATAAAATCACCAACAGCAATTTCGTTCTCCAAAAAAAGAATGCGCGCTCGAATATTTAAATTGTAAAGATTGGCCCTTTTGTTCGAGCGAACAATTAAGGCTGTTCCTTCCTTTCCGTGACGAGCATAAGCATCGTTAATGGCTTCTTGTATTTCATGGCCATCAATCAACCGGTGAATATCGGGAAAACCATCTACCACAAATTGAAACTTTTCGAAGTATTCATTCTGTAATTGCTGGCGTAGGTTGGTTGCATTGAACAAGATACCTGAGCGCTCGCTTTGGCGCATCACTTCATCCAACTCGACACTTGTTACATTTTTATTATAATTCAACTCTATTCGTTCCGCTTCAAGCGCTGGGCTCACATCTATTTTAATCGGGGGCAATTGCGCTGTATCACCAATAAGAACCAACTTACAGTTATGCCCTGAATACACATAATACATTAAATCATCGAGTAACGAACCATTCTCAAACAACTTTGAGTCCGCTGGTGTATCTGGTATCATTGAGGCCTCATCAACGATAAACAATGTATTGCGATGCTTATTGGGTGCCAAAACAAATTGAACTCCGCCACCTGATTGTTTCTTGGGAAAGTAAATTTTCTTGTGAATGGTCAATGCTTGGGTACCGGAGTAATTTGAAATGACCTTTGCAGCCCTCCCAGTAGGTGCCATTAAAACCGCCTTCATTTTTGTATGCCATAAATGCTTCACAAGACCACCGATGATTGTGGTTTTACCAGTACCAGCGTATCCCTTTAACAAAAACAGCTCATCACTATCTTTTGAAAAAATAAAGTCAGCGATTTTTTGAAGCGTAACCCCTTGCAGCGCTGTGGGTCGATGTGGAAATTTATCCACCAAAATTTTATGAAAATCCTTTGAAATTAATGCATTCATAAGCTCTCAAAGATAGGCATCATTTTTAGGGTGAAAACTTTTGGGATTCAAAAAAAATTGTAGATTTGTTGGAACCACTAAAACTAATTAACTCTTAGCAAATGAAGACCATCTTACAAATTGTTTTATGGATTATATGCGGCATTTTGGCCTATTTGATATATCAGTCCGTGAACGGGCCAATCGAGTTTAAAAAAGTACGCCAAGATAGATTTCAGGCCGTCATTACCAAATTAAAAGACATTCGTGATTCTCAAGAAGCGTATAAATCGGTTAATGGAAAATATGCTGGGAATTTCGATGGCTTGGTAAAATTTATTGATACCGGTAGCTACACTATTACCCAGCAACGTGATTCTTCATTCATGCGTTTTGACAAGGTTTATCAAATTGAATTACAGGTAGATACTATTGTTGTTGATACCTTAGGCTTTGTTAAGGTCAAAGATTCGCTTTTTAAAAATAGTGATAGTTATAAAACAATGATGGAGGTGCCTTACGGGCAAAATGATGAGAAATTCGAATTAAAGGCCGACATCATTGAGAAGAGCGGATACAAAGCACCCGTATTTGAAGCCAAGGTAAAGAAAGACGTCGTATTATACGATCAGCCAACAGATTTGGTTGCACAAGAAAATGCACGAAATAGTGTTGAAGAAGTTAATGGTCAATTTATTAAAGTGGGATCTTTGGTAGATGTAAGTACCAACGGAAATTGGCCACCGATTTATGATAGAAAAAACAATTAACTATCGAATTGAATCAAACACATCCTTATAAAAAACTGTCCATTCAGGTTAGCTTGAATGGACTTTCTTTTTATGTTGAAGATTCTATTTGGAATAAAATTATTCTTAGCGATAACTTAATCTTTATCCAAGAAAGCACGCCCTATCTCATTTTGAAGGAACTAAAAAAAGTTCTTGAAAAAAATAACTTGATTAACCAGCAATTTGAGGATGTAGAAATCATTTACAAAAATCAACTATACTGCTTGGTGCCAAAACCTCTTTTCACTAAAGAAGAACTGCCGAACTATCTGAAGTTCAACACCAAAATTTTAGCAAATGATGAAATCGTTTACGATCAGTTGACCCATCAAGAAATTGTCTGTGTATACATCCCCTACACGAATATCAACAACTACCTTTTTGATTGTTTTGGTGAGTTTGAATTCAAACATCACAGCACAACCCTATTACAAGTTATCTTTCATCAAAAAAGCAATAAAACCTCATGTTACGTTTATGTTGAGCCAAAAACACTTGAAATTGTCGTCATGAATCAACGTAAATTGCTGCTCTATAATCAATTTCATTACAAATCAAAAGAAGATTTCTTGTACTACGTTCTTTTCACTTATGAGCAATTGGGTTTGGATGTTGAGCAGGTAAAGTTGAAATTATTCGGAATGATTGAAGAAGGGGATGAAATCTTTGAAATCTGTTATAAATACCTAAAAAAAGTTGTCGTTTTTGAACCGAAGAACGGTTTACCTCATTGGTCAAGTAAAACGATGCCCTCAGTAGATTTAACTTTACTGGAAAAAGGGAATAGGGTATGAGAATTATCTCGGGCACGCATAAAGGAAAACGGCTTATCGCCCCAAAAAAGCTTCCTGTTAGACCCACTACGGACATGGCCAAAGAAGCCCTTTTCAATATTCTAAGTAACCGGTTTGAGTTTGAAAGGATATCTGTGTTAGATTTTTTTTCCGGTACAGGAAATATTAGTTATGAATTTGCTTCAAGGGGGGCAACCAAAGTAACAGCAGTTGATAGTCACCATTTATGCATCAAATACATTAACGAAACTTCAAAAGTTTTGGATTTGGATATTAAAACCATAAGATCAGATACTTTTAAATTTTTGGAACGAACTACTTCAAAATATGATATCATTTTTGCCGATCCTCCATATAACTTGAATAAAGACGTTTTTCTGAAAATACCCGAAATGGTCTTTAATCAAGAACTATTGAAGGAATCAGGGTTGCTTATCATAGAGCACTCTATGCAAATGAATTTGGAAACACATTCCAATTTTAGTGAACAAAGAAAATATGGAAGTAGTATGTTCAGCTTTTTTGAAGAACAACACAAACATTATGAAAATTAGAACAGGCTTTCTTAGTAGTATTTTTGGTCATTCAGAGCTGCGTTACCCTTCACGAAACCGGTATCAATGACCTTGAAGTAGGAAGAAAATATGACTTTAGGCTAGAAGGTGCGAAAAAGAGTATTCCCGTAACTATGTTAGAGAATACCTTTCAAAGGGATACTTTCTTCTTAGAAAAGAAAAAGTGATTTTTAAAGTACCAAAAAATAAAGTTGTTTCCATAAAAAGAAAAAAGTTTTCCATTCTCAAAACAGGAATCACATTAACTTTAGTAACTGCTGGGACCATTTTTTACATTGATCAGGCAGACGAAGACACACTAACTGAAAGGTTAATTCCAAATTAAAAAGCAGGCCGTAAGCCGGATTCTGTTTCCAATAAATTGGTCCTTATCATTTATCTAGGATTTTGATTGCCCAAAACCTCAATCCGTCTACCCTCCAACTTGGGCGTGCGACCCTCAACCGTTGGTATACATGACGTTTCACCGCATAGAGTTTACCTGATTTCACTACAGCCGAACTGTACTTTCTTTCTGTTGCACTGGTCCGCTTCGTTTAAACGAAGGACGGGCGTTACCCGCTATACTGCACTGTGGTGTCCGGACTTTCCTACCCAATATGACACTGGGTCGATAAGGTGACCTGCTTTTGGCAAAATTACATCAATTGTTGATAAAAAACCTTTGGAGAATGAAGAGCAACAAACGAATGCGAAACGCTCTTTATATTTTTGTTATACTACAGCAGTCTCTATGAAACCCTTTATTGTTTCCGCACGTAAATATCGCCCGCAAACCTTTAAAGATGTCGTAGGTCAACAGGCTATTACCGATACTTTAGAAAATGCCATAGCACACAATCATTTGGCACAGGCATTGTTGTTTTGTGGACCTAGAGGGGTCGGCAAAACGACCTGTGCCCGAATATTGGCCAAGAAAATCAATCAAGATGGCACGGAAAAAGAAGATGAAGATTTTGCTTTTAACATCTTTGAACTGGACGCGGCGTCGAACAATTCGGTTGACGATATTAGAAGTCTGATTGATCAAGTGCGTATTCCACCGCAGGTCGGTAACTACAAAGTTTATATCATTGACGAGGTACACATGTTATCTCAATCGGCATTTAATGCCTTTCTTAAGACGCTCGAAGAGCCCCCTAAGCATGCCATATTCATTTTGGCCACCACAGAAAAGCATAAAATAATACCTACCATACTATCTCGATGTCAAATCTTTGATTTTAAAAGGATAACAGTAAAGGATGCTGCCGAATATCTAAAATATATTGCAAGCGAACAGGGTATCAAAGCTGATGATGACGCCCTACATATAATAGCGCAAAAGGCTGATGGTGCCATGCGCGATGCACTTTCCATTTTTGATCGTGTAGTAAGTTTTTCAGGTAAGCAACTGACCAGAAAAGCGGTGACAGAAAACCTCAACGTTCTCGATTACGATACCTTTTTCGAGACGACAACATTGATTTTGGAAAATAATATTCCAGCGCTTTTACTCTTATTTAATAAAACCTTGGCTCTAGGGTTTGATGGACATCACTTTATTATGGGATTGACTTCGCACTTTAGAGATCTAATGGTATGTCAACAGTCCGATACTCATGTATTACTAGAAGTTGGGGAAGATGCAAAAGTCAAATACCAAAATCAAGCTGGAAAAGTATCCAAAGATTTTCTAATCAGTGCCATGGATATTTCGAATGATTGTGACCTAAAATATAAGACCAGTAAAAATCAACGTTTACTTGTTGAATTGACTTTAATGAAATTGGGATCCCTTTCTATTCTGTCTGAAAAAAAAAAGGATAATTTCATAATTCCTGCCACCCACTTCAGAAATAGGGAGTTCGAAAAAACAAAGGAATATTCCATCACTGAAGTCCCCGTACCTGATACTATAGAAAAAACAGAAACAAAGGAATCGAATATTCCGGTAACAGAAGAAGTAACACCACAAGCAAAGCCTTTATCCAAACCCATTGTTCTCAAGAAAGAAACAAAAAGGGTATCTGGTCTTTCCCTATCAAGTCTTAAAGCTAAAAAAGAGCATGAAGCCATTAAGAATCCATCAATACGGCAAGAAGAGCTTCCTACACTTCCATTTACAGAAGTTGAAATGCAAAAACACTGGAACGACTACATCACGAAAATTGAAAATCAAGGCAAGAAGATTCTTGCCAGTAGTCTCCAAACAGATATTCCCCGTCTAAAAGATAACTTCACCATTCGGTTACAATTTCCCAATAGTACCATGAAAAAAGAAGTAGAACGAGAACAGGGGCCTTTACTCCAGTACCTTAGGGAAAAGCTTCAAAACCATTCCATAGAAATTCAAATTTCAATAAATGAAGAAATCGCCAAAAAATATGCTTTTACCCCAGAAGAAAAATATGAAAAGCTCAAAGAAAAAAATCCAGCTATTGAATTGTTAAGAACAGAATTCGACCTTGATTTCTAGTGTCATTCCTTTCTGGGTATCATAAAAAAGTAAATCAACAAAACTAACGCTGAAATACCCATGCCGAAAGATTCCCTACCCAATTCAACATTCATAGTTTTCATACCGTCCTGAAGTGCCACTCCTTCAAATTCTGGTGGCCAGTGATAAATAGCAAGACCTAGATAGATAACTACCAGTACCATGGTCCACAGTCTTTTGAGTCTTCCATAAGCAAATAAAACGGATGCAATGGCCGCTATACCATAAAGCGCTACCCATACCCATGCATCGATATCATTCAATTGAACCACAGCTGCAAAAACGAAAAATAGGGTAAAAAGAATACCTAATATTCTGGAAATCATGTTTTTGTTCTAAGGTTTGACATGTTGTTTTAAAATAGAAAAAACTTCTGTTGCCTCTATTTTATTGCTGTTCAACAGATTGTTTTCATTAGTAATCAATACGGGCCAGTCGTCATCATTCTCGGGTATTCGACCATGCGAACCTTTTATGAGTTCTGCCTCCAAAGGTATGATATCCATTACCGACCTGAAACCCAGCTTCTTTTTGATGAGTTTAAAAAGCACTTTCAACATCACCAACTTGTCTTTTGGATGGGTAAGCATCTCAACTGGATCATAGCCGGGCTTTTTATGAATATCTACCATTCGAGCATAATCAGGGGCCTTGGAATCGTCCTCCCAAAAGTAATATGTAAACCAAGATTCCTTATCTGCTACCACGACCAAATCACCACTTCGGTCATGACATAATCCAACTTCTTTTTGTTGTTTTTTATCGAGCACATGCTCGACACCCATTGTTCCCAATAGTACTTCCTTAACTTTAGATATATTTGTTTTGTTCTTTATGTAAATATGGGCAATTTGATGATCGGCCACAGCAAAAACATCACTTGCACCTGCATCAAGAAGTTCAAGTCCTCTCTCTTTTCGAATGGCCAGATAACCTTCTTTTCGAAGAATTCTATTCAAATGAATAGGATTGTCAACATCAGTAATTCCATATTCTGATAACAGAATTATGCTTGCTCCTTGGTTTTCAAAATATTCCACTAGTTTTTTGACTTCATGGTCTACCTCTGCAAGGTCATTTGAAATTTGCACCATATCAGTGCCATGCCGCTGCAGATTGTAATCTAAATGGGGCAAATAAACCAAGGTCAAGGTTGCATTGTATTTTTTGTCTGTTGCAATAGCCGCATCAGCAATCCAACGACTGGATTTTATTGAGGTTTTTGGACCCCAGAAATGAAATAGCGGAAAAGTACCCAGTTCTTTTTGTAATTCATCCCTCAATGACGGGGGATGAGTGTAACAGTCGGGGATTTTTCTCCCATCGGCAAGATAATTGGGCCTTGGGGTCACACTGTAATCGACAGAGGAATACATATTGTACCACCAAAACATATTACAACATGTGAACTTTGGGTCTTCAGCCTTTAGTACCTGCCAAATCTTTGGGGCCTCAACTAGTTTGTTGGATTGCCTCCAAAATTTTACCTCGCATTCTTCCTTAAAATACCAACCATTGGCAACGATACCATGCACAGAAGGTAGTTCACCTGTTAGATAGGTGCTTTGAGCAGTACAGGTGACTGCTGGTACCACAGGTTTTATCTTACTGTATCTCCCGCGCTCAAGAAAATTCTTAATGAATGGTGTGTGCTCCCCAACAAGACGTTTTGTAAGTCCTACCACATTGATTACAACGGTCTTCTTCATATCAAGGTGTCTTTAACCCAATTCAATTCGCGCACAATTGAATCAACCAAAGGTAATTTTACTGATTGTGGCAGTACTTCCCAAGTATAAGTCTCTACTTCAAGATGAGTCGTTAGGTTTTCGTGGGTACTCAAGTATTCCATAGTCTTTAAAATTTGATCTTGAGTGGATTCCAGAACACCAAAGCGTTCAAGAAAAATGGGCACGTGGAAGTGAGCTCTTAGTTCTTCAAAATTACTCTTGGATGAGAATATCTCGGGCAAATCTGAAAAAGTTTTTACCGCTCCATCTTTTCGCTCGGTTACCTGATGTAAATACACAGGTTCATTATACGCCTTAAGGGCTTCCCAAACGGATTGATTCTGCTTTTCAGTAAAATGTATTTTTAGAGCAGCGCTTATCTGAATTTTTCCAATTTTGATTCCGTTCTCTTTTAAGGTTTCAAATGTATTCTTTGGTTCTTCGTAAGCCATTGAAAAATGGCAAACATCATAGCACAGGGTGATATAGCGTTTGACCATATGGTCAACTTTTTCTGCAAGAATTCCTTTCTTACCAAAAAAAAGTTTTGCTTCAGGAATCAAATGGTTATTAAAAAAGGAAAGAACGTCTTGGGTATTCTCCAAAAGGCCGTCAGGTTCAGGCTCAACATCCAAATGGAGATAGCATCCGGTCCGTTTCTCAATTTGATAAAGCTCAAAAGCGACCTCTATCATATTTTGCGCTCCTTTCCTAAATATCTCTTCAACATTAGTATTATGCCAATGTTTGTAAGATATTGGTGAAGTAGAAATACCACCGTCCACACCCGGTGTAAGCAGTCCTTTGAGTTGCCTAAAAAGTCGAATGGTATAAGACACCCTTTCAGTCGTTGTCCAATCAGGAGCATGCACCTTATCTTTTACCCGCGTTCGATGAAAATTACCATACGGAAAACCATTTATCGTAAACACATAGCAATTATTTTCTTCCAGCCATATCTTGAGTGAACTCAGGTTTTGGTCTAGACCCAGTTCTTCACTGGCTTGATTTGATAAGCGGAGACCAATACCAAAACTGGAATGAGGTGCACATTTTTTCTTTACCTCAAGCAGATGCGTTTTGAGATTGTCAAAGGTGGTATTCCAGTCTTCACCAGGATGGATATTGGTGCAATACGTCAAATGGATACCGTCTTTCAATTTCATATCACCAAACAACCTATAGATAAACTTCGGTCTCCATTCTCTCTCTTATGGCTTCTCTCATCATCATATCATCAATTGAATTGACATCATATTTTTTACCAATATCAGAAAGTAAAGTAATGGTTAAAATTCCTCCCAAATGTTCTCTAAACTCTGAGATGCCAAGTAAGAGTTCGTTTATTTCATCCTCATTTTGAAATGGTATGGAAAGATTGAAACCAATATTTTTAAAAACTTGAAGAATTCGAATCTTATCATCTTCTGAAATCAGACCAATCATTTGGGCATAGGTAATATCTAAAGCGATACCTATCGCTACGGCCTCACCATGTCGCAACTGATAATGGGTCATTTGTTCTAATTTATGGGCAGCCCAATGACCAAAATCAAGAGGTCTTGAAGAACCACTCTCAAAAGGATCTCCTCCTTCTGCAATATGTTGCATATGCAATTCGGCGCATCGGTAAATAACAAATGACATAGGCTCCATATCCCTTTTCGAAAGGCTGAGGGCATTCTTTTCAATAAATTCAAAAAAGGATGCATCCTTGATAAGTGCTACTTTGATGGCTTCGGCTATCCCTGAAATCCAATCCCTCTGGTCAAGGGTCTTCAAAAAATCAAAATCATTGATGATAGCGTATGGAACGGTAAATGTTCCCAAAAAGTTTTTCTTCCCAAAATGATTAATTCCATTTTTAACACCAACTGCAGCATCATTTTGAGCTAGAACCGTTGTTGGGACCCTTATAAGTTTGACTCCCCTATGGGCTATTGAAGCTGCGTATCCGACGGTATCAATAAATGCTCCTCCACCGATTGCGATTATGAAGGAATGGCGACATACCTGAAAGTCATTGACTACACTCAACGCCTCTTCGAGGACTTCATTATCCGCTTTAGACTGCTCACCCCCCTTTAAACTTAAAATCTTCCGTAATTCGAATTGTTTAGAATACGTCTTGGCGTAGGTCTCAATTTGAGAAACCAAATCTTTGTGATGATAGGTAACACCATCATCAATTAAAACTACCGTAGTTATTGGCTTTGAGGAACAATTCGCATAAACTGATTTCAAGAGGGGATTATCAATGGCGAAGAGTGCTCGGGTAAAGCGCAACTCATAGGTGTAGTTTACTTTGAATGATTGTCGTATTGTAGGCAACTGCTTCATCTATTAGGTTACTGCAAAGGTTTTCGAAAGTAATATGGAAAGGGGTAAAAGTATCAAAATCATAAGCCCTATGGACCATCCTGCAAAAGCTGTTGCAATAGCGGCGTCAAGCACCACAAGAGAGAGGACACCAGCCTTTACCGCCTTCTTTATTGTGTCTGGACGATTATTTTGATACGCTCCCATAAGTGGTACGAATACCATCAATGCAAATAATAAAAGAAAAACAAAATAGCTATTATCCAAGTTTTTGTGGTTTTGGTTCAGTAGTATAACGCCCAAAATCACCATAACATACAAGAACGCTGAAAAAATTAGATTTTGCTTATTATTTCCGTGAACTTCTCCTCGACTGATCAACGTAACGGCAAAAATAAAAACTACCGGTATCAACCCATAGTACCATTGTTCCAAAACGCCAGTTATGGAGATGCCCAATAAAAGGTTCAACCCCCTACAGATGCCCATATTTAGTGGTCCAAAGAATGTATTTCGTTTCGAAGCAGCATCATAAATAATTATGGCCAATGCGAGTAAGAGCGCTAGTAAGATGCTCAATATGTTAACGAATACTGTAAAAATGATACCGATTCCCAAAAGGGTAAAACCAAAAAGGCTAGCATTTTTCAATTTAATCAGTCCACTTGGTATCGGACGCTCGGGACGCTCTTTTTTGTCCAGTTCATAATCAAACACATCATTGAGCACAACGCCACCGGCATAAAGAAAAATCGAGGCAAAAACAAGAGAAAGAACATCAACAATTTTACAGGAATCAGAAAAAAAGCCAGTTATCGTTATTCCTGCTAAAATATCTGCGGCTGCTGTGGGCAGATTTGGCGGGCGACATAATTGAAGATACCCTTTAAATACGGAATTCATCAGACAATCTTGTCACTTTCCACTTTAGGTTGTTGGCCCCTTAACACACTATTATCGTTGAACAGTTTTCGCTGGTCAATCCCTTTAGTATTGAGCCAATGCTCCTCTTTCATTTTACCTGAGCGACTAAAAACATCAAAGGCATTTTGGTAACATGTTTTGACAACATCTTGTCTTGCAACACCACTTCTCAACATCAATCCGGCTGTCTTAGGAACGGCCAAGGGGTCGCTTACCCCCCAATCGGCTGAACTATCAACGATAATATTGGTACTTCCAAAACTTTTGACCACTTGCACCATTCGCTCATTACCCATTTTAGTTTTAGGGTAAATGGTAAATGCTGCAATAAAACCTCTGTCCAAAACTTCTTGAACGGTTTCCTCGTTGTTATGATCGATAATAACCATACTTGGGTCCAAACCATGTTCAAGACAAACTTCCATACTTTTTATGGTACCCGCTTTTTTATCGCGATGTGGTGTATGTACCTGTACCAGCATATTATATTCTTTGGCCAGCTCCAATTGCGCCCTAAAGTATTTATCCTCAGCTTTAGTTTGATCATCATATCCTATTTCACCAATCGCCACAACGCCTTGTTTGTGCAAATAAAGCGGTAGTAGTTCCATAACTTGCTCAGCCAATGGTTCATTATTCGCTTCCTTTGAATTTAAACCAATGGTACAATAATGCTTGATACCAAATTGACTGGCCCTAAAAGGTTCCCAACCTACCAAACTACTGAAATAGTCTTGGAAGGAACCAATTTGCGTTCTAGGTTGGCCCAACCAAAATGATGGTTCAATGATAGCCACTATTCCTGCTTCCGCCATCGCTTCATAATCATCAGTTGTGCGAGAAGTCATGTGAATGTGGGGGTCGATAAAACGTAATTTTTCTTCCATAGTTAATTTTTTAAATTTTCCCAAGTGATATCTGCTTGTTCCACTTGTAACTTTAATGTAGGATACTCCTTTAAAAGCTCATCTCCAATGGTTAAATCCGAATGATAACATACCAGTGCCGCAGCACCATTTTCGGTCAAGTCGTCACTATTAAAAAGCCTTCTGACATCATCAACTAAATTGCCCTCTATAAAATTAGATACAGGTCTCCAGAAATAGGGGTCAATACTTCGCGAGGCAGCCCAACGCTCTCGGGCATAGTCAGATATAATTCGTACCAAGTTCTTGTTGGCCCGTTGATCAATATCCATAATGGTACTCAAATCTAATTGCATAAATGCCCCCTTAAGGTACATTTGGTTCCACTGCTGTTCTGAAAAATATTTCGCTGGATATGGATTATATTTTGAAATGGCCTCAAAAACCGTCGAAATATTAGTTCTAAGGGCTTCCACAGCAGCAAATTGAAATCTATTGGGCTCTGGTAAAAAAACCAACCCTTTAAGAAATACTTCAAGTTCATTTCTATCTGCTACCTCTATTATTTTCCGAACAGGCGTTTCAAAACGACTGTCGTTCAGCAAGACCATTCGTAACAACCATAATCTGGCAATATCACTACCCATAAATTCTTGGACAAGCAAGTAATCTTTTACTTCTTTATTGGTATCTGTTCCAAATCGAAGCTTGTTAGGGGCCACTTTGGAAGCACAAAGACTATAACCAATGTAAAGTCTTTGGTCACCTGCATTATTCGCAATGTCTTTTAAGGTGTTAGCGAGCCATAAAAACTCCTCTTCATCAAGACTGTGCTTGGTTATTGCGTCTAATTGATAGGCATATTCCTCCAACATGATAGGCAGGTTTTTGCAATCGATTTACAAAGATAACTCTAGGCCTTTGAATTTATTACGCGAAGGCCCATATCTTTGTTATACACTTCAAAAAATTATTACAAATGTTGGGATTAAAACTACCGACCGACCCCAGATGGGTCAATATCGTAGAGAAAAATATTGAGGAAATACTAACTGACCATGCATATTGTGAGCAAAAAGCGGCAAGCACTGCCATCTCATTAATTGTTGGATTTCCAGAAAAATCAGACCTGGTCAAAGAGATGATTGCCCTTTCGAGAGAAGAAATGGGACACTTTAATATGGTACATGAAAAAATTTTAGAACGCGGATTACAATTGGGAAGGGAACGAAAAGATGCATATGTCATTGAACTGATGAAATTTTTTCCGAAAGGTGGAAGCAGGGAGACACATCTTATCCATAAATTGTTGTATGCTGCTTTGATAGAAGCTAGAAGCTGTGAGCGTTTTCGATTGTTATCTGAACATATTGCCGATGAAGACCTGGCCGAATTTTACAGAAAGTTAATGGTCAGCGAAGCCAACCACTATATCATGTTTTTAACTTTTGCCCGAAAATATGGAAGGCGGGAGGAAGTAGACAAAAAGTGGCAAGACTTATTGAATTACGAAGCTTCAATAATGAAAGATCTTGGAAAAAAGGAAACCATGCACGGTTAGGCCTCCAACTTTTTCTTGTAATAGTCGTAAATCGCAAATTGTGATCTTACCCCGTCTTTCACATCATCTTTGTAGGCGTTGTCTTGTGCTTTCGTAAATACGCGTGCCTTGATATTGTCGTTCCAGCAGATTTCAAAGGTATCAATCAGTTCTTGCTGGATATCTTTATCATAAATCGGGCATCCTACCTCAACGCGGTACACCAAATTTCGGGTCATCCAATCTGCTGATGAAATGTACACTTTTGGGTCTCCAGCATTCTCAAAAATAAATACCCTAGGGTGTTCTAAAAACTTATCCACGATACTTATGGCCTCAATATTTTCACTCATTCCCTCTACTCCTGGTATCAAACAGCAGATACCTCGGATGATTAATTTCACCTTTACTCCTGCCCTACTGGCTTCATATAGTTTGTCCACCATTTTATAGGATGTAAAGCTATTCATTTTAATTTTTATCCCAGCTTGTTTACCTTCCTTAGCATTGGTAATCTCATTTTCAATCAATTTATTGAAGACATTTATGGTATAATGGGGTGAAACAATCAAATGCTTATACTTGTTGATTTTATAAGGTACATCAAAGAAATCAAAAACTTTATTCACCTCTTTTAAAATACCTTCATGCGATGTGAAAAGGGTATAGTCAGTATAAATTTTTGCTGTGGATTCATTAAAGTTACCCGTACTGATAAAGCCATAGCGTCTTAGTCCACTTTCCTCTTCCCGTTCTATAAAACAGACCTTAGTATGTACTTTTAAACCAGGAATTCCGAAGATTAATTTTATTCCTTCCTTCTGAAAAATATTGGCATATTTAATATTGGCCTGTTCATCAAAGCGCGCCTGCAGCTCTATTTGAACTGTAACTTCTTTACCATTTTTAGCCGCATTGATCAAGGCCGCAGCGACTTGAGAATTATTGGCCAATCGGTATACCGTTAACTTGATTTTTCTTACTTGGGGATCTAGGGCGGCTTCCTTTAAAAAATTTATAACGTACGAATAGGTTTGATAGGGTGTATAAATCATAAAGTCTTTCTGGCCTATCTGCTCCACAATACTTCGGTTCAAGTCAAAACCTTTTACCGGCAAAGGGGTAATCCCATCATACATCAAGTCTTTTCTTCCCAGGCTCGGGAAACCCATATAGTCACGACGGTTATGATAGCGACCACCCGGTATGACGCTGTCCGTTTCTTCGATATTCATTTTATCTTTCAAAAAACGTAACGTATCCATTTTGATACGTTTGTCATATACGAAGCGAACCGGATTACTTATTTTTCGATGTTCAACACTTGATGAAATCTTTTCGATAAAGCTTTTACTGAGGTCATTGTCCATATCAAGTTCTGCATCCCTCGTAATTTTTATCATATGGGCGGAAATGTCTTCATACTCGAACATCGTAAATATCTGCCCCATGCAATATCTAATGACATCATCAACCATCATAATATAATTCTTACCATCTTCTTCGGGAAGCACCACGAAGCGCTTCAACCGCTTTGGTATCTCAATCAACGCGTATTGTACGCGGTCATCTGTCTCGGTCAACTTAGAGTCAGCCCTTAAAACCATTCGAACCGCCAAGTAAGCTGCGGTGTCTTTCAATGTTGGAAACTCGTTAAGCTTGTTCAATATGATGGTTATCAACTCAGGGTTGACCTCTTTCGCAAAATATTCCGATACAAAGGTGTCTTGGGAAGGTGAAACCCTCGTCTCATCGATTATAAAGATATTTTCAGTTGCCAGTTCACGCTCAATTTGACTTAAAATGGCCTGACTCTTGGCTTGAAGTTTTATGGCAACGCGTGTAATATCTTCCAGTAGCACTTTCGCCACTTCACCCCCAAGTACGCTTTTCCCAGATTTTCCGGCATCAACGATTCGTTTTACCGTGGCATAGCGCACTTTAAAAAATTCGTCTAAATTATTACTGAAAATCCCTAAAAAACGAAGTCGTTCAATAAGGGGAACATTTTTATCCGCACTTTCTTGTAGCACCCTGTCATTAAAATGCAGCCAACTAATTTCACGGTTGATATAGTCGTTTTTAGGTTTTGACATAATTTATCGCAATTCTTTTGGGATGATTATTTGTTTTGTCTTTCCATCTTTTAGGTCACTCCAATGGATGAAATTGAATTCAACAATGGCGACACCCGAAGTGGGTAAATTTTCAAGATAAGTATCCCCTAGCATATTCACAAGAGCAGTCAATGCATGGTTGTGACCAAAAATCATTATTGATGAGAGTTCATCGTTCAAAGACTTCAAAAAATGAAGAACGGATTCCCCTGAAAAATCATAAAGGGCATCCTGTACCATAAATTGCTCAAAATTGACGCTCAGCATTCTTAAGAATATCGAAGCAGTGTGTAAGGCCCTATTTGCTGGACTTGAAAAACAAGCATCAATAACGTTGTTTGTTCGTTTTAGCTCCAAGGCTACTTTATGCGCATCATCTATCCCTCTTTGTTTTAAGGGCCTATCTTTATCATCTACGCTATATTCCCACGAGGATTTACCATGGCGCACGAAAATAATTGTTTTCATGGACTAGGGCTGCAAGCGTTCTATTTTCCAGTCAAAATTATCCTCCAGTACATAAAGTATACGGTCGTGCAGACGATTTGGCCGTCCTTGCCAGAATTCAATTGAGACAGGGCGTACTAAATATCCACCCCAATGTTGTGGGCGGCGCAATTCTTTTCCTTCCATTTCAGCTTCAAGGGTTCTTAACCCTAATTCCAATTCTTCCCTAGATGCTATGGGCTGACTCTGATTAGAGACCATTGCTCCCAATTGACTACCACGTGGTCTCGATTCAAAATAACCATCAGAAAGGTTTTCAGCAATTTTCTCCGCTTTACCCTTAATAATAACCTGCCGTTCGACAGTGGACCAAAAAAAAGAAATACAAACTTCAGGATTCTTAGCAATGGCTTGGCCTTTTTCACTATCGTAGTTTGTGTAAAATATAAAGCCTTCATGCGTATATTTTTTTAGAAGTACCACCCTACTTTTGGGGTAGCCATCCAATCCAATCGTTGCCACCGTCATGGCATTTGGTTCTTCAATACCTTCAGATTGCTCAACTTCATAGAACCATAGCTTGAAAAGCTCCATAGGATTTTCCGAAATATCCTCTTCCACCAACTCACTTTTTGAATACGTCTTACGATAAGCGCCAAGATCTTTCTGCATGTAACAAAGTTCAGGAAAAGTGCTGAAAAGAAAAAGAAATTAGAATTCAAATACTTTACCGTCTTCAGCCAATTCAGTATTGGTAAATACGGTAAAAGCTTCTTCCCTAAATACCTCCAAAGACTTATATCTAGTGGAATAGTGTCCTAAAATCAGCGTTTGGGCCTCTGCTGCTTTAGCTATGGTGGCGGCTTGTTTTGCGGTAGAATGCTTTGTTCGTTTGCAGAGGTGCTGTTCCGATTCCAAAAAAGTGGACTCATGATATATAACATCTACCCCTTTAATCTGTGGAATAATATCAGGTTTGAAAACCGTATCACTACAAAAAGCATAACTCTTTGGGGCCACGGCATCAAATGTCAATTTATGATTTTGGATTAGGTCTCCATTATCAAGATAAATATCCTTACCATTTTTTATATTATTAAATTGACTTTTATCAATTTTATATTGAACAACGGCATCAACATTTAATGCACGCGGATTCTCTTTTTCCTTGAAAAGAAAACCATTGGTGTAAATTCTGTGACTAAGGGGGATTGTCCTCACGAAAACTTTATCGTCCTCGTAAATCAATTCTTCCTTTTTTGAGGTCAATTCATGAAAAATCAAAGGATAGTTGGTCCAAGAATCACCTAATTTTAATAATAGGGTAAGGGCTTCCTTTATTCCTTTGGGACCGTAAACATGTAGTTCTTTTTCCCTACCCAACAATCTAAATGTAGAAATAAGACCCGGCAGTCCAAAGAAATGGTCTCCATGCAGATGGGAAATAAAAACATGACTGATTCTCGAAAACTTAATTTTCGATTTCCGCAGCTGTACTTGAGTACCTTCCCCACAATCTATCAAAAACATATGGTTTTTGATTTCCAATACTTGGGAAGTAGGATTTGTAAATGTTCGGGGAGTGGCCGAATAGCATCCTAAAATGGTCAGCTTCATAGCCCTAAGTCGCGTTCTATTTCTTCCATTTCAATAATATCCTTTGCCTCTTGAAGGGTTGGTACCAAACAAATTTCATCAGGCACTTCATCATATGAAACGTTCCCCGTAACGAGAACAAATGATTTCCCGGAATCCCTATGATTTTTTGATAATTGAAGAAACTCGAAAATATCATTGGTTGAAAGGTTTTCAAAAGAAGATAAATTCAAAATGATATTATCATGCTTTATTTTAGGGTAGACCTCGTTAAGTTTTTTTTGAAACGCTCGTAGAGATGTATTTTCTTGAAATACAGTGGTAGTTGTCCCTTCTTAGTCAAAAATCATAACTATTTAATTTTAGACGCCAACAAATAAATCACTGCCATACGAATAGCAACTCCATTCTCAACCTGGTTCAATATAATCGATTGGCCTGAATCGGCCACATCACTTGTTATTTCAACGCCCCTATTGATAGGTCCTGGGTGCATCACCACAATTTCCTTATCCAACTCTTGAAGCAGTTTCTTGTTCACACCAAACTGCTGCGTATACTCACGTGTTGTTGGAAAATAACTTACATCAAGTCTTTCATTCTGAACGCGAAGCATATTCGCAACATCGCACCACTGCAAGGCATTTTTCAAATTGGTTTCTACTTCGACCCCAAGCGATGCTATATATTTTGGAATTAGGGTCTTAGGACCACATACCTTGATGTTTGCCCCTAACAATTGGAGTGCAAAAATATTTGACAAAGCCACTCTAGAATGTAAGATATCACCAACAATAACTACATTTTTACCGCTAACACTACCCAATCGCTCTCGAATGGAATATGAATCCAACAAAGCTTGCGTGGGATGTTCATGTGCTCCATCTCCTGCATTGATTATCGATGATTTGACATGATTTGAAAGAAATATTCCAGCGCCAGGATTGGGGTGACGCATTACCACCATATCAACTTTCATTGATAAAATATTGTTTACCGTATCAATTAGGGTTTCTCCTTTCTTTACGGAAGATTGCCCAGCAGAAAAATTGACAACATCAGCAGAGAGTCGCTTTTCGGCCAATTCAAAAGAAAGTTTTGTCCGGGTCGAGTTCTCAAAGAAAATATTGGCTATCGTGATATCCCTCAGTGTAGGAACTTTTTTAATTGAACGATTGATCACTTCCTTAAAATGGTCAGCCGTTTCAAAAATAAGGTCGATATCCTTTCTATTAAGATATTTGATTCCCAATAAATGATCGACACTAAGTGTACTCATAATCGCTCTTCAATATATACGGCGTCTTCGCCATCGTTCTCTTTCCATAAAACACTGACACGTTCGTTGTTTATGGCATCGACCTGTCTGCCACGATAATTGGGTTGAATCGGTAAATGACGGCTGAACCTTCTGTCGATCAGTGTCAATAATTCGATTTCTTGAGGTCGTCCAAAAGATTGTATGGCTGTCAAAGCGGCCCGAATGCTTCTTCCGGTGTACAGTACGTCATCAATAAAAACAACCTTTTTATTCTCTACCAAAAAATTAATCTTGGTCGTATTAGCCTGCAACGTCTTATCGCCGCGACGAAAATCATCACGGTAAAATGTAATATCAAGAGAGCCTAATTTAACATCCTTGACCTTGTATTCTTTTTGTAACATTCTGGTCAAGCGTTCAGCCAAGAATATTCCCCTAGGCTGTATCCCAATCAAAACGGTATTGCTAAAATCTAGGTGATTTTCCTGTAATTGGCAAGCCAACCGATGAAGTATGATATCGATTTCTTTGGCTGAAAGCAGAATTCTTTGAGTCATGTACGTACTACCAACTTACGTGGATTGTAAAAATAACAATTTTCATAGAAATTATCCGTAAACAAAAAGCCCCTAACCATATGGCTAGGGGCTATAATATTCAAATAAAAAGAACTACTTCTTTTTAGCGTCAGCTTCCATTTTATCCTTCAGCGCTTGTAACTGTGCGTTTGCATCACCGAGGGTCGGTGCCGCTTCGTCAGCTGCAGCAGACATTTTCTTCTTGGCGGTTCTTACGTTTCGCTCTTCTTGCTCACGGAAAATAGCCGTATGGCTGGCAACGACCCTTTTGAAGTCTTTGTTGAACTCAATTATCTTAAACTCAACTTCCTCTCCTTTTTTGATTTTGTTACCATCTTCTTTCTCCATATGTCTTGAAGGAACAAACACCGTAATATCATCATTCAGAACAACAGTGGCACCTTTGTCAACGATATCGGTCACGGCAGCCTTATGCACCGTACCTTCACCAAATTCGGTACCATATTTATCCCAAGGATTTTCTGTTGTTTGCTTATGGCCTAAGCTCAATTTTCTACCATCAACATCCAACTCCAATACCTCTACTTCGAGTGTATCGCCAACATTTACAAATTCTGATGGGTGTTTGATTTTCTTGGTCCAAGAAAGGTCTGATATGTATATCAATCCATCAATACCTTCTTCCATTTCTACAAACACACCAAAATTGGTGAAGTTGCGAACAATACCTTTATGTCTGGAGCCCACCGGATATTTTGAAGTAATGTCAGTCCATGGGTCAGGAGTCAATTGTTTGATTCCAAGCGACATCTTTCGATCTTCACGATCTAAAGTCAAAACCACAGCTTCGACTTCATCTCCCACATTTACGAAATCTTGCGCCGACCTCAAATGGGTTGACCAAGACATTTCAGAAACGTGAATCAAACCTTCAACACCTTCAGCAACTTCAATAAAAGCACCATAGTCAGCGATAACTACGACTTTGCCTTTTACTTTGTCACCTACGTTGATGTTATCTCCAAGGGCGTCCCAAGGGTGTTTCTCCAATTGTTTCAGACCCAATTGAATCCGAGACTTATTGTCATCGAAGTCAAGAAAAACGACATTAAGTTTTTGATCTAGCTCAACAACTTCGTTAGGGTGGTTTATACGACTCCACGAGAGATCGGTAATATGCACCAATCCATCGACTCCGCCAAGATCGATAAAGACACCGTAAGACGTGATGTTCTTCACAACACCTTCCAGTACCTGGCCTTTTTCCAACTGGCCGATAATTTCTTTTTTCTGTTCTTCAATATCCGCCTCAATTAGGGCTTTGTGGGATACTACAACATTCTTGAATTCATGGTTGATTTTGACCACTTTGAATTCCATGGTCTTACCTACATATTGATCGTAGTCACGAATTGGTTTTACGTCAATCTGCGAACCAGGTAAGAATGCTTCAATACCAAATACATCTACGATCATACCCCCTTTGGTTCTGCATTTCACAAAACCGGTAACCACTTCTTCTTTATCATGGGCAGCATTTACACGATCCCATGCCATAATGGTTCTTGCTTTTCTATGGGAAAGGACCAATTGACCGGTTTTATCTTCACGGATGTCAATAAGCACCTCAACTTTATCCCCTACCTTTAAATCAGGATTGTATCTAAATTCATTTAGGGAAATTACTCCTTCAGATTTGGCATTGATATCGATAATTGCCTCGCGGTCTGTCATATGAACAACCGTACCTTCGACAACTTCTTCGTCTGCTGTATCTACGAAGTTTTCAGCAACCAGTTTTTCAAACTCGTTTAACTTACTGTCATCAACCTTTTCGATACCCTCTTCGTACTTATCCCAATCAAAATTCTCTAAAAATTCTTTCGGGTCTTGTTTTGGAGTTTCATCTTTTTCCGCTTCAACGGTTTCACTAGTTTCCTCAATTGCGCTAGCTGCTTGGGTAGCTACCACAGTCTCTTCGACTGCGTCAGCCGCTTTTTTTTCTTCAGCCATTTGCTGATTTACATTTGTATTCTGCACTTATACAAGAATTAGGCGCTGGTGCAGAAGTGATTTTACCTGTCTCAAGTTCCTTTTTATTCTTGCTTACGCCAAAAAGGAGTGCAAAAGTACAACGAAAACGCTTCTCAAACAAACCCCAGGTTAAGGTTCACCATCGAAGATGAAAGACTCATAAAAAACGAGGTTAAATGTGACTTTTATAGCTATCTTGTTACTCATATATAAACCATTAAATTAATAATACGTTATGAGCGTAAAAGCAAAATATCAAGCCGTGTTGGATTTAGGCCAACAACTTGGCATTCAAGGTGGAGATGTATCTGAAGCAGGTGGGGTTTTACACTTAAAAGGTCAGGCCAACACACCCTATGAAAAAAATACGATTTGGGACAAAATCAAGGAAATAGGCGGTGAGAGCCCCTCCGACATCAAAGCTAATATTTCGGTGGCTGACGACTCCGTGTATCATAAACATACCGTAAAAAGCGGCGAATCACTGAGCAAAATCGCAAAACACTACTACGGTGATGCTATGAAATACAACAAAATTTTTGAAGCGAATACCGACCAGTTAAAGAATCCAGATGTGATTCATCCTGACCAGGTGTTGGTTATTCCCAATATTTAGATTAGGGCATTTTTTCAAAATAAAAATGTCGCGTACTCCGCGACATTTTTATTTTTTGTCATCTACGAATGCTCTAGACATACATCCTAATTTTGATAAGAGCGAACAAAGAAAGGATGAGGCCAAACTATTTTAAAATTCAAACACAGTCTATTTCGCCTGATTATCTTTTATTACGCGCAGTGAAAAATCAAATACCCGTTCAAACTGTTCATCCAACCCCATATCGCTGTTATCCAAAACTATGGCATCCTTGGCTTTTCTCAAGGGAGACATCTCGCGGGTAGAATCCAAATAATCCCTTTCTTGAACATTTTTCAACACCTCGTTGTACGTTATTGCTTCCCCTCTTTCCAATAGTTCCTTGTACCTTCTGCTAGCCCTTTTTTCAGCAGAAGCGGTCATAAATAGTTTGAGTTCTGCTTCAGGAAAGACTACAGTTCCAATATCCCTTCCATCCATCACAATCCCTTTATCAACGCCCATTTTCTGTTGTTGTTCCACAAGTTTTTCTCGAACTTCAGGAATAGCCGCTACTTTACTTACCTGCCCCGAAACCTCAAGTGTTCTAATCTCACTTTCAACATTTCTACCATTCAAATGAATATCAAATCTGCCTGTTTTGGCATCTTTTTTAAAAAGGACCTGTACATCAGATAATTTTATTTTTTTTCCATCTCCTGCTCTTGAAGCTATTAATCCATTTTCTATAGCGAACAGTGTTACCGCACGGTACATAGCCCCAGTATCTACATAAATATAATCCAATGCCTTGGCCAATCGCTTCGCCAACGTACTTTTACCCGTTGAAGAATGTCCATCAATAGCGATTATAATTTTTCGCATGGATTACAGATTAAAACAGATATCCAAAAATAGTCTTAAACGCGCATATCCGACATCGAACGTTACCAAAATACTATTAAAGTTTTTTGGCATTCTTGACCCTTTGTTTAGTGATTGCGATGTCAATAACCTCACTCATATCGGTAACGTAATGGAAGGTCAACCCCTTCAAATAATCTTGTTTAATTTCAAGGATGTCTTTTCGATTATCTTCACAAATTATAATTTCTTTAATCCGTGCACGTTTCGCAGCCAGTATTTTTTCTTTGATACCGCCCACGGGAAGTACTTTACCCCGTAATGTGATTTCACCGGTCATCGCCAGGCTTTTTTTCACTTTTCGCTGGGTAAACAAAGAAACCAAAGAGGTTAGCATAGTAATTCCGGCACTAGGTCCATCTTTAGGAGTGGCTCCTTCTGGAACGTGAATGTGCACATTGTATTTTTCAAAAACCTCACTATCAATTCCAAATACCTCCGCGTTGGATTTTATGTATTCCATAGCAATGGTTGCCGACTCTTTCATAACCTTACCTAAATTACCGGTAATGTTGAGTTGTCCTTTTCCTTTGGAAAGAATAGATTCAATGAACAAAATATCTCCCCCAACGCTGGTCCAGGCCAGACCGGTTACTACTCCTGCAACCTCATTGTTCTCGTATTTGTCTCGTTCCAAACGGGGAGGACCAAGTACTTCTTCGATTATCGAATTGGTCACTTTTATATCATATTCTTCTTCGATGGCAATGCTTTTTGCGGCATACCGTACCATTTTAGCCAATTGCTTTTCCAACGTTCGAACTCCTGACTCCCTGGTGTAACCTTCAACAATTTTCTCGAGCTGCGCTTTACCGATTTTTAAATCGGAAGAAGTCAATCCATGTTCTTTCAATTGTTTGGGAAGCAGGTGTTTTTTTGCTATTTCAACCTTTTCTTCAATGGTGTAACCCGTTACATTGATGATTTCCATCCTATCGCGAAGGGCCGGCTGAATACCACCTAAATTATTGGCGGTAGCTATAAACATTATCTTGGAGAGGTCATACCCCATTTCCAAGAAGTTATCATAGAACTCACTATTCTGTTCAGGGTCTAAAACCTCTAACATGGCTGAGGAAGGATCCCCCTGATGACTATTCGATAGTTTATCAATTTCATCCAATATAAAAACCGGATTGGAAGTTCCTGCTTTTTTGACGCTTTGAACGATGCGCCCGGGCATAGCCCCGATATATGTTTTTCGATGTCCGCGAATTTCAGCTTCATCGCGCAAGCCACCCAAAGACATACGAACGTACTCCCTACCCAAGGCCTCGGCCACAGATTTTCCTAAAGATGTTTTACCAACCCCCGGAGGACCATACAGACATAAAATTGGAGATTTCATATCATTTCGAAGCTTCAAAACCGCCAGATACTCTATAATCCTTCGTTTGACATCTTCAAGGCCATAATGGTCCCTATCCAATATTTTTTGTGCTCGTTTGAGGTCAAACTTGTCTTTTGAAAACTCATTCCAAGGCAAATCCAGGAAAAGGTCCAAATAATTTCGCTGAATGGAATATTCGGCTACCTGCGGATTCATACGCTGCATTTTAGCCAATTCTTTGTTGAAATGCTCCTTTATCTTGTCGTTCCATTTCTTTTTCTTGGCGCGCTTACGCATTTCATCGATTTCTTCATCATAAGATACCCCGCCCAATTCCTCTTGAATGGTCTTCATTTGCTGGTGAAGAAAATACTCGCGTTGCTGTTGGTCCATATCATTGCGAACCTTGCTCTGAATATCGTTTTTAAGCTCTAACTTTTGAAGTTCAAGGTTCATATGTTTAAGTGTCGCCAGGGCTCTCGCCTGTAAATCTTGAATTTCAAGCAACTCTTGTTTTTCCTTTACGCCAAGGTTGAGATTGGAGGAAACAAAGTTGATTAAAAAGGAGTTACTTTGAATGTTTTTTATGGCAAAAGTAGCCTCACTTGGTATATTGGGGTTGTCTTTGATTATTTGATAGGCCAACTCTTTAATAGAGTCGATAATGGCCAAAAACTCTTTATCCTCCGCATCAGGTCGTATTTCAACCGCTTCTCTGATGGTAGCTGTCATATAAGGTTTCTCTGTAATGACCTCTGCAATTTCAAAGCGTTTCTTACCCTGTATAATTACTGTAGTGTTGCCATCGGGCATCTGAAGCACCCTTAAAATTCGCGCAACTGTCCCCAATGAATTGATATCTTTTACCTCCGGATTTTCAACACCTTCATCTTTCTGAGAGACTACTCCAATGACCTTAGATCCTTGGTTGGCATCCTTAATCAGGTTGATGGACTTATCCCTGCCCGCGGTGATGGGTATGACCACTCCAGGAAAAAGTACAGTATTCCGTAAAGGTAATATTGGTAGCGTCTCAGGGAGGTCTTCCCTATTCATCTCCTCTTCATCTTCAGGTGTGAGAAGTGGAATCAATTCCGCTTCATCATCCAATCCTTGAAAAGACAAATTGTCAAGACTTTCAAATTTTATTGAGCTCATAACTATTTTTCGGTCATTCTGTCATTAAAACTGTTTTCAAATTGGTATTCTACAAGGCTAAGAGTGACAAAACAATTTGAATTACAGTATTTTACCATGTCGTTTGGTTCAACTTTCATTAGTTTAAAACAATTGTTATGCCACAGCCCGAAAAAAAAATTTGAAAAAGTGTAACAGTTGTTAGATTTTACCATCTATAAAACAAACCAGTCACCTTTTGAGCCACAAGAATGAAAATATTGAAGCATTGCTGCAGCAATGTATTGAGGGCAAGCAACGGGCACAGATGGAAGTTTACAATAGATATTATAAAGCTATGTATAACACCGCATTACGAATAGTGAAGCATACTGCAGAAGCAGAAGATATCATGCAAGAATCTTTCTTGAATGCTTTCACGAAACTGAACACCTTCAAAGGGGAAGTTACTTTTGGGGCCTGGCTTAAGAGAATTGTCATCAACAACAGTGTTTATCATTATCGCAAGCAACAAAAAAACCAAACCACTGATTTGGATGAAATATTATATAAGGTCGAAGATAATGATGGTATTGACTTGAATGAGAATGGTTTTACAAAACTGAAGGCTCAAATAGTGATGGAAACCATGAACAGTCTCAAAGACAATTACAGAATTTCTTTGACCTTAAACCTAATTGAGGGCTATGATTACGAAGAAATCAGCCAAATAATGGACATAAGCTATGCCAACTGTAGAACAACTATTTCTAGAGCCAAGGAAAGCCTACGGAAGAAACTAGCCATAAACGTTTAGTTATGAGTAAAGAAAATTTGGAAACCCTATTCGAAAGACTACATGACCACTTTGACTTTTCAGAGCCTCAAAATGGTCATCAAGAGCGTTTTCTAGAAAAATTGAACCAAAACAATAGGGTGGTTTTGCTGCCCAGAAAACAAAGTTGGTGGAAACCGCTATCAATCGCTGCCTCAATCGCTTTGGTATGTGTTCTCGGTATTCAGTTGTTCAATGGTCAACCTACCATAAAAGAACAGGTTGTCGAAATCGCACCGGAAGCCTCAGAAACCGAATTTTATTTTGCCAGTTTGATTGAAGAACAGGTGCAAACATTAAGAGACTTAAAATCACCAGAGACAGCAAAATTGGTAGATGACACCTTGGCAAAGTTAAAAGAGCTCGAAACTGATTATAAGACACTGGAAAAAGAATTAATCGATGGCGGTAATAGTAAAATGATTTTGAATGCTATGATCACCAATTTTCAAATACGAATTGATTTGTTGGAAGAAGTTTTGGCCAACGTAGAAACTATTAAAAATTTAAAACCACAAGATGATGCGAACTTTACTATTTAAATATATATGCTTAAGCCTTCTGATGGCCCCCTTTACCGTCTTAGCGGTATCTGGCGGCGGCGGAATGAAGGGGAAGTACACCAAGGAAAAGACCATAAAAAAAGAGTTCGATGTAAACCCCGATGCCCTATTAAAGGTAAAAAATAGCTATGGCAACTTAAATCTTACTTCTTGGGACCAAGATAGGGTCATGATAGAGGTTAACATCAAAACCAACGGAAACAATGAAGACAAGGTACAAGACCGCTTGGAAGAAATTGATGTTGATTTTGAAAATGCAGCCAACATGGTTTCTGCAATCACCAGATTTGGAGAGCGAAACAATAATTGGAGCTGGAAATGGGGTAAAAGAAACAATATTAGTATTCAGGTGAATTATACCATTAAACTTCCTGTGAAAAATAGCGTGAGCCTTTCAAATGATTATGGAAATATTTATCTGGATCGTATCGACGGGCATGCCAAAATTAGCTGTGACTATGGAAAAATGGAAATCGGTCAGTTAAGGGGAAGAAATAATGAGCTTCGTTTTGATTATACTTCACGTTCCACCTTTGATTACATCAACAGTGCTGAAATCATAGCTGATTACTCCGGATTTACAGTTGAAAAAGCTGGTAATTTAAAAGTCAACGCCGATTACACCAACGCCGTTATCAAAGAAATGGGTGATTTGAACTATACCTCTGATTACGGTTCAATGGAAGTTGATAAGGTTAAGAGTGTCTCGGGTAACGGTGACTACATTGGAATCAAACTGGGCCAGGTTAGCGGAAGTGTGAGTGTTACAGCAGATTACGGTTCCGTTAAGATTGATGAAATGACGGCTGATGCTGGTGATATCAATATCCGTTCCGATTACACGGGCATAAAAATCGGGTACGCCCCTGATTACTACTTTGATTTTGATATAACCACAGAATATGCCGGTGTCAACGGAATCGGTGACTTCGAAATTCAAATCAGAAAAGAAAAATCCAGCGAAAAATATTATAACGGATACCATGGAAGTGATAACTCTGGTAACGTTATTCAAATTGATAGTGAGTACGGGGGGGTATCCTTCATCAAAAATTAAGTAACAATCAAAAAACAATAATCATGAAAAAAACAGTAACTCTTGCACTCGCATTATTGACCATCGGTCTCTCAAATGCACAATGGAAAAGGATAAAGGGTAATGGAAAAACAGTTACCGTTGACCGGTCTGTTGGAGAATATGATCGTGTAGCCCTGGCAGGGTGGTTTGATGTGGAGTTAGTGGATGGCAATGAGGGCGAACTCACTTTGACCGGAGAATCCAATCTGCTCGAATATATCAAAACAGAAGTTAAAGATGGAAAATTGCTCATTAAACAGAAAAAAGGGGTCAACCTAAAACCTTCAAATTGGAACGATGGTATTTTAATTGTAGTTCCAGTTGAAAATATTGACGCAGTTACCCTTTCTGGATCTGGTGATATCGTTGGAAAGACGATACTCAAATCGGATAATTTCAAAACCTCAATTTCTGGATCTGGCGATATTACCTTAGAAGTAGAAGCCAAAAGTGTGGATGCCTCTATGTCAGGTTCGGGTGATATGAACCTCTCAGGCCGTACGACCGATTTTGAAGTTTCGGTATCAGGTTCTGGCGATATTAGAGCGTATGGGTTGGAGGCTGATTTTGTAGAGGCACAGGTATCGGGCTCTGCTGATATCAAAGTTTCAGCCAATGAAATGCTCAAAGCACGTGTTTCCGGTTCGGGGGATATCAGCTATAAGGGAAATCCTAAAAAGATTGATACCAGAAGTTCTGGATCTGGCGATATTTCCAGTTATTGAGGTATATAAACATAAAGTGACCAATCGTAAACATGAAAAGCCCTGACCGACCTTCAGGGTTTTTTATTGACCCTTGTCAACAATATGGCACCTACCAAAAAGAAAACTGCAAATGCAAGCGCCGCCGTTCGCATGCCCTCAGCCTTCTCACTCAAATATGAAAATACAATTAACCCTATGATGATGCCTATCTTTTCAAAAACGTCGTAAAAACTAAAGAAGGAAGTGGTGTCGGTGGTGTCCGGTAAAAATTTGGAATAGGTTGAACGCGATAAGGCCTGTATACCTCCCATAACCAATCCTACGAGACCAGCCCCTATATAAAAATCAAGTGGTGTAACCATAGTGTAAGCATAGACACATAAAAACATCCATAGTATGTTGACCACTACTAGTGTGTTGATATTACCGTATTTTTTTGATGACCAAGCCATTGCGTACGCTCCAATAATTGCGACCAGTTGAATGATTAAAATGCTAGCGATTAAACCGATTTGTCTTTTTTCATCAGAACCCCATTGAATCAATTGTTCACCAAAATATGCCGCAATCAACATAATGGTTTGCACAGCCATACTATAGACGAAAAAAGCTGTTAAATATCTTTTTAGTCTTAGCTGCTCGCCCAACTGCCACCATACTGATTGTAGTTCTTTAAATCCATTTAAGATGATATTCTTGGGGGTCCCCTCTCTTTTATAGCCTTTGGGAAGATGATAAAAACTATATTGACTAAAAAGCATCCACCAAACCCCAACGGTTACAAAAGAAATTTTCATTGCCTTGACGGCAGCCGGAAGATTTTCAGAGTCAACTAATCCGAAGTGATTGGGAAACATGACCATGTATAGGTTTAGTATTAACAATAATACACTGCCGGTATACCCCATAGAAAAGCCTTTGGCGCTCAATTTGTCTTGTTGATGTTCGTGGGCGACATCTGGCAAGTACGAATTGTAAACCGCAAAACTGACCCATGACCCTATGAGTCCGGCCATATAGCACACTAAGCTCCAATAAATATTTTGAAGGGAGAACCAATATAATCCTACACACCCAAAGGCCCCGAGATAGGTGAAAAACTGTAGGAATATCTTTTTGTTCCCTAGGTAGTCGGCCACCCCTGAAACCAATGGGGTAATTAAAGCAATAATGATAAATGAGACAGAGGATGCATAACCTATGAGTGGTGCCCTCTCAATTTGCGCTCCGAAGACCTCAACGGTTTCAACTTCAGCCATTCGAAATAAAGCGCCATAATAAATGGGGAAGACAGCACTTGAAATCGTAAGATTATAGACCGAAGTGGCCCAATCATAAAAAGCCCAAGCATTCAATAACTTTTTGTCTCCTTTTAATGCAAAAACCTTTGTCATGCGCTAAAAATAGAAAAGCTGCTCGAATTGAACAGCTTTCATTACTTTTTCTTTTCCATCGTGTAATTATTTAAAAGAGGTCACCCCAAATTTGGCTGCCTCTTGTTTTGCCAAGGGGGCCCAATCGGTCTAGTGCCGAATTCGGGTATCATTGGAAGGGTGTGTACTTAAAAACTCTGGTGGTGCCTGACCCCCAGATTTTGCCTTCATTCTTCGCCAAAGATTGGCTGCCTCATCTGGGTTATATCCCGCTATGGCCATAATCTGCAATCCGATTCTATCCGCTTCTGTTTCATGACCTCGGCTAAATGGTAACATTACACCAACTGCAGATCCAATTCCATAGGCCTGATTGAACATATTACGCTTTTGGGGGTCTTTAATGGCCACATTGCCGGCAACAGCGCCTATCTGCTGTAAGGTACCAGCACTCATACGCTGTGCCCCGTGGTCTGCCAATGCATGTGCAATTTCGTGCCCCATGACGACTGCAACTCCAGTTTCTCCTTGACAAATGGGAAGAATACCCGTGTAGAATACTATTTTGCCGCCTGGCATACACCAAGCATTAACGGTTTCATCATTGACCAGATTGTACTCCCATTTATAATCCTTTAGATAACCAGGATGACCGTTGGCATCCAGCCATCGCTCGGCGGCCGTCGCAATACGTTGACCAACCGATTTGATCATATTGGCATCTTTCGTTCCCGTTATGACTTTATTATCCGACAAGAACTGGTCATATTGCGCAAAGGCCATGGGAAATATTTGTTGGTTGCCGTAAAAATTCAGGGTCTTTTTTCCTGTGAACGGATTGGTCTTACAGGCTACTACAAGTAAAAAGACCACAAGTGTAAGGGCAAACTTCTTCATTGTTCTTATTTTATATATTCTTGAAGCCAACATAGCCTCGTGATATCGAGTTTCAAATAATTGTTTTGGTATTCATTTATACGTTGTAAATTACAAAAAGAGTGTACTTCTTTATGAATATGAAACCAATTTTATAAAAAGTCACTTTATTTATTCGCCCACTAGGTGAAGCTCCGTAATATCTTTACTTACTTCAATTGTACCAATGCCATCGAAGTTTACCGAATTCAGGTCAACAACTTCATTGTCAACTTCTATGGTTTTGATTTTAAACGGTAATCCGTGAAATTGAAGTGTAAAGGTATCATATGAAGTGATAAAGCTACCATCTTTGAACTGCTGTAGAATTAACTCATTTTCTTTTCCGAGCAGGCGGAACTTTCTAAGACTATACCTGCCCTTGCGATAGTCATAACCTTCCAACTGGTCTTCGTAGATAATGGAATTTTCAGTCCCTTCCTTATAATATACATCGATTTTCAACTCTGTTATTTCTTTTTCCCCAACAAATTGCTGTACAGGATACTTAGGAATCATGGCTCCTTCTTTTATGAAAAATGGAATTTTGTCTATGGGAGCCGACACCCATTTTTCTACTTGTCCATCAACAATTTCTTCGGTCCAATAGTTGTACCATTTCCCGCGAGGGATATACATTCGACGACCTTGTGCATTGGGCTCTTGAACCGGGCAGACCAAAATATGTTCTCCAAATAAAAACTCGTCTGTCCGAAAATGGGTCTGAGTATCTTCTTGGTCGTAGTAAACCAAAGATTGTAACATGGGCACCCCGTTGGTCACATAGTTATAAAAGGTAGTATATAAATAGGGAAGCAATTGATAACGTAGTTCTATGAACTTTCTGACGATGTCCGTAATATCCTCCCCGAATGACCACGGTTCCTGGTCCCCATGGTCTCCACTTGAATGTACTCGACAGAAAGGATGGAATACACCCAACTGCACCCATCGTGCAAAAAGCTCGCCATTGGGCTGTTCAGCGAAACCACCGATATCTGAACCAACAAAAGAGTAGCCGCTCATACACATACGTTGCATCTGAACATTTGCAATCCAAAGATGCTCCCAAGTAGCTACGTTATCACCTGTCCAAGTGGCACAATAGCGTTGCGTTCCGGAATAGGCCGCTCTTGTCAAAACAAAAGGTCGCTTCGGAAAAGTGTACTTTTTTAATCCTTGATAGGTAGCGCGAACCATCTGCATTCCGTAGATATTATGCGCCTTTCTATGACTGCAGGGGTGACCATCATAATCGTGTCGAACATCGAGGTTGGCCGTTTTGGGCGGCACGTCCATGATCGCCGGTTCGTTCATATCGTTCCAAACCCCATGAACACCAATTTCAGAAATCATTTCTTTATAAAGCCCTGCCCACCATTCTCTAACTTCAGGATTCGTGAAATCGGGAAATTTACATTCCCCTGGCCATACTTTACCTTTAAAATGGGGCCCATCTGCCCTTTTGCAGAAGAAATCATTGTCCATCGCCTGCTGATATACCCAGTAATCCCCATCGATTTTAAGGCCTGGGTCAATCATGGTGACGGTCTTAAATCCGTCGGCCTCCAAATCGTCAACCATTTTTTTAGGGTTGGGAAAACGACGTGCGTTCCAAGTAAAGCAACGAAAGCCTTCCATATAATCTATATCCAAATAAATTGTATCACAAGGAATCTTGTACTTTCTAAAATTGGAAGCTAATTGCCGAACGCGCTTTTCAGGATAGTAACTCCATTTTGATTGATGAAAACCCAAAGCCCACATGGGCGGTAGTTCCGGTACACCTGTTAGGTCAGTATACGCTTCAACGACCTGTGAAATTTTGGGGCCATAAAAAAAATAATAATTCATTTCACCCCCATCGGCCCAAAAACTGGTGAGGTTTCTACGTTCATGGGCAACATCTAAGTAGGTTCCAAAAGAATTGTCAAAGAAAATACCATACGCCACGTCATTGTGGAGCCCCACATAAAAAGGAATTGCCTTATACAAAGGCTCTTGGTCCTTACCATAGGCATATGAGTCAGTAACCCAATTTGATACGCGTTTACCCTTGAGGTTGGTATGCGACGCTTTATCGCCCATCCCATAAAAGCTTTCCCCATTTTGGGTCACCTTGGTCATTTTTACAACATTGCCCCCGTAGTCGTAGTTTTCTTCCCAATGAAATCCGTTGTCATCTTCATTTATGGGGTTATCCTCCAAATCGGTTATTTCAACCTTTAAATTACTCTTATTGATGTGAACCCTTACTTTAGAGGTTTCTACGACATATTCAGGAATTTCTTCTGTAACCTCGAGCTTATTGTAACCGGTAATCACCTCTTGGCTTATGGCATACGAAAAGTCAGGTTCAAAGGCATGCTCCGTTGCATAACGAAACCGCACTATGCTATCCCTGAGTACCGTGAGTTCAAGGATTACACCGTTCTGGGTAGTAAAAAAGAACCTGTCGTTATCTTGTTTGAAATCTACTATATGGTTGGGGAAAAGGTTTCCCTTTTTTTCGATATCAGTGTTCGTAATCATATTCTGATTGAATTGAAATTAGGAACGCATTTAACATTTTCGACTCTTCAACATAATTATCGAATATCGCTTCGACCTCAAAACGTTAAATGCGTACCAACAAAAAAAACACTTTCCCCCGACATGTGGAAAAGTACTTTTGATTAAATGTTGTGCTACACCGTTATAGTTGTGGTTTCTACTTATAAATTAACACTCCGAGTGGAGGAAGGTTGACTTCAACAGCCTGTTCACGACCGTTCCAGGCTTCTTTGATTGGTTTTAAGGTCTTTTTACCGGTACCGCTACCTCCATACTTGTCGTCATCACTGTTAAATACTAATTTGAGTTGCTTTTTCGTGGGAACCCCAACCCTATAGGTTTCACGAGCTACTGGAGTGAAGTTTGCCATGATAATCAAATTATCTTTTGAATCATGCCCCTTCCTAATATAGGTTAACACTGAATTTTCGGAATCATTCCATTCAATCCACTCAAAACCTTCAGGACTGAACTGTTTTTCATATAAGGCCGGTTGGCTTTTGTATATCTTATTTAAGTCTTGAACCAGTTTTTGAATGCCTTGATGAAAGTCATAATCCAATAAGTGCCAATCTAAACTTTCCTGAAAATTCCACTCAGAGGTCTGCCCGAATTCACCCCCCATAAAAACGAGATTCGCACCTGGATGAGTGAACATATACCCAAATAATAACCGCAGATGGGCAAAACGCTGCCATTCATCCCCTGGCATCCTATAAATCAAAGACTGCTTTCCATACACGACTTCATCATGTGAAAAGGGCAACATGAAATTTTCGGTGAACGCATAGGTCATACTGAACGTAATATCGCCTTGATGATGTTTTCTGTAAACCGGTTCCTTCTTAAAATATTCTAAGGTATCGTGCATCCAACCCATCATCCATTTCATTCCAAACCCCAAACCCCCGAGATGAACGGGCTTAGAAACCCCTGAAAATGCAGTAGATTCTTCAGCAATGGTTTGTACCCCTTTAAAACTGCCATAGACCTCTTTGTTCATATCGCGAATAAACGACATGGCCTCCAAGTTTTCATTGTTACCGTACATGTTCGGTTCCCACTCCCCTTCTTCACGGGAATAATCGAGGTACAACATGGAAGCCACTGCGTCAACCCTCAGTCCGTCGGCATGATATTGATCAAGCCAAAACACGGCGTTACTGATTAAAAAGGCCCTAACTTCATTTCTTCCATAGTTAAAAATCAAACTTTTCCAGTCGGGGTGGTATCCTTTTCTGCGGTCAGGATGCTCATAAAGATTCGAACCATCGAAAAATCCGAGACCATGGGCATCTTCGGGAAAATGAGAGGGCACCCAATCCAAAATAACACCAATACCTGCTTGGTGTAACTTGTCTACCAGACGTTTGAAGTCTTCCGGTTTACCAAAACGAGACGTAGGAGCAAAATAGCCAGTTAGCTGATACCCCCAAGACGGGTCGTAAGGATACTCCATGATAGGCATGAACTCCACATGGGTAAATTCCATTTTCTTGAGATAACCCACCAATTCTTCTGAGGCCTCAATGTAGGATAACGATTCCCAACCATTTTTTTTCTTCCATGAGCCTAAATGAATTTCATAAACGGAATAGGGTTTATCTAGCGCATTATGTGCTTCTCGGTTGTCCATCCAGTTTTTATCCTTCCATTTATAATTTGCCTCCCAAACGATTGAAGCAGTGTTCGGGGGTTGTTCACAATACCTTGCAAATGGATCTGCTTTTTCGGTTTTAATATTACTGTTGTGACTATGTATTTTGTACTTGTATTTCGTGCCCTGGTCCACACCGGGAATGAACCCTTCCCAAATACCACTTTCATCCCACCGCACAAATAATTGGTGGGCTCCTTCAACCCAGTAATTAAAATCACCCACTACGGAAACTGATTTGGCCGTGGGCGCCCAAACGGCGAAATAGGTGCCTTTCATGCCATCAACCTCCATTAAATGTGAGCCCAATTTTTCATAAAGTCTATAATGCTTCCCAGATTTAAATAAATTAATATCAAATGCAGTGAAACGACTATACGGTAATACCTCGGTCATAGTGCTTTTTCGTTTGGTTCGTTCCTATCGTACAATATACGCTTAAGTATAACGATAGTCCACTCAGTTGTTGAATTCATTTCATGCCCGTTTTGTAAACCCCGTTTCAAACATACAATACTTCAGTAAAAAGATTCATTTTTTGGCATAACCCATATTGATATTTTAATATTGGGCCAAGCTTACCTACACTTTATAAAAACAACTACATATCAGCGATATCTTCGTTCGCCTGCTTAACAAGATTCTTGAGGTACATATGAAAGTTGCTTATACCGGTTCAAACCAATCCATGAAATTCGTGCTCAAAACAAAACTAAAGACTAGTTTACCATGGGATAAATATTTTTAAATAATAACAAACTCCTCATGATGTGTATAATCGTGATTTGTTCAGGGATTATTACGCCTAAGTCAATTTTTAAAGTTAACAATCCATATGGGGAATGCAAGTCTAAAATACCATGAAGTTTAAGGTATTTTAAGCTTGTTTTCATGTAGTCCTCAAGGAAATTTCTTCCGCCCTTTTCTTTTTGGAACGCTTTTTGATTTTGAACTGGCAATTAAAGTTTAGTTTAAAATCAAATCAAAAAATCAATACTTATGAAAAAAATCAAAGTACTCTTTGGAATAATGTTAGCGGTCTTAGCAATAGGTTGTGAAGGTCCACAGGGGCCCCCAGGACCTCAAGGTTTTGACGGCCTGGATGGGCAAGATGGCCAAGATGCCGCAACGGCAGAAGTTTATGAACAAGTATTGAACTTTACGTATGATGATGAGACGAATACATGGGGTAGTGAAATCGTTTCCTTTAATGGTGCCCTTGAAAGTGATGTCTATATAGCCTATGTTTCTTTAGATGATGGTCTTTTCACAAGCCTTCCAGCGAGTTTATTCGATGAATTTGGTGAATTTCAATATGTTTTCGACCATGATATTGATTCCGTGCAGTTTCAAATCATTGGCGATAACGACCTGAGCGATTTAAATGTTAGCTTTACTGACAATGTGGTGACTAGAATAGCTATTATTCCTGCAAACTTGTTTATAGACTCCAATCTTGACAGTAAAATGGATATTCTGAGCCTTATGGATAAAATCAGTGTGACCGAAGAAGATATTATTTCGCAATAAATTTTTGTAGTCCACACGTATCATAAAATCCAAGAAGTTTTAACAAAAAGAAAGCCCGTGTTTTAGCGGGTTTTCCTTTTTCAAAACGAATTCAAGTCATTTTAAGTTTAAGGGTCTAACATTGAATTTTTATTTTCGTTCAAAAAATGTGATGAAAAAATACGGCATTGAGAAAACAGAAGCAGAGTGGAAAGAAGTCCTTTCCCCAGAAGAATATTACGTTTTGCGTCAAAAAGGCACAGAACGACCTTTTACGGGCCAATACAATTTACATTTTGAGAAAGGATTTTATTGCTGTAAAGCATGCGGCTCCCAACTTTTTAAAAGCCAAAATAAATTTGAAAGTGGTTGTGGTTGGCCTTCTTTTGACCAGGCTATTGAAGGTGCCATTGAGTACATAAGGGATACCTCACATGGTATGATTCGTACCGAAACCCTTTGTGCCAATTGCGGGAGTCATTTAGGTCATGTCTTTGATGATGGACCTCGAGATACCACCGGGCAGCGATATTGTATCAACTCTGTCAGTATAGGGTTTGAACCAAAAAAAGAATAATGTCGTTTTCCAAAAACTATATGACCAGTGCAAAGTTCGAATTTGAACGCTACAAAAACTATGGTGACAAAACCTTTGAACAGCTTTCACCTGAAGAGTTTTTTTGGCGACCTTCAATGTCCGAAAATAGTATTGCCCTTATAGTAAAACACCTAAACGGGAATATGTTAAGTCGATGGACCAACTTTTTATTTGAAGATGGGGAGAAGACTTGGCGTAACAGAGATAATGAGTTCGAAAGACCACCCAAAACAAAAAAGGAAGTACTAGAACTTTGGGATCAAGGATGGAATTGTCTTTTTGGTGCATTGGATAGCATCAATGATTCAAACTTCAGCAGCTTAATAAAAATCAGGAATCAAAATCATACCATACCGGAAGCGGTGAACAGGCAATTGGCCCATTATGCTTCTCATGTTGGGCAAATTATCTTTATTGGAAAAATGATAAAAGGCAAGTATTGGAGGTCATTGTCCATACCTAAAGGTCAGTCTAAAACCTACAACCAAAAAATGTTTGGGAAAAACTCCTGACACTTCACTAAATTTGCAATCCATTTAACCAAAAATCATTTGCATGAGCCATTTCGATGTCATAGTGTTGGGTAGCGGCCCTGGAGGATATGTCACAGCTATACGTGCGTCACAACTAGGCCTTAAAACAGCCATTGTAGAAAAGGAAAGCCTTGGTGGGGTCTGTTTGAACTGGGGATGTATTCCAACAAAAGCCTTATTGAAGTCTGCCCAAGTATTTGAATACCTGAAACATGCAGAAGATTATGGCCTTGAGGTCAAAGAAGCAAAGCACGATTTCGACAAGGTCGTGAAGCGTAGCCGAAGTGTGGCAGAAGGAATGAGCAAAGGCGTTCAGTTTCTCATGAAAAAGAACAAGATTGAAGTACTGACCGGATACGGTAAAGTACAAAAAGGAAAAAAGGTCATCGTTAAAGGAGAGCATGGTGACCCGGCCGAATATTCTGCAGATCATATCATCATCGCAACAGGTTCTAGAAGTAGGGAATTGCCTTCTTTGCCGCAAGACGGCAAGAAAGTAATTGGTTATCGTGAAGCGATGACTTTAGAAAGGCAACCCAAAAAAATGATTGTTGTAGGTAGCGGTGCCATTGGTATCGAATTCGCCTACTTTTATAATTCAATGGGCACGGAAGTCACCGTAGTGGAATATATGCCCAATATTGTACCTGTAGAAGATGTTGACATTTCGAAACAATTGGAGCGCAGCTTTAAAAAGACCGGTATAAAAATCAAAACGTCTGCAGAGGTAACCAAGGTCGATACTTCTGGAAATGGGGTAAAAGCTACAGTTAAAAAGTCAAAGGGCGAAGAGATTTTAGAAGCGGATATTTTACTCTCCGCTGTTGGAATAAAAACGAACATTGAAAATATTGGTTTGGAAGATGTTGGTATTGCCACGGACCGTGATAAAATATTGGTCAACGATTATTACCAAACCAATATTCCAGGATATTACGCCATTGGCGATGTAACGCAAGGAGCTGCTTTGGCACATGTTGCCTCGGCTGAAGGAATACTATGTGTAGAAAAAATAGCGGGAATGCATGTTGAACCACTTGACTACGGTAATGTTCCTGGATGTACGTATTGTATGCCAGAGGTGGCATCAGTTGGCTTGACAGAAAGTAAGGCCAAAGAAGCAGGTTATGATATTAAAGTGGGTAAATTTCCATTTTCGGCCAGCGGAAAGGCAAAAGCAAGTGGAAATGCCGATGGTTTTGTAAAAGTTATTTTTGATGCAAAATACGGCGAATGGTTGGGTTGCCATATGATCGGTGCCGGCGTGACCGATATGATTGCCGAAGCCGTGGTAGCCCGAAAACTAGAAACCACGGGGCATGAAATACTTAAGGCCGTACACCCTCACCCTACCATGAGCGAAGCAGTTATGGAAGCGGTTGCCGATGCTTACGATGAAGTAATTCATTTATAATTTAGATTACATGCTAAAAGCCCTTCGGATTACCGCAATATTAGAAGGTATTTCTTATTTATTGATTTTCGGATTGACCATGCCATTAAAGTACTGGGCGGGCATAGTTGAGCCCAATAAAATTGCAGGAATGGCGCATGGTATCCTTTTCATCTTATTTGTGGTTTTAGCAGGAATCCTTACTTGGGTAAATAAGTGGAGTATTAAACGATTTTTGATTCTTTTTATCGCTTCTTTATTGCCCTTTGGAACCTTCTATGCCGATAAAAAATACTTCAAACCAATTTCCTAAGCAATTACTCCATCTTGCAGTTATTGGCGAGTAAATTTCCCTCAATTTTTAATTGGTATCCTATGGCGTTGACCAAATGAAAGTGTGGGTGGACTATTCCAAAAAACTACGGATGGCCAAATCATAACTCTGTAGTCCAAAACCCAAAATTACACCTTTAGCAACTGATGAAATAAAGGATTGGTGTCTAAACGCTTCTCGCGAAAATGTATTCGATATGTGTACCTCAATCACAGGGGTTTCAATAGCCTTTATAGCATCACCTAAACCCACAGAGGTATGGGTATAGGCCGCGGCATTTAAAACAATGCCTTGGTATGAAAAGCCCACCTCTTGAATTTTATCGATTAATTCACCTTCAATATTCGATTGATAGTACTCGAGTGCTACATGAGGAAATCGATTACGAAGCGTTTCGTAGTACTCCTCATATGTTTGATGCCCATAGACTTCTGGTTCACGTTTTCCCAACAGATTTAAGTTGGGACCATTAATAATAATAAGTTTCATGAATTACGGTATGGGGCTATAACGGTTTTCATATCCGTTGTAATTTGTAAAATTTAAAGATATAAAAGTTTGACGACCACAAAAAGACAAGGCTCATAAACAAAAAAAGGAGCTATTCGCTCCTTTCTCCTCTTTATTTTTAGAACAATTTAGTCGAAAGCATATCGAAACCCAAGACCAAAAATACCAGCGTCAAACCGCTCCGTAACATTACTTTCCAGTGATAATGTTGGTCGCCAATCAAAAGCAAACACCAAGGGCACATCAGGAATTTTATATTCTAACCCGCCAATAAAGCGAATATTGAAGTTAGACCCTCCACCATTACCAAATAAAAATATGTCAGGACCGGCACCTGCAAACCATTGAAGGCCTTCAGCACCACTAAATTGACCATGATATTGGTAATTTACTCCAAGAATTGTTACACCATCCGCAAAGAGTAAATCAGCTTGGGCGGCATGGTTTTCGGCAAAAAAGTATTTACCAGAAGGACCTACGGCCGTGGCACCTTCATAAAGACCAATGCCCAAACCAACAGCACCGGTGTATACTTGGGCTCTTGAAACCCAGACAAAAGCGATTAAAAAAGCGCTAAAAAAAAGTGTTTTTTTCATGATTATAGTGTTTTTACTGAAGTAAAGATAACGATACCTAAGTAGCCAACACAACCAAGTCATAAAATATTTTCAGGCTCAAAATCGAAATATAACACCCCCGGTAATGGTTGACCAAGTAGCATTTTCTCCCTCAATTGCAGCATAGGAGAAATTAAGGGCAGAACCGGGTGAAAGGTCAAAAGAGAGTGTAGGGCGGTAGTAAAAGCCGCCATCGGTGAAATCATTAAAACCTATCGCATAACCAATATCTCCACCGAGATTAATACTCTTTGAAGGGTAAAAACGGAAAAAGGCAGCTAGGGGGGCGTAAATTGTATCCTCACCTCTTACAGTTATGGCTTCTGGGCCAATATCTATGGTCGAATCCAAACCAAAATAGTATTGAACCCCTGTGGCGAGACCCAAGTCAAACTTTTTTGAAATGCCCCAATGCTGATATAAGTCCAAGCCAAAGCCCACATTGGCCAAATCGGCAGCATCACCTACGGGCACACCAACGTGTATACCGGCCTTAAAGAAAGAACGGTCTACATATTGTGACGAAATCGTTGTTGAAATAACTAGAAAAGCGACGAGAACGTATTGTTTCATGGTGAATTGTTGTTTGGTTAATCTATTCAATCTCTTAACGTAAGTTTTAGCTTTTTAGTGAAAACCTATTCAAATAAACTTCCCGTATTTTTGAAGTATGACTTGGGAACAGGCTTTATCAGACTATGAACACTATCTCAAAATCGAAAGAGGGCTATCTACCAATTCCATTACAAATTATTCGAGGGACATCAAGAAACTCATATCTTTTCTCGAACATCATGAGATTAAATCCAATCCCGTTCATATCAATGAAGAAATCGTCAAGAGATGTATTTATGAAGTAGCCCAAACGATTAATCCTAGATCACAAGCCCGTTTGATATCAGGTCTAAAAGGCTTTTTCTACTATCTGGTGTTTGAAAACTATCGCGAAGATAATCCGACAGATTTGATTGAATCCCCTAGAATTGGACGACAGCTTCCTGAAACACTTTCAAAGAACGAAATTGATGGACTCATTGGGGCAATTGACTTAAGCAGTCCCCAAGGAGAGCGAAATCGGGCGATGTTAGAAACATTATATGGCTGTGGGTTACGCGTCTCAGAACTAATCAACCTTAAACGTTCAGATGTATTCTTTTCAGAAGGAATCATTTTGGTTACGGGCAAAGGCAACAAACAGCGTTTTGTGCCCATTAGCGAGGTGAATATAAAATTTATCAACCTATATCTCGATTATGTCAGAGCACATCAAAAACCGGTCAAAGGCCATGAGGATATTCTTTTTTTAAATCGTAGGGGAAAACAACTGACCCGGGCCATGATATTTGAGATTATCAGAAGATTGGCTGAAAAAATTGGACTCCAAAAAAAAGTCGGCCCCCACACCTTTAGGCATTCTTTTGCAAGTCACCTATTGGAAAATGGTGCAGACTTGAGGGCCATTCAACAAATGATGGGTCATGAAAGTATTACTACCACTGAAATTTATGTACATGTTGATAGGAAACACTTGGCCAAGGCATTGGAAAAATACCATCCGCGTAGCGTTTAAAACTTTAACTTAGAACCAACCGACCATTGAGCCTTTGTATTGCTCTTCTCTACCCCTAAGGGGTTAAACCCTGATTGATTTAACAGGTTTCTAATGCCTGCATTAATTGAAAGGTTGGGTTTTGGTTCGTATTCAATTCCTATATAAAGGGATTTATTTGCATCTTGTTTCCAGTCAGGACTGGTCAAATCCCACTCCGTTTCATAACCTACTGCACCTAATATGCGCCTTGCTAGCCGTTGTTTTATCATAAATCTGGCATTAAAACGTCGAAAAGCCGCATTTTGCTGATTGAGCCCCCAAACTCCAACAGAAGTTTTCTCTCCAAGAGGATAAAGGACTTGGAATTCCCCATAACTCGAGTTATCTCCAAAGTCGGGATATCCAAAGCTCTCTATCATTAAGCTTTCCGAAGGGGATTCCTGCTGGCCCCATCCAAAATACAAGGAACATAAAAAAATACAAGCGAGTAATCGATTCATGACCATCTAATGACATGAATTTAATTATTTAATGTGGGGAATATATACTTTGTATCTTATTTAACAGTCAGTAAATTTTAAGAGTAGTTCTTTTTAAAAGGGCGAATAATCAATCTTGCCTCACGGTCAAATCTGACATAGTTGTATACCCAATTGATAAAGACCACTAGTCGATTTCTAAAGCCAATTAAAAAATACAGATGTACGAACATCCAAACAAACCAAGCAAAAATACCCTGGAACTTAATATTGGGTAAATCAGCAACAGCCTTATTTCTTCCTATGGTGGCCATACTCCCTTTGTCTTTGTAAACAAAAGGTTTCATCGGTTTTCCTTTAGAAAGTCGAATAAGGTTGTCCCCTAAATTCTTACCCTGCTGAATTGCCGGTTGCGCCATCATTGGGTGTCCGCGTGGGTAATCCTCAGAAATCATTTCGGCAACATCACCCAAAGCAAAAATAGTTTCATGTTTTTTCACCTGATTAAACTCATTGACCAATAATCGTTTGGACTTTGATAAAATACCGTCTGAATCCAATCCTTTTATCGTTACGGCCCTTACTCCTGCCGCCCATATCAGTGTCGCTGTTTCAAACTCTGTTTCTTGATTTGTTTTCACCAGTTGACCATCATAATGGGTAACCCGAACACCTTTCCAAACATTTACTCCCAACCCTTCTAAAAAGTCCTCTGCTTTTTGTGAAGCTTTTTCGCTCATGGCCGGTAGCAAACGATCAGCGCCTTGCACCAAATTTATCTGTGCACGCCTTGTATCTAAATCAGGATAGTCTTTGGGAAGAATCCCTTTCTTAATCTCGGCGAGGGCCCCAGCCAGTTCCACGCCGGTTGGCCCACCACCAACAATCACAAAATTCATTAAAGCCTCCCTTTCATGAAGATCATCGGTCAACAAGGCTTGCTCAAAATTTTCAAGAATGAGGCTTCTCAGGTTTAAAGACTGCGGTACCGTTTTCATCGCCATACTGTTTTTGGCTATGGACGCATTTCCAAAATAATTCGTTTTTGTACCGGTCGCAATAATCAAATAATCAAACTTCAATTCCCCTATGGTCGTATAAACTTCGTTTTTGATTGGGTCAACCTTCAACACTTCAGTCATTCTAAAGTAAAAATCAGGATACCCCTGAAGAACCTTACGAATAGGGTAAGCAATGGAATCAGGTTCGAGACCTCCAGTAGAAACCTGATACAACAAAGGTTGAAAAGTATGGTAGTTATGCTTATCCATCAATACCACTTGAAACTCTTGCCTACATAGTCTCTTGGCCAAGGCAATACCCCCAAAACCACCACCTACGATAACAATGCGCTTAAAACTGGACTGTGGAATATTCATTTGCATAATTTAGAATACAAAAATAAAGAATTGGTTTTCCGCTTCTCGAGTTGGCCGACCATTTTAGTATTTTCGATAAGTAATAAGATAGATACAGTGTAACAAAATTCACTTTTGAACTACTTATAGAGAAACGTGCCAACCCAATTGAATAAAGAGCTAGAGCATAAATTTGTGACTGAACTGGAGAACAATCAAAACATTGTTCACAAGGTTTGTAGTCTATATACCAACGACCGCGATGCTCACAACGACCTGTTTCAGGAGATTACGATACAATTATGGAAAGCATACCCCAAATTTAGGGGCGATTCAAAATTCAGTACTTGGATGTACCGCGTCGCATTGAACACGGCGATTACCCTTTACCGTAAATCAAAAAAAAGGGTCAGGACCCAAGACTACGATTCTGTGATATTCAAAGTAAAGGCCAATGACTATGATGACACCGAAGAACAACAATTGAAGTTGATGTATAATGCCATAAAACAATTGGGCGATATTGAAAAAGCATTGGTGTTTCTCTATTTGGAGGATAAAAACTATACCGAAATCTCAGAAACCCTGGGTATTACCGAGGTCAACGCCAGGGTGAAAATGAATCGGGTTAAAAACAAACTAAGAACCATACTAAATCCTTGAAATTATGATGGATGAATTGGAACTCTTAAAGAAAGACTGGCAAAAGCAAGAAAGACAATTGCCCAAGCTGAGTTATGATGACATTTATAAGATGCTATGGAAAAAATCAAGTTCTTTGGTTAAATGGATTTTCTATATCTGTGTCGCTGAATTTTTATTTTGGATCATCATTTCAGTGCTCCCCATCAAGGGTGGTGAAATTTCTGGGAAAGGCACCAACTTTATCACCATTACGGATTGGGTACTGCAAATCATTTTCTTTATCGTAATCCTCTACTTCGGATTTCAGTTTTACCGAAACTATAAGAGCATCTCTGTTACCGATTCTGCTAGAGATTTAATGAAAAAAATTATCAAGACCCGTAAAACCGTAATGCAATATGTTTGGTTTAATGTCGGGCTGTTTGCCCTAACCATGGTTGTTGTTTTATTGGAAGTGCTCATCTTTGACCCTCCCCAACCACTTATAGAACGAATATCCACCGCAGATTCGACCCTTTTGGCCTGGTTGATCGTAGGTGTCTTCTTTGCCTTTTCGATTGCCTTTTTTGGATTATTGTTTTGGCTTTTTTATCGATTGCTATATGGGTTGTTATTAAAACGGCTGAATGAGAACTACCGAGAACTTGAAAAGCTTGAGGTCTAGCTTTTTCCCTTATAGCTATAACGTCTTTTTTGATGGTCGGCTTCGTAGGCCGCTAGTTCTTCTTGTGGTATCACATGTAGAAAAGAAGGATGCTGTTCAATGGCATATTCCAACTTCTCCACAATCTGCTCAATCGACTCATTCTCATAATCAATTTCCAAGGGCTTTTTGATATTCATTGACTGCAGAATTCCTTTTTTCTTGATATACAGTCCTCTTTTATCAAAAGACCTACGAAAACCATCAATTACGACAGGAACCACCACTGGTTTATACTTTTTAATGATGTGGGCGGTACCCTTTCGCAAGGGTTTCCATGGTTTTGTGGTCCCCTGGGGGAACGTGATGACCCAACCATCGTCCAGCGCAATACCAATGTTCGAAATATCACTGAATTTCACTTTTCGGTTTATGTCTTTTCCATCGGCGCGCCAAGTTCGTTCAATACTAATGGAACCAGCATATGCCAAGACCTTGGTCAATAGACTTTTTTTCATGGTCTCTTTGGCCGCCACGTAATAGAAATTCAGTTTGGGTTTCCAGAGATATAAAATATTTCTGATATTATCTTCCCTTCCGCTTAATGCTGCATTAAAGACATGGAACATAGCAACGACATCTGCAAAATACGTTTGATGATTGCTTACAAAAAGAACATTCTGCTCAGGAAGCTCCCTGATGATATCAGAACCCTCAATTTCCAATTTATTGAAGCCCTTATATCGAGAATGCGTCATAAACCCTAAAATACGAATCAACCATTTCTTGAAAAACAAGTTATGGCCGAAGGGGGTTTTCTTAAAAATATCCATGTGGGTTCACTAAGAGGACTAAAATACAAAATCGGTCCTAAAGCAATCGTTTGAGCAATTCCTTTATTTCACTTAACATCATTGCCGTTGCACCCCATACCGTGTAACCATTTAAGGAAAAGGCAGGTACCAAAATATTATTAGCATAAGAAGTGCTCAAGCGCTGTTCCAAAACGTTTGCATCATTTAAAAAATCAATGAGATTGACCTCTACCAACTCCTGAACCTCAATAGGGTCGATTTTAAAATTAGGCGTTTCCATGAGAAGGCCTAAAAATGGTTGTACCAAAAAATTACTGGGTGGAATATAGACCTCGGTCAATGGTTTGATAGACTGAATCAAATCTTGACGCACCCCAACTTCTTCAAAGGTTTCGCGCTTGGCCGTATCCAGTAAATCACGGTCCGTTTTTTCGACCTTCCCTCCTGGAAATCCAATTTGTTGGGAATGTACACCAGGATATGCCGTTCGTAATATCAATAAAAGATAGGTACTCCCTTCCTTTGGATAAAACAAGGCCATCACTGCAGCCTTTTTGGCGTTCTCTTTAATCAGGTGCCCCTCTTCTCTAAACTGTTTACGAACCTCAGGTTCCATGATGTAGTGGGCGGACTCTCCCGGCAACGGTAGATTCTTTATTTTTATGACCTGTTCGCTAAAAAAGGAAAAATTCATGAAAATTGACGGTCTTACTCCACTCACAAGTTTACTATTATTTTTTTTGGTAGGATGCGGTAATACGAATAAAAAGCTAAACGGCGATAAGAAGTTGTCTGAAAGTCCAAAAGATACGATTACGCCCACAAACGTAGCAGTGGCAGAAGTTGAAAAAGATACTTTTCGCTTAAACGAAGAAAATGCCATCGACTTTTTCTTTGATTATGCCAAAGGCCTCAAAGAGAATAAAGTACGATTGACGACCAGTATGGGAAGCTTCACCATTCAGCTATATAATAACGTACCATACCACAAAGCCAATTTTATTTATTTGACCAAGAAGGGTTATTTCGATAATACGCAATTTCATCGCGTAGTACCTGATTTTATCATTCAGGGCGGCAATTCCGACGACAAGGAAACGAGCACCAAACGAAAGGCTATCGGTCGCTACCTTCTACCACCAGACACTAGAAAAGGCCATAAACACCATAGAGGCACCATATCAATGCCCAGTAGTGAACGGGATAATCCGCATAAATTGGCCTCACCATTTGAATTCTTTATTGTGGTTACCCAACCGGGGTCTTATCATTTGGATGGAAGCTATACCCCATTTGGCAAAGTAATTGAGGGCATGGAGGTAGTTGACAAAATCAATCAGGTGAAAATTGATAAGGGAGAATGGCCCATGCGAAACGTCTATATTACGAAGGCAGAGGTTCTTTAATGCAGTCTTTTTGTATAGATATTGGGCAACGATATGGCATATCGCACCGCCAACAACCGTATGGAGATAACGGTCAAAATCCCCAAGCCATAACTATATTTTTCAGGTACACCCAAGGTATTGACAAGAAAATAAGATAATCCGCCAAGAATACAGGCGGTGGCGTAAATTTCCTTTCTAAAGACCACAGGTATTTCATTACAAAGAATATCTCGAATTACCCCGCCAAAACTGGCCGTCATCGTACCCAAGGCAATGCACATGATGGGCAGCAGTTCCGCTTCCAAACCCTTTTCAATACCAATCATGGTAAAAAGACCGATACCAATAGTGTCAAATAGAAACAATGACTTTCTTAAATACTTCAACCTACTCGAAAAAATGATGGCAAAAACAACTGTGATTACAATGGTTATCATGTAGGTGGCATCTCTCATCCAAACCACTGGGGTATTACCAATCAACAAATCGCGCAAAGTACCTCCGCCAATAGCGGTAACAAAGGCAATAATCAATACCCCAAACAAATCCAATCGCTTATCCATTGCCACCAAAACCCCAGAAATGGCAAAAGCTATTGTCCCTAATATATCGAGTACTTGAAAAAACATGGTTACTGATTCTTGGTGATGGGTTCTTCTCGGCTCTCTATACAACAAAAGTGATTCAAAGCAAACGTCACTCCTAACTCCTAACTCCTAACTCCTAACTCCTAACTCCTAACAAACCTACATTTTCTGCGTGTAATGGTTGTAGTCTTTCAGCACGGTATCTAAGTATTGTTTGTCATAGAGTTCAGAATTGGTTTTTAAAATACCGTCAACCTTAAGTCTTAGGGCATTCAGCGTTTTATAATCATTACTTCGGACCGCAATACTGTAAGTTTCTTTAATAAGACGCACGTCTTTATCGGTCAATAATGTCACATTAGTAAATTTCGGGATGTAAGTCTCTTCCACTTCTTCCAATATTGTGTGCGACACCTTTGTTTTGTTCTTGGTGCTTATGACAACAGTACCCGCCGCAGCGTCACCCAAGCGTTGCCTGCGCTCAGAAAACAATAAGGTCAAAATTCCAATAGACCCGAAGAAAATCCATATATCAACCAGACGCAACATCCATCTTACCAAATAATTGCTCCAGTGTACTGGCGTTCCGTCGAATCTAACGACACGCATTTTCAATAACATCTTACCTATGGTCCTTCCATTAAAAATACTCTGCATAAAAAGGCTATATCCCATAGCTGGAAGAAAAATCAATGCGACCAGCCCCCTTTGGGTCCAACGGTCTTCATAAATATATCCAATGGCATCACCAATCAAACGTACCAAAATGACATATAGATAAAGAACGAAAGCATCAAGCAAAAAAGCCAAAATACGTTCGCCTATGCTTACGATTTTATAATTAAGGTTAACATTTTGCGTTGTATTGATTTGAAGGTTGCCCATTAAGCCTTACATTTAATTTAGAGAAATTTTTATGCGCGAAGCCGCCTTTGTCAAGCAAAATAAGGAAAAATGGATAGCATTTGAAAAAGCTATTACCCTTGGTAACAAGACGAATCCTGACGACCTCGCTGATGGTTATATTCAATTGACCAACGACTTGTCATATGCACAGACCTATTACGATGGAAGTAAAACTTTATTGTATCTCAACTCTCTAGCATCGCAGGCACATCAAAAAATTTACAAGAACAAAAAAGAGAGTGGTAATCGTGTTGTAGACTTTTGGGCCTACGAGTTCCCCTTATTTTTTTCAGCACACCAAAGAACCCTTCTTATCGCCTTTTTGATTTTTGCAATAGCCACTGCGATCGGTAGTATTTCGGCCAGGAATGATTCAACCTTTATACGATTGATTTTGGGGGACGCCTATGTGAATGAAACCCTTAATAATATTGCTAAAGGTGACCCTGCGGCGATTTACAAAAGTGGAAGTGAAATAGGAAGTTTTTTAGGGATTACCATCAACAATATTCGGGTGGCCTTTTTAGCCTTTGCCTTTGGGGTAATCACAAGTGTTGGCACCGCATATATTTTGTTCAGTAATGGTGTGATGCTTGGGGCTTTTATCACATTCTTTTATACCAAAGGCGTTTTTTTTGAAGCAAACAAACAGATTTGGCTTCATGGAACAATAGAAATTTCAGTCATTATTGTCGCGGGATGCGCAGGCCTGATTATGGGCAACAGCATTCTTTTCCCAAAAACATTTTCAAGAAGGATTTCATTCATGAAAGGTGCCAAAGATGGATTGAAGGTGGTTGTAAGTACCATTCCCTTTTTTATTGTAGCTGGCTTTATCGAGGGGTTTATAACGCGATATACAGATATGCCAAACTGGTTGGCCTTTTTAATTATCGGTACTTCTTTAGTGCTCATTGCTTTCTATTATGGTTTCTACCCTAGAATGGTCAATCGTTTGACCAATAATAAATTGAATACCGAAAACCGTACGAACCTAACAGCATATGGCACATTGATGAAGTCACCGTTATCAAGCAAACAAACTACATGAAAGATACATACATTCCATTGCGGGTGAACCGTGATTTTGGGGAAATCATCTCAACCTATTTTGACTTTTTCAAGCAAAATATCAAAAAGTTCACCAATGTCTTTTTAAGCTACAATGGTATTTTTCTAATAGGACTTTTAGTAACCAGTTATTTCCTGGTTTCTGGTTTTATGGGCATCATCGCTTACGAAACCCAAGGGGGCTTTAATGGCCCATCATCCTCAGTTGATGATAAATATTATATTCTCTTGGGTGTTGGTGGATTCTTGTTTTTTATCATCTTATTGATGGTTGGCGTGCTGAATTACGGTCTTGCAAGCAGTTTTATGATTCGATATGACGAAAATGAATCCAATAATTTTGACAAAAAAGAGGTTTGGTCATATTTGAGAGGACAGTTGGGTAATGTTATCTTATTTGTACTGCTTTTGATTCCCATTTATATCGCTTTTCTCATCGTAGTGGTCATTTTTGCCTTCATACCCTTGGTTGGGCTGTTCGTTCAATACGTTCTTCAATATTTTTTGATTGGTTGGTTGGGAGTGTCGTTCTATGATATGTTGCAAAATAAGAAAAGTGTAGGCAGCGCTCTGGGGGAAGGATGGAATTTGATAACAAAAAATTTTTGGAAATCAGTAGGTGTCAACTTCATAATGGGACTGTTATTGGGAATTTTAATTCTTATCACTTTTATTGTGCCCGGAGTGATTGTTGGCGTCTACACCTTTCATGTCGTACAAAATGATGTTGACTTTACCAATTCTGTTGTGGCAACAGTAGTCTATACATTAGGTACCTGCCTTTTTCTTGTACTCGCTATATACGGTCAATGCCTATCACAATTTGTGAACGGCATTTTATATTATGCCCTTCATGAAAAGACATATAATATCAACACACGAAAAAAAATAGATCAAATAGGGGAGTCAGCTTAGTGAAACAAATACTACTTTTCATACTATGTATAAGCAATCTTTGGGCCTTAGCACAACAAGACTCCATTACTGTTGGAGTTGATAAAAGTTCTAATTTGAACGTTCGGCCAAAATTAGAAAACCTATCCAAAAAATATATTGGGAAAGAATTCAACTATGACATCAAGACCGGAGAATCACAAAACCTATTAAGCCGTTTCTTTAATTGGTTAAATGGCTGGTTAGGCGATACATTCGGAATTGATATTTCGCCAGAAGTATTCACTATTTTGAAATGGCTGATATATATTATCATGGGTGGATTGATTATCTACCTTATAATCCGGTTATTGATCAACGAACGATTTGAGGCCATTTTTACTAAAAAGGCCAAAACGATTCATGATATTGAGTTGACCGAACAACACATTGAACAAGTTGATTTTGATAGACTGTTGTCCGATGCCATCAACGAAAAAAACTACCGATTGGCAGTGCGTTACCATTTTCTTCGTTTTTTGAAAAATCTTTCGAAACAAGAAATCATAGAATGGCATTTTGAGAAAACGAACGCAGATTACAGAAGCGAAATTCAAGAGCCTCGATTAAAGGGTGGTTTTACTTCTTTGGCTTATGTATATGACTACATATGGTATGGGGAGCAACCTATTGATGAAACACGGTTTCAACAAGTAAAATTAAAGTTTGATACCATGAATCAAATGATAGCTATCTAGGCATGGATAAAAAAGCAAAAATCATTTTAGGCTTATTTACCGCCGTGGTTATTGGTATCATCATTTCTGAAATCGTTCGTCCACGTCCAATTGATTGGAGACCCTCCTATACGGCTGCCGATAAAATACCTTTTGGTTGTTTTGTGCTTTTTGAGGAAATGAAGATCCTGTTTCCTCAAACTGAAATCACCAAGATTGAAGAAAGTGTTTATGATGTGCTCACCAAACGTGACAGTAGCGTCTCCTCAAATTACATGTTAATCAATGATTATATCGATTTGGATAAACAAGAAACCAATCAACTACTGAATTATGTCGAAAAGGGCAATACGGTTTTTATCGCGGCAAATTCGATGAACTATCTGCTGGCCGATACCTTAAAATTGGATTTTCAAAGTGATTACTCCATAACAGAAGATACTGTTTCGATTGATTTGACCCATAAAAAGTTCGAGGGAGGGGTTTTCAACTACTCTCGTGGCCTCAATAAAACCCATATCGTTAAGCTCGACACCTCAAAAACCCAAGTTTTAGGACATATTCGTTTTGAAAGAAAGAATCATATAACACAAGAGGTAGAGGAAGTCATAAAGGCACCCAATTTTATTAAAATAAATTTTGGAAAGGGCAACTTTTACATTCATGCAACCCCACAGGTATTCTCCAATTATTATATGCTTAGGGGTAATACAGACTATGTATCATACACACTGTCATATATTGACGACTCACCATTATTTTGGGACAACTACAAGAAAGCCGGTCGTGTGGTAATTAATTCGCCCATGCGTTTCGTATTGAACCAAACTGCTTTAAAATGGACCTATTACTTAACCATTATCGGAGTGTTGCTGTTTGTTCTTTTCAGGGCAAAACGAGAGCAACGCATTATTCCCATACTCGAACCCAACGAAAATTCCTCGGTTGCATTCACAAGAACAGTAGGGTCATTGTATTATCAAAACAAAGATCATTCGAATATTGTTGAGAAAAAGATTCGTTATTTCATGGCGCATTTGCGTAACCGGTATCATGTGGACACCTCCAATATCTCTGAAAAAACGATACAACAATTGGCCAATATATCAGCAAAGCCCGTAGAACAGACCAAAGAACTATTGGAATTCATTGTTTTTCTTAAGGGAAAAACAACGCACACCGAACAAGACATTATTAATTTGAACAAAAAAATTACAGAATTCAAGGCATAATATGGAAGAAAACAACCCATTGGAGTTTAATTCTCGAATAGACCTAGAAAAACTCAAAACATCAGTAGAGAAAGTAAAAGAAGAATTGGGCAAGGTTATCATTGGCCAAGACCAGATGATTGAACTGCTTTTGATTTCCATTTTGGCCAATGGCCATTCTTTGATTGAAGGTGTGCCTGGTGTCGCCAAAACGGTTACGGCTAAATTATTGGCCAAGACAATGAGTGTAGATTTCAATCGTATCCAATTCACCCCGGATCTCATGCCAAGTGATATTTTGGGCACTTCTATTTTCAATGTAAAAACATCCACATTTGAATTCAAAAAAGGTCCCCTCTTCTCAAATCTGGTGTTGATTGATGAAATCAACCGTTCCCCTGCAAAAACACAATCTGCCCTTTTTGAAGCAATGGCAGAGCGACAGATTACCATTGATGGTAAGGAATATGAAATGCAAGCACCTTTTTTGGTCTTTGCAACCCAAAACCCAATTGAGCAAGAAGGCACTTATCGCTTGCCAGAGGCCCAACTTGACCGTTTTCTCTTCAAGATAAATGTTGATTATCCGAGTCAAGAAGACGAAGTAGCCATTTTGATGAGCAAGCACAAACAAAAAAATCAAATTGAAGAATCGTTGATATCGCCTGTTTTGACGCAGCAAGAAATTATTGCATATCAAACAACCATCAAAGAGGTCATTGTAGAAGAAAATCTTTTAAAATACATTGCTGGCATTGTTACTAGTACCAGAACAAATGCCAATCTTTATCTCGGGGCATCCCCTAGGGCATCTATCGCAATAATGAACGCTTCAAAGGCGTTGGCAGCAATGAAGGGTAGGGATTTTATAACCCCTGAAGATGTAAAAAAGGTAGCCATTCCAATTTTAGCACATAGGGTATTGTTGACCCCTGAGCGGGAAATGGAGGGCCTTACCGCCGAAAAAGTGATAATGCAATTATTGGAATCTATTGAAATACCGCGGTAAGACTTGAAAAAAGCTTTTAAAAATTCTTTTTTGGAAAAACGTTTTTTCATCGTGCTCTTCGGTGTCATATCGTGTTTTATTATAGCTTTCATCTTTCCAAACCTGATAGGTGTCGCCCAGGTGCTCTTTTTCATTACGGTTTTTCTTTTCTTCACAGATTTGATACTGCTATTCGCCTCAAAAGGAAAAATTAAGGGAGAACGCATCCTACCCGATAAGTTATCCAACGGAGATGAGAATCCGATTGTTTTAAAAGTGGGCAACGGTTATTTGTTTCAAGCCAAAATCAAAATTATAGACGAACTTCCTTTTCAGTTTCAAAAGCGGGATTTTGGACTTTCAAGCGCTTTTAAGTCAGGGGAAGAAAAACAGTTTGAGTATTTTCTTAGACCCACAGAACGGGGGGTTTACACCTTTGGAAGCCTCAACTTATTCGCTTCGTCCCCGATTTCATTTTTGAGCAGAAGGTTTAGGGTCGAGGCTTCTCAAGAAGTACCGGTTTACCCTTCTTTCTTACAATTACGCAAATACGACCTTATCGCTTTTTCAAATCGTCTTTTTGAATATGGATTGAAAAAAATTAGAAGGATTGGACATACCATGGAATTTGAACAAATCAAAGACTATGTATTAGGGGATGATATACGAAACATCAATTGGAAAGCCACGGCCAAACGAAACCAACTGATGGTCAATCAATATCAGGACGAAAAATCTCAACCCATTTATTCAGTCATTGATAAGGGCAGGGTAATGAAAATGCCATTTAATGGGCTCACATTATTGGACTACGCCATAAACGCAACCTTGGTCATCAGCAATGTCGCCATAAAAAAGAATGACAAAGCCGGAATGTTTGCCTTTAGCAATACAGTAGAGAATCGGGTCGTTGCCGATAGAAGAAGTGCTCAAATGAACCTTATTTTGGAAACCCTCTACAATATGGAGACCAATTTTGTCGAAAGTGATTTTAGCCGGCTGTACGTTGATACAAAACGAAAACTCAATCAACGAAGCCTTCTATTACTGTATACCAATTTTGAAACATTGGATGCATTGCATCGACAACTTCCCTATTTACAAGCAATGGCCAAACAACATTTGTTGGTCGTTATCTTCTTTGAAAATACCGAACTACAAAACTTCGCCACGAAGAATCCAAAAAACATACATCAAAAGTATGAACAGACTATCGCCGAAAAGTTCATACACGAAAAAAGGTTAATTGTAGCAGAATTGCGCAAATATGGTATTCAAACCATTTTGACCAAACCCAAAGATTTGACCATCAATACCATCAATAAATATCTTGAAATAAAAGCCAGAGTGCTACTGTAAGACCAAGTCTTCGGGAAGTGAAAGTAATGTTAACTTTGGCAACTTATTGTACATTAGTAGATAGTCCAATCTTTTGAATTGTTTTGATTTTCTCTTTTTATTGAGTAAAGTAAAATCTTGTAACGTTTTCTTTCTTTTGTTCTTATGATCTGTAAAAATATCAATGGTCACTCCGACCGTTGCACCACCCAGTATCGTGGCCAAAATATCTTCATTGTCCCATTGATTGTTTTCCTGACCAGAATCGATGGCCTCTTTTCCTATACCAATCAATGCACTACCACCAATCGCTCCTGCAAATGTCCACCAACGATTACCGGACGAGGCTTGTTTTGCAATACCGGCTCCGGCCAAACCAAATAAGTTACCTCCAATAAAGTGTAATGCTTTATCAGTTTCAACCTGGGCATTGATCGTATTTACCAGAAAAAATATGACTATAATGAAAATGATTTTTTTCATATTGCGCAAAGATAACCAAGCATGTTAATGTGCCTGATTTATTCGATGAAATGCAAGGGTCATGGGCTGCTATACAGAGAACAGCCTCTCTTTGGCTTTGGTATAGTCGTTCATAAGTTCAGTAACAATTGCCGCTGCAGGCTTCATTTGGTCAATTAATGCGGAAACCTGGCCTATTTCCAGTTCACCTGCATTGACATCGCCTTCAAACATTCCTTTTTTAGCACGGCCTCTGCCCAAGAGGGATTTTAATTCCTCAATAGTGGCACCGTTTTTATAGGCCTCTTGTACTTTTTGATAAAAATCATTTTTTATCAAACGAACTGGTGCCAATTCCTTCAAAGTTAATTGGGTGTCACCTTCTTTAGCATCGATTACAGCTTTTTTAAAAGCTTGATGGGACGAAGCTTCAGGAGTCACCACAAAACGACTACCCACTTGAACCCCCTCAGCACCTAAAATCATGGCTGCCAGCATTTGTCTACCTGTAGCTATTCCTCCCGCGGCAATCAAGGGAATATCAATTTGCGACCTTACCGCAGGTATTAAAACGAAGGTAGTGGTCTCATCCCTTCCATTATGTCCTCCGGCTTCAAAGCCTTCGGCAACCACAGCATCGACGCCTGCTTCCTGGGCTTTTAAGGCAAACTTGACACTACTCACCACGTGTACCACAGTAATATTCTTTTCCTTCAAAATTGATGTCCAAGTTTTCGGGTTTCCCGCAGAGGTAAAAACTATTTTCACATCCTCTTCAATAATAATATCCATAATTTCCTGTAAATCAGGATACAACATGGGTACATTGACACCGAAGGGTTTATTGGTGGCCTTCTTGCATTTTTGAATGTGTTCCCTTAAAACGTCAGGATACATACTTCCTGCCCCTAAAAGGCCCAATCCCCCTGCATTGGAAACGGCAGACGCCAGGCGCCATCCACTGGCCCATACCATCCCTGCTTGAATAATGGGATGTTGAATTCCAAATAATTGTTGGATTCGTTTTTGCATCGTTTACGAAATTACACCCGAACCCAATAATTCTTCTTGGATATACCAAGCAACAAACTGACCCTCAGTAATTGCGGATTGCTTTTTTTCAAAATCAACATAAAGTCCTTCATCAACACGATATAGGGTTGCTTTTTGAAGCGGCTGGCGGTAGCGAATTCGAGCTAGCACGTCCATCGTATCATCAATGGCCAAAGCCAAATCTTCCCTCACCCAATGTAATTCATCAGCTTTTATAAAAAGGGTACGTCTTAAAAGTCCAGGATGGTTTTTTCCCTGTCCGGTATAAATGACGTTGTCTTTTACGTCAGTATCCAAGACAAAAAGAGGTTCTTTCGTACCTCCTACATCCAATCCTTTACGTTGCCCAATGGTAAAATAATGTGCCCCGAAGTGTTCCCCAACAATTTTTCCATCCTGAATATCGTATTCCGGTTTAGACGCATGATATTCCAACTCCAAATATTTGCTTGCGAATGTTGCAACTTCGGAACCATAGTGATGCGCAGTTTTAGGTACTTCTACAATAACCCCCGATTTAGGTTTTAGTTTCTGTTGTAAAAAATCTGGTAACCGAACCTTACCGATAAAGCAAAGCCCTTGGGAGTCTTTTTTATCAGCAGTGATCAAGTTGTTTTCTGCAGCAATACTTCTAACCTCGGGCTTTGTTAAGGTTCCGATGGGGAATAGTGTTTTAGAAAGTTGCTCCTGCGATAATTGACATAAAAAATAAGATTGGTCCTTGTTCGAATCTTTGCCAGACAACAATTGATATGTTTCTGTACCGTTAATATTTGAAAAAGTTCCCTTTCTGCAATAATGACCTGTAGCGACAAAATCAGCTCCTAAATCCAATGCAATCTTTAAAAAGACATCGAATTTTATTTCTCGATTGCAAAGCACATCAGGATTTGGAGTACGACCCTTTTCGTACTCATTGAACATATAATCAACAATACGCTCTTTATATTCTTTACTTAAATCAACAGTTTGAAACGGGATTCCTAATTTTTCGGCAACAATAAGCGCATCGTTACTATCTTCTAGCCAAGGACATTCATCTGATATCGTTACGGTGTCATCATGCCAATTTTTCATAAAGAGTCCGATTACATCATATCCCTGCTCTTTTAAAAGATAGGCGGCCACACTGGAATCTACCCCGCCAGATAAACCAACAACTACTTTTTCTTTTGCTGCTTTCATTGTAAAAACAAAACTACAAAATACACCTAGTACAAGTTCACAATACGTTGATAATAGCTAAGCCAAAAATAGTCTCTTGTAAGCTCATTTTGATATTGCTATTAACAGGTATAGAACCGTTATCTATAAATTCTGTTAAACTTTTTAAAAAAAAAGTAAAACAAAAGCAACCTTTTTAGTTTTGTTCAATCTTGTCGATGTTTTACATAACAAAGTGATTTTTAGAAGTTATTTGTCAAAAATTGAAGAATACTCACTGTTTTTATACTATTCTGCATGAATTTAACCTAAAATCACCCCATCGGTTCTGTATAAATAAAAAAACAAACAATTAAACAAATCTTTAAAACAATTGACAATGAGACATTTTCTGAAAATGAGAAAATTTTTACTGGTCACGGCGGTAGCACTGTTTGCTTTTGCATGTGACAAAGAAGACGATGGTGCGTCGAGGTCATTAGAAAACGAAAAAGCTTCGGCAACCATTGTAGATACTGCCATCGATACGGAAGCACTGGGTATTTTGGTAGATGCCTTGGGTAAGGCTGATGAAAATGAAGGAACTGATTTGATAGGGACTTTAAGTGGCGAAGGACCTTTTACCGTGTTTGCACCTACGAATACGGCTTTCACGGAATTACTTGCTTCACTGGAAGGCTTTGACTCTCTCGATGACTTTGATACAGAAGAAGAGAAGGCACTATTGGCCGAAATACTAACTTACCATGTTGTTTTAGGAGACGCTGTAGCTGCAGATGACTTGACCAACGGGGAACAAATAGAAACAGTACAAGGAGAGAACGTAAGTGTCTCACTTGAAGGTGGTGTTTTTATTGGAGATGCCACTATGGAGGATTCAGAAGTAATTATTCCTGATGTAATGGCCTCAAACGGAATTGTTCACGTTATCGATAAAGTGCTTTTACCGCAGTCCGTACTGGATGCCTTGGCCGGTCCACAAGATTTAGTCGATTTAGTTGTAGGTGCAGAGAATCTTACCGCACTAGAGGCTGCGGTCATCAAGGCTGATTTGGTAGATACACTAAAGAGTGAAGGTCCATTTACGGTATTTGCTCCGACCGACGATGCTTTTATGGGCTTATTGATGGCTTTAGGAGGAGACTTCAATTCGTTGGATGATTTTGACACAGACGAAGAAATTGCACTCTTAAAAGATATTTTATTATATCACGTTGTTCCTGGAAAGGTTCTAGAGGCTGATTTAGTAGCAGGTTCCGTACCCACGGCGCTAGAAGAAAGCAATATTGAGATTATTGAAAGTGAGGGAACTTTCGTGATTGGAGATGC
>JBHJJC010000021.1:0-42926 GCA_050042945.1 Croceivirga sp.
TAAAACAAGATCAAGTCGAAGATTTTGCAGAACGAAAAGGAATTGAAATAGAGAAGGCCCAAAAGTGGCTAGCTCCGAATTTGGTTGATGGTTAATTGTTGATGGATTTTTTATGGAGTATATAGAGCTAGATGTGTGGGTCGAATCTAGAAAATTGGTCAAAAATATTTATGATTTCACCAAGCACTTTCCAAGAGAAGAATTATATGGCCTTACCAGTCAAATGAAAAGGAGTAGTACATCAGTTCCAGCCAATATTGCGGAAGGATTTGGAAGAAGAACATCACCGGATACTATTCAATTTTTACACATTGCAAGAGGCTCGCTTTACGAGTTGGAAACCCAGTGTAATCTAGCTTTTGATAAATTCTTGTTAACGAAAGAAAATTTTGATACATCCTTGAATCAAATCAAAATATATAAAAAACTGTTGAATGGTTTTATCAATTATTATTCGGATAGATAATTGATTACCAACAAATAACCATCAACAAACAACTGCAAAATGAAAGTAACTGAACATATCCACAAAGCGAAAGGAGAAACCTTATTCTCCTTTGAAATCATTCCACCCGTAAAAGGAAAGAGTATTCAAGAACTATATGATAATATTGACCCGTTGATGGAATTCAAGCCTCCATTTATTGATGTAACGACATCTCGGGAAGAGTATGTATACATTGATCGCCACGGGCTCTTGGATAAGAAATTGACCAGAATGCGGCCTGGTACATTGGGTATTTGTGCGTCTATTAAACACAAGTACGATGTTGATGCCATTCCCCATGTATTATGTGGTGGTTTTACCAAAGAAGAGACCGAATATCTGCTGGTGGATTGCCATTATTTAGGCATTGATAATGTCATGGCCCTACGTGGTGATGCCATGCGGGAAGAAAAGTATTTTGAACCTACTACTGGGGGACACAACTATGCTTCCGATTTGGTCAAACAAATACAGGGGCTGAATACAGGTAATTACTTGCACGAGGTCATAGAAACGGATAATTGCGCTAATTTTTGTATCGGTGTTGCGGGATATCCTGAAAAACACATGGAAGCCCCATCTCTGAAAACGGATTTAAAGCGATTGAAGGAAAAGGTTGATTTAGGGGCAGATTATGTGGTCACCCAAATGTTCTTTAATAACAAAAAGTACTTTGAGTTTGTTGATGCTGCCAAAGAAATAGGAATCGAAGTTCCTATTATTCCGGGCATAAAGCCTATTGCGACAAAAAAACATTTACAACTTTTACCTCAGGTGTTTCGTATTGATATACCTGAAGATTTGATTGAAGCAGTGGGAAAATGTAAGAATAATAAAGAGGTACGTCAAGTAGGTATAGCGTGGTGTATTGAACAATCTAAAGAACTTAAAAAAGCCGGTGTTCCCGTTCTTCATTATTACTCTATGGGGAAATCGGATAATATTAAGAAGATAGCAAAGGCTATTTTTTAGGGATTTGAGTTTCGGCTTTGTTTAGTCAAAAGTTGTGTTGCAACAATTTGATTCTTTAAAACAGAAACCATAAACTGTTTTACCTTTGCTCGAATGAAGCACCTACTTCACTTTGGTTTTATACTAATTACTGTTTTTAGTTTTTCCCAAGAAAGCGATACGCCCAAAAAAAAATATGTTCTCGATGCGAACCAATTCAATGGTATAATCTTGTTGCACAACCCTGATATATCGCATCTGATTCGCGAACGCCCCTCAGGTTTTATGGCCAGCTTTAATCGAAAACGGTTTGGAGATGAACCTTGGGAAGCAGACTACGGCTATCCTGATTCTGGATTTACTTTTATTTATCAAGATATGCACAATCCGACTTTGGGCCAGCATTTTGGTATGTACGCGCATTACAACTTTTATTTTTTTAAAAGAAATCTTCAGTTTCGAATCGGGCAGGGCATTGCATACAATACCGATCCGTATGACAAGAACAACAACTTTCGTAATAATGCTTACGGTTCCCACCTATTAAGCTCTACACTGTTGATGTTGAACTATCACAGAGAGAATTGGTTTGCTGGATTTGGTTTCAAAGCGGGCCTTTCACTGATTCACTATTCCAATGCCAATTTCAAGGCCCCCAATACTTCTACCAATACAGCGGCTTTTAATTTTGGGTTAACCTATGATTTGAATACTGATTTGGAATATGATTTTAAAGCTTCTGAGAAAAAGGAAAAAATAGTTGAACCCATTCGATATAACTTCGCTTTACGCGGAGGAGTTAACGAAAGTGATGTGGTGAATTCCGGCCGCTATGGTTTTTGGATAGTTTCTGCCTATGCCGATAAACGTTTGGGGCGAAAGAGTGCCTTACAGCTGGGGACAGATATATTTTTTTCCAATTTTTTGAAAGAACTGATTCGTTTTCAGTCCATTTCGTTCCCAGAAATGAACGTTGCCCCTAATACCGATTTTAAACGTGTAGGGGTATTTCTCGGACATGAACTGTTCATCAATAAACTCAGTTTGATCACCCAACTTGGGTATTATGTATACTATCCATTTGATTTTGAGGGTCGAGTCTATAATCGAATTGGACTTAAACGCTATTTTGGGGATAAGGTTTTTGGGGCTGTAACCCTAAAATCACATGCGGCTGCAGCAGAGGCTGTAGAATTTGGTATCGGAATACGACTATGAGAAGGGAGACTTATGAAATATCAGGTGTTAAATCTGGGCTGCCTTTTGGCAGAATAAACCTAAAAAGCTTTGGGATTCAGTCCCGAATATTTTCGGGACGCAAAATCTTGAAGTTGGTTTTTCCACTTAAGGGAAAAAATTCCTCAGAAAAGATGTCTTTTTCTTTCTTTCGTTTCTTTTGTACAAGCAAAAGAAACGAGGGGAAACTTCTATTGAACCTTCTGTTTGTACTGGCCATTGGCAGTTGCAACTCCGAAAATGCCCCAGACTGTTTCCAGAATACTGGTAAGATTGTTCGAAATCAGGTAAATGTTCCTGAATTTAATGCTATAACCGTATTTGAAAACCTAAACTTGGTCGTAAAGCAGGGTAACGAACAATTGGTTGAAATTGAATCAGGTGAGTTTCTTATCAATGAAATTACAGCTGAGGTTAAAGGGGATAGGCTTATTCTTAGAAACGAAAATGGATGTAATCTTTTTAGGGAATATGGTATTTCTACAGTATATGTTACCTCCCCAGATATAGCGGAAATTCGAAGTAGTACAGGTGGTTTGATATCCAGTGATGGCCCTCTAAATTATTCGAATCTATCCCTTATTTCTGAGAGTTTTCAAGAACCTGAGGCTGAAACGACCGATGGCGCTTTTGATCTTGAACTTGAAAGCGAAGAGGTCAGCATTGTGGTCAATGGCATCGCATATTTTGTTCTGAGAGGTACTACTATCGGTCTATCCGTTAATGTGGCAGCAGGAGATTCAAGAATTGAGGCTGAGCAATTGTTGGCACAACGCGTGTCTTTCAACCATAGAGGTTCCAATGATATTATCGTTAATCCTCAAAACAGAATTTCTGGAGTACTTCGTGGCTATGGCAATGTGATTAGTGTGAATAGGCCAGATGAGATAGCTGTTGAGCAACTTTTCAATGGGAAGTTGATTTTTAGGGATTAGTTTCGATATTAACCTCAGAGTTCATTGTATCGGGTTCAATCTAGATTACAAAAAGGTAAGTCTTGCGCATTTTTAATTGAGACAAAAGACCATATGCACGGTAGGAGTTTTTTTCAAAATATTTTCTTTTCAAAACAAAGCGCCAAATCCACTGTTGGGTTGAAAGGGTTTGAATATGTAGATGCTATCTTTCATAACCTGATTGCAGAAAAGAAGGTTCCTGGTATTGCGACCACCATTTTAAGACAAGGTCAAGTGCTGTTTCAAAAAGGGTATGGATATGCTGATGTAGAAAATGAGGTGCCGGTCAATCCTACGGAATCCATTTTTCGAATCGCAAGTATTTCAAAATGTATTACCGGTTTGGCCTTGGGTAAAATGGTCGAGGAAGGTATTCTTGATTGGGATGATTCTTTCTATCGACATGTACCTTATTATCCTAAAAAGGAATATGATTTTACATTAAGGCAATTGGCGTCACATACAGCGGGCATAAGAGGATATAAGGGAAAGGAATTTGCCCTGAACCAACCGTATTCCATTAAAGAAAGTATTGAAGTGTTCAAAAATGACCCTTTGGTTTTTGAACCCGGTAAAGGGTACTTATACAATAGCTTTGATTTTGTCCTACTTTCCTTGGCGATGCAGGAAGCCAGTGGAATTTCCTTTGAAGATTATGTTCAGGAAAACCTTCTAAATCCTTTGGGGATGATACATACCTTTCCACCTAATCAAGTCTCTACTGCACTTGACCTTAGATTTTCTGAATTTTACACAAAAAACAGTAGGGGCTGCAAAAAAGCAATAGAGGTCAATAATTTTTATAAACTGGCGGGTGGTGGTTATTTATCGACTAGTCAGGATATTGCAACCTTGGGCCAAGCCATGTTGGAACAACAATTATTGAAAAAAGATACCTTCAATCAATTATTGAGGGCCCAGACGATAAAAGGAAAATCGACATATTATGGACTTGGTTTTCAGGTGAGTCAAGATGTACAAGGCAAGTCGTTTATTGGGCATGTAGGAAATAGTGTCGGAGCATATACCAACTTCTTTGTCTATCCTAAAGAGAGCATTGTGATTTGCATATTGACGAACTGCACAAACCCAAATGTGCAAGGTGATTTTGACGCTTCAATACGCGCTATAATGGCTAATAACACTGTTATTTAGTCTTTATGATGGGAAAATATCACCGTTCATCGCAATTTTTTTGCCATTCATGGGAGAAATATGGGGTGCTATCGTCCTAAAGTTACTTTTGTTTCAAATACTTGGATCATGAGAAAAAGTATACTCTTATTCTTCTTATTGATTTTTTCCATTGTACTTTGGAAAGTGACTGAATCCAACGAAAACGAGCAGTTGAATGATACCACGGTGGAGGAGCTAGTATTGAATCCAGAGGCCCGCACTATAGCTGAAAAGTAGCCAACTATTCTATCCCTTTATCAAACGTTACCACTTAGGTGTGAGAATGTTGTAACTTCCTTCTAAACAAACCATGGATGTTTATAGGACATTATGCCGCGGCCTTTGCGTTAAAAGGTAAACAAAAAGAGGTTTCATTAGGGTGGCTGTTCATAGCAACACAATTTGTGGATATTCTTTTCTTTCCATTTGCACTTCTTGGTTTAGAGTCCTTGGAATTTGTTCCAGAATTTACGCAGACCAATGATTTTAAGATGGATTTTCCATATAGTCATAGTTTGGTGGGCAGTATAATCTGGTCAATTCTTTTCGGGGCATTTTATTTTTTGATTGCGAAGAAAAAAAGCACAAATGGTAAAAGGGTAGCTCTTGTTTTAGGTGTAGGGGTGTTTTCACATTGGATTGGAGACCTATTGGTGCATACCCCAGATTTACCATTACTTTATGGTGACCCCAAATTTGGTTTTGGTCTTTGGCATAATAAATTAGCTACCGTTGGTCTTGAAACCATAGTATTGTTACTTGGGCTTTGGTATTATATAAAGCAAACTAAACCTAATAACAATCTAGGGAATTATATGGCTATAGCCTTCTCCATATTTTTGCTGCTTATCAATTATTTATACTACTATGTTTTGCCACCAAATCATGATCTACTCAGTCTTGCCGTTTCTGCTTTGGTGACCTATTTTGTATTGGCCGGATTAGCGTTTTGGGTTGATAAAAAGAGGAGTTAAGAATGATTGGGTTGTAAAAGCGATAGGTTTTTACGAATTTTAGATAAAATGCTTACCATGAGAATTTTTGGACTTGTCTTTCTCTTCTTTTCATTTTCACTCTACTCACAAAAAGCCGAATCGGCCATCCCAGTTTTTGGCTTCGAAGATGAAATCTACAAAGAGCTTTCCCTAAAAGAGTGGAAAAAGTTTAAAGCGTTTGAAGAGAAATTAGGGGATATTAATAAGGCTGGTGTAAGCAATCAACTCAAAGGATTCGTTAGGGATTCGATTCAAATTTTGGGGGTTAAACTAATGGCGACCAAACTTTTGAATGAAAGACAGTTGTTGGATAAGGACATTGCAGAAAATGGAGGGTACTATGCCGATTTACTGCAAGAACTTCACGATAGTACTATTCCGCAGGTAGAATATCTTTTCCTTGAAGAGAAGATGGCCCTAATAAACCAGGCAGGCATGGAGAAAGAACTCTCGTTCAGTAGATGGCTTAATCTGGTTTTATTGCTTTTATGTATGGCAATAGGGTATTGGGCCTATCATATGAGAAACGTCAAAACAGTTTTTCCCGAGTTAAGCAAGCAAGAGCATACGGTTCGTAACCTCATTTTAGAAGGCAAGAGCAACAAGGAAATTGCGAATGAACTTTTTATTAGCTTAAGCACAGTAAAGACCCATATTACTAATCTTTATGCAAAGCTTAATGTAACTAGTCGCCGAGAGCTTTTACAAAAAGGTACGGGTACTAGTCCCTAATTCAGACCCCATTATTTTATAGGTAATACACTTCAAAACTTACTTTGTTTCAAACTAATTTAAGTATGAAACATCGGCTTGCCTTAAATCTATTTTTATGGGTTTGTTGTGCTACAATACCAGTTGTAAGTCAACAAAGTCCCTTTATTGAAGACTATGTGGAACGATTGGAAAGTTCCCGTAACTATCTGATTCACGTGGCGGAAACTATGCCCGAAGAAGAATTCGACTATCGACCAACACCTAAGGCCAGTAGCTTCGCGGAAAATTTAATGCATATAGGTTGGGCAATGGATTGGCATAGCCAGTCCCTTTTGGGAGGGCGTAATGCAAGGGACTGGGAAACCGATACCATTTACAAGGTTGCGAACAAATCAAAAAAGGATATGATCGCTACGGTGCAGCAAACGTTTGATGTTGCAATAGAATTGATAAAGAACTTTAGTACTTCCCACCTAGATGATACCCTTGATTATTTTGGATTGAAACGTACCAAGCGACAAATTTTCATGTTGCTGGCCGATCACATTACGCATCATCGGTCGCAAATGCTTGTTTATTTGAGATTGAAAGGATACCAACCTCCAAGATATGTGTTGTTTCAATAGTTGTCACATCTCAAATAGTAAGAAACTTAAAGTATATGGGAGCACCTTTCTGTTTATACTATTTGCGGTTCTGGGCATAAATGCGCAGGAATCAATTTCGATTTCTGGAACTGTTGTTGATCAACAAAATCAACCAATTGAAGTAGGGGATGTAGTCTTTTTACAAGCGAACTCTAAAGAATTGGTAAGGTATGCTCCATTAAGTAAGGGGGCCTTTTCCATTGGTGAAATCAAAACAGGCTCGTATATTCTTGAAATTTCTGCCCTAGGTTACGCGACGTTTCGTGAGGCAATTGTCCTTGATGCTAAATCGATAATTGCGATAACGCTCCAAGAGGCTGCAACTGAGTTGGAAGAAGTAGACTTAGTTGGTGCCAAAAACCCTATTGAATACAAGGATGGAAATGTAAAGGTAGATGTTCAAAACCCATATTTTTCATCTATTCCAGACCTGGTAGATTTAATGTCTAGGCTTCCAAGGGTTCAGATGAGTTCGGATAGGGAAAGCATTTCTATATTGGGTAAAGGCGCACCATTATTGTATTTGGGCAATCAAAGAATTTCGATGGATGAGTTTCGCGGATTACCGATTGACGGCATAGCATCGATTGAATTAATCAATAATCCTTCTGCAAAAAGCGAAGCTGAGGGTCGCGCGGTGGTACTTGTGCGTTTGAAAAAGAATATAAACCTTGGTTTTCAAGGGAGTCTTCAGGAGACCGCCTCGCAAAAACGGAATTTCAATAATTATTTGGGCCTGAATTCAAGTTTCGCGACTAAAAACTGGACCATTCGAGGAAATCTGGGTTACAATCAATTATTGCAGTGGGAAAGTAATAGCTTTTTGTTTGAAATACCTCAACGTGAAGTTTTGGTAGACTATTCCGTTTTGATTCCGAGAAACGTCAGAACGCAACTCAACCCAACCTTTGGGGTATACCATCAATGGAACGAATCGGATTATATTTCATTAAATGCTTCTGCGAGGTTACAAACGAATAACGCCCCTTTTTTTACAGATACTTTCATCGTCGACCGAAATGACGAGACATTTATTCGAACTGAAACGGAAAACGATAACGCGAAGAACTATTATGGTGCTGCATTTAACTTTAACAAAAAACTTACGGATAGTTGGAATCTTTTCGCTGGTTTGCAGTATTCTGGTTTTCAACAAACTCTAGGCACAGAAATTAATAACAGTGAAAATGGGGCAGAATTTTTACTCGATCAAACCCGAAATCAAGAATATGATATCAACTCTTTGGCCTTCCGATTGGATATTGAAAATATATTGACCGAAAATCTAAAATGGCAATGGGGCACAAATATCAGTCTCGCCAACGCTGAGGCATTTACGGCAATTCAAAATATTCAACAATCAACTATTAATGAGATTGACTTTGATTATCAAGAAGATTTGTATGCGATTTATAGTTCTTTTTCGGGGAAACTGACAAAGAATATTGATTTTGAATTCGGTGCCAGGCTTGAGCATAATGAAGTGAACAGTGGGGCTATGAATGATGAAATTCCAGTGATTTCGAGAAAGAATACGAGTTTATTCCCCAAGGCAAGTGTTTCCCTAGATCTTGATAGCACGCGAACGTTAAGCCTCAATTATGCCAGAAATATCAATCGGCCTGATTTTTCAAGAGCAAGTTCCATAGCCGTTTTTATCAATCCATTTTTAGAAGGCACGGGCAATGTCAATCTAAGGCCGACCTTCACCGATGAACTATCGGTCAACGTACAAAAAGGAAATGCTTCTTTTTATGCCACGGTTTACCAAAGTAGCAATCCAACGAATTTCACTATTTCATATGATGAAGTAATGGATACAGGGGTGCTTTCGTTGGTGAACGTTGAAAAAGAAATTGGTTTTTATACAGGTGTAACCGTTCCTTATACAAAAGGTAAATGGACTTCGAATAATACAGTAACCCTCTATTACACTCAAATACAAGATAGTTCGGCAACATTGGGCAAGACCTCACCAGTTCTTTATGCGTACACCAATCATCAATTCAAAATAGCAAAAGATACCACCCTTGCTTTTGGGGCTTATGCCTTAAGTAAACGACAAGAGGGTATTTTTCAACGAAATGGGGTTTTGGCACTTGAGGCATCCATTTCAAAAACTATTTTTAAAAATCTTGATTGTACCTTACGTTTTAATGATATCACCAGGGGAACAAATTTTGAAGAAAGTTATGCCATTAATGGGGTGATTGCTGATGGTATTTATTTTAGTGATTTAAGGGAAGTTGCCCTATCATTAAAATATCTATTTGGAACAAGGGAAAAGGCCAAATTCAAAAATCGTGATGTAGATTCCAACCTAAATCGAATCAATTGATCGTAAAAATCCTTAGCTCGTCAATTCTGTAAATAAGCTTTCTAGGTTTTTGTTCTTGCGACTGAGTTGAAGTGTCTTCAACTGGTTGTCATGCGCAAAGTCAAAAACAGCAGGTCTCATATCCTTATCCGTTGAGAACGTAATTTCGTATACAAATCCGCCAGTATTTTTCACCTTTACAGCATCTGGCAATTGGTTCAATAAGACTTCCTCCACGCGGTAATCAAATTCAACCTCAATGATTTGTTCTTGGCTATCCCGCAGCTCATTAAGTTTTTTATCGGCAACAAGTTCACCCTTATTGATAATAATGACCCGATCACAAACGGCCTCTACTTCTTTCATGATATGGGTAGAGAAAAGAACCGTTTTCTCTTTACCGATTTGGCGAATCAATTTTCGAATTTCAATAAGTTGGTTTGGGTCGAGACCTGTAGTGGGTTCATCAAGAATAAGAACATCAGGATCGTGCAATAGCGCCGCGGCTAGGCCAACTCGCTGGCGGTACCCTTTTGATAATTGTCCAATCTTTTTATGCGCCTCTGGTGTGAGTCCGGTTTGCGCAACAACCTCAATAATTCGTGATTTGGAAATCTTGTACACCTCAGCATTGAAAGCCAAGTATTCCTTTACATACATTTCAAGATAAAGCGGATTGTGCTCCGGTAAATAACCAATACTCTTTTGTACCTCACTTTTCTCAAATTGCACGTCAAACCCATTCACAATGGCATCACCACTATTAGCGTTATGGTAGGTGGTCAAAATGCGCATCATAGTCGATTTACCTGCCCCATTCGGACCTAAAAACCCAACAATTTCCCCTTTTTTAATGTCAAAAGAGATATCGTTAAGGACTTTCTGTTTGCCAAATATTTTGGTAATATTTTGAACTGAAATGGACATTGAGTCATTTTATAACTCCAAAAATAGGACAATTATCAAACTAGCCGAACATCCTTTTTGAGTAAATGGATATGTAGAATTATTAGATATTGAAGGCAATCGATTGTTTATTTTCATGGAAAACATTGAATTATCGAAAAATCAAAAAAATTAGACGAATCCCTTTGAATTCTACATGGAATACCCAATCTTAGCCAAGAATTATTAAGAATGAACAACAGGTATTTTTTTAACGGTTTTTATTTCTACTTCTTCTTTCGAAGTAGAAAGGGACTGTTGTAATGATACGTAAGTATAAAACATTTAAAGTCCCGCGATTATGTCGGGACTTTTTTATTGTATGAAACTCAAAATTGCCATACAGGGGGTCAAAGGAAGCAACCATCATCAAGTCGCTAAAGAATATTTTAGGGAAACTATTGAGTTGGTGGAGTGTTTGTCTTTTGATACGCTCATAGAAAATCTAATGAATGGTGTGGCTGATCTAGGCGTAATGGCTATAGAGAACTCCATTGCGGGTTCAATCATTCCGAATTACAATTTAGTTTACCTTAACAATATCCATATTATCGGTGAGCACTATTTGAGCATACATCATAACTTAATGGCTTTAAAGGGTAGTTCGATGGATTTGATAAAAGAGGTACGAACGCATCCCATGGCGCTCTTGCAGTGCAAAGAATTTCTGAAGCAATATCCTAAACTAAAGTTGGTAGAAGATGTAGATACCGCTGAAACAGCTCGCCAAATCCAACAACACCAACTGCCCCATGTAGCCGCCATTGCACCAGAAGTTGCCGCTGAATTATATGATTTGAACATTCTAGCTCCTGAAATTCAGACCATAAAGAACAATGCCACTAGATTTATCATTCTAAAGAAACATAATAAGGTTTTACCGAAGGAAGAAATCAATAAGGCATCACTTCGCTTTATTACGGACCATAAAAGAGGAAGTCTAGCTACCGTATTGAACGTCATGAGCGACTGCAATATGAATTTGACCAAAATCCAATCATTACCGGTCATCGAAACACCTTGGAAATATGCCTTTTTTGTGGATATGACATTTGATAAATATGAGGAGTTTGCCAAAGCAAAAGCGCTTCTTGAAATTATGTCAGAAGATTTTCGGGTTCTGGGAGAGTATAAAAACGCACTAAAAAAATGATTGCAGCAGACCGATTGCTTAGCGTAAAAGAATATTACTTCTCAAAAAAACTACGAGAGGTCAGGGGGTTGATTGCCGAAGGCAGACCAATTATTAACATGGGTATTGGTTCTCCAGATTTACCACCTCCGACGGTGGCCTTAGACGGGTTAAACGAGATATTGCATCAAGAAGGTGCCCATCAGTACCAGAGCTATCAAGGTCTACCTGAACTTAGAACTGCCATGACCCAGTTTTATGAAGATCGATTTGGGGTAACAATGAATCCACAAAATGAGATTTTACCCCTAATTGGTTCAAAAGAGGGCATTATGCATATCAGCCTTGCCTTTTTAAACCCAGGAGATGGCGTTTTGGTGCCCAATCCAGGGTATCCAACCTATCGTTCAGTTTCGAATTTGGTCGGAGCAAAGATTTTAGAGTATGATCTTGTGGCCGAAAATGACTGGCTACCTGATTTAGGGGCCATAGAAAAGATGGACTTGTCGAACGTCAAGTTGATGTGGATCAGTTATCCCAATATGCCCACAGGCGCTAAAATTACGAAGGATGCGATGCAAGAACTACTCAACTTTGCAAAGAAGCATGACATTCTTTTGGTAAATGACAATCCATATAGTTTTGTTTTAAACGACGAGCCTACCAGTATTTTCCAGATAGAAGAGGCGAAAAGTCATGCTCTGGAACTGAATTCCCTAAGTAAGACCTTTAACCTTGCTGGATGGCGCGTAGGCATGGTACTGGGCGGGGAAGAACACATATTGTCAGTTTTGAAAGTAAAAAGTAATATGGATTCGGGTATGTTCTATGGTCTGCAAAAGGGGGCAATTGCCGCTCTTGAGTCAGGTCAAGCATGGTTTGACCAGTTAGATGACGTATATACCAAACGACGGGATTTGATGTTTGACTTGGTCGATAAACTAGGGTGTAGGTATGATAGAAATGCGGCCGGAATGTTTGTCTGGGCCAAGTTGCCCATAGGTTCAAAAAAATCAGAGGATTTTATTGATCGAATTCTTTATGACAAAAACATTTTCATTGCCCCGGGAACCATTTTTGGCTCCAATGGAGAGGGTTACATACGATTTTCACTATGTGTAAAAGAAGAAAAAATTCAAGAAGCAATCAAAAGGTTTTAAATGGAAGAAAGGGTGGAAATACGGCGCTTGAACATTTCTGATGCAGAAAATCTGTCCAAACAGGCCAACAATAAAAAAATCTGGGATAATCTGAGGGATTACATACCGTATCCTTACACAATTGAAAATGCAAGGGAATTTATAGCAAGAACAGAAAAAGAAAGTCCGGCTTTGACATTTGGCATTTTAATTGAAAAAGACCTTTGCGGAGTCATTGGATTGGTTGAAAAAACAGATGTAAATCGTTTATCTGCCGAATTGGGGTATTGGGTTGGAGAATCGTTTTGGGGTAAGGGTATTGCTACCAAGGCTATTAGTTTAATGACCGACTATGGCTTTCATAATTTGAAATTGGAAAGAATCTACAGTTCTGTTTTTGATTTCAATATGGCTTCCATGCGTGTACTTGAAAAAAACGGTTTTAAAAAAGAAGGTGTCCTAAGGAATTCGGTTATCAAAAATGATGAAATTCATGACGAACATCTATACGCTAGACAAAGAAATGAGTAAAACAAAAAACAAGTTTCCTTTCTAGGGAGGGATTATTAAAGGCCATGAATAAAATAGCGGTCATCGGAGTCGGTTTGATAGGAGGTTCTTTTGCAAAAGGAATAAAACGCTTGTTCCCAGAAACGTTAATTGTTGGGTTCGACAAAAACGATTCTCATTTGCAGGAAGCTTTGAATATGAATCTTATTGATGAGAAGGGCACAGAAAGTGGGCTTTCCGAAGTAAATATGGTTTTTGTGACCATACCCGTCGATGTGTTGGTTGATGAGCTTCCCAAAATCTTGAACAAGGTGAATGATGATTGTGTGGTCATTGATGCGGGTTCTACCAAATCAATGCTCTGTCGATGCGTAGAAAACCATCCAAAAAGAAGGAATTATTTAGCTTGTCATCCCATTGCGGGAACTGAATTTTCAGGACCTTCCGCCGCTTTTGACGGATTGTATAACGGTAAAACGAATATCATCTGCGAGGTGGAGAAAACCGCTTTCAAGCTTCAAGAAAGAGCGTTGGAGATTTTTCAGAAACTGGGAATGCGTATTCGATACATGAACCCAGAAGCACATGATAAGCACATTGCTTACGTCTCTCATTTATCGCACATAAGCTCTTTTATGCTAGGGAAAACAGTAATTGAGGAAGAGCAGAATGAACGGGATATTTTTGACATGGCCGGTAGTGGTTTTGAAAGCACCGTACGGTTAGCTAAAAGTTCACCCGATATGTGGACCCCAATTTTTGAACAGAATAAAGAAAACGTAGTCAAGAGCCTTGAAGAGTACATCAAGAATTTAGAATCTTTCAAGCATATGATGGAACAAGGAAATTTTGAGGGCATTTACGATCAAATGAACAATACGAACAGAATAAAACAAATCTTAAAAGGAATACCACTTACAAAAACACATAATTAAAAAATGGAAAATTCAAAGGAACTGAGAACATGGTTAAATGATTTACAGCTAGAACACCCGCTGGTTATAGCTGGCCCATGTAGTGCTGAGACTGAAGAACAGGTAATGAAGATTGCCCACGACCTTAAAGATTCTGACGTGAGTTATTATCGTGCAGGAATCTGGAAGCCAAGAACGCGACCGGGCAACTTTGAAGGCGTCGGGGCACTTGGGCTAAAGTGGTTACAGCGGGTCAAAGAAGAAACAGGGTTAATGACTTGTACTGAAGTAGCGAACAAAACACATGTTGATCTGGCTTTGGAGCACGATATTGATTTGTTATGGATTGGAGCACGTACCTCAGTAAGTCCATTTATGATGCAAGATATTGCCGATGCGTTGGAGGGTACCGATAAAGTGGTGTTGGTGAAAAACCCAATCAACCCAGATTTACCTCTTTGGTTGGGAGGTATTGAACGACTTTACAAAAAAGGGATTAAAAACCTTGGGGCGATACATCGTGGATTCTCGACCTATGCCAAAACCAAATACCGAAATATTCCAGAATGGCAGCTGGCCATTGAATTTCAGAATCGATTTCCTGATTTGCCGTTGATTAACGATCCAAGCCATATTACGGGCAAACGCGATATGGTATTTGATGTGTCACAAACTGCTTTAGATCTCAATTTTGATGGCTTAATGATAGAAACGCACCATGATCCTGACAATGCATGGAGTGATGCGGCCCAGCAGGTGACCCCATCTACCTTGAAACAAATGTTCAAAGATTTAAGAATGAGAAAAGAAACCGATGAAGAAGCCGAGTACAATGCCAAAATAGGTAACCTTAGGGCTCAGATCGATGTCTTTGACAACCAATTGTTGGATACCTTAGGCAAGCGAATGGTAGTAGCCAATGCGATTGGAGAGCTAAAGAAACAAAAGAACGTGGCTGTGTTACAAACCAACCGCTGGAACGAGATTTTAGGAAGAATGATATTGGAAGGGGAGCAACACGGCCTTAGCGAGGAGTTTGTATTGCGAATGTTTAAAGCGATTCATCAAGAATCCATAAACCATCAAGAGAAAATTATAAACGCTTAATTTTTAGTTAAGTTCTTTTCAAAATGTCATTGGGAGTCCATCTGATTCTCAATGGCATTTTTTTAGTGTAACAATTGAAAACAAATTGCATCTTTAGGAAAATGGAAAATTAAAATCATGAAAAAAATAATTACACTTATTCTTTTGACTTTATCGATCCAAGGTTTTTCCCAAAGAATTATCGATAAGAGCGTTGGGGATTTTCATGCAGTTAAAGTATTTGATTTGATTGAGGTCAATCTAATCCAATCTGATGAAAACAAGATTCTCATTAAGGGAAGAAATGTAGATGATATCAAATGGGTGAACAAAGATGGAATATTAAAACTGCGAATGCAATTTGATAAAAAGTTTACTGGGGAAGATACTTTCATTGAGGTGTATTATCAAGATCTTGATGTCATTGATGCCAATGAGGGCGCTCAGATTACCTGTAATGAAATGGTGAAAAAGAATACAATTGAACTCAGGGCACAAGAAGGAGGGCAAATCAAGATAGGTATGGATGTAGCAGTTGTCGAAATTCGAGCGGTAACGGGCGGAATTATACAGGCGTCTGGACTTGCAGAGAATCAATCCATCGTCATTAATACCGGTGGTATTTTTGAAGGAAGTGATTTAAGGACATCGCGTTCAGATGTTAAGATTTCTGCAGGAGGAGAGGCCGAAGTATTTGCCTCAGAACGTGTTAATATAGATGTGAAAGCAGGTGGTGATGTAGTGGTTTACGGCAATCCTAAATATGTCAACAAAAAGACATTTGTTGGCGGTAGAATTCGAATAGTGGACTAAATGAAACATGGTTAAATAAAAAAGCCCCAAAACGTTTCGTTTTGGGGCTTTTTACAGGTAAATTTTACTTCTTAAAAATATATCGAGTAATGAAAATACCTTTTCCATCACCTTTTCCACCTTCACTTTCGACTGCACTGATGATATGCTCTAAGGCCCATCCTTCAGAAATCATGGTATTGATCATATTGGTAATTAAAGCATCATTGGCCGCAATATTTTGAAAACGAATACCGCCTAGATTATAAAAGTTCAAAAGTTTGGTTTCCTCAAAATTTTTCACTCGAATTTCACCTCTATCTGATTTATTTCGGCTGTTGTCCTCAGCAGACCGCACAGAAGTATATTCTTTGTAATCTTTTTGCTCAAGTGCATTGATAATTCTTGAACGCCCCAACCCATTGGGTACAATCGATTCCACACTTGTAATTACTTTGTATTCTTGGGCATTACCATTAAATGTGGCAGCCACGGCCAATACCATTAAAAAAAGAAAATTTCTCATAATTGATTTGTGTTGATAATTATTTTAATGTTCAATGTTAAGAGGATTTGGTAAGAAAAGAAAATTGTTTCTTTATTATTGTATAAATTGTTATTAACAGGTTATTTCGTGCAAGGTATTGTGTACAAATCGACAGGAAGCTGGTACACCGTTAAATCGGATACCGGTCAGTTTTATGAATGCCGTATCAAGGGAAAGTTTAGGATAACGGGAATAACAAGTACGAATCCGGTAGCGGTTGGCGATGAGGTGACATTTGAATTAGAAACTATAGGTGATGAAACTGTTGGGGTGATAAAAGGTATTTCTGAAAGACATAACTATATCATCAGAAAATCAGTAAACCTTTCAAAACAGGTTCATATTATTGCGGCAAACCTTGACCAAGCCTTTTTGTTGGTTACCTTGAACAATCCCACCACTTATACGAGTTTTATCGACAGATTTTTGGTCACAGCAGAAGCATATGATATTCCCGCAGTGTTACTTTTCAATAAAATGGACAGTTACAATGAAGCTGAAATAGAAGCGATGGAAAACCTCATCAAATTGTATCAAAAAATAGGGTACACTACAATAGCCATTTCAGCCAAAAATCATCAAAATATTGATGCGGTACGAGAGTTGATGAAAAATAGGGTCAGTATGTTTTCAGGAAATTCTGGGGTTGGAAAGTCTACATTGATCAATGCACTTGAACCTGGACTCTCTTTAAAAACAGCGCAAATATCAGAGCAACATTTGCAAGGTCAGCATACCACCACCTTTGCTGAAATGTATGACCTGTCGTTCGGGGCTAAAATTATAGACACGCCTGGTATTCGTGGTTTTGGAATCGTAGAAATGGAAAAAGATGAGCTGGGAGATTATTTTCCAGAATTTTTTGAACTCAAATCAGAGTGTAAATTCAATAATTGTCTGCATTTAGATGAGCCGAAGTGTGCCGTGAAAGCCGCTTTGGAAAGAGGGGATTTGGCATGGAGCAGATACCGGAGTTATGTTCAAATGCTTGAAGAAGATGTAGCAGAAAGTTATAGAACCGATATATTTAGGGAAAAGTAATGAGAACTGTTGTTCAAAGGGTTTCTAGGGCAAGCGTAACGGTTGAGAATACTATAGTTTCTAAGATAGGCCATGGCGTATTGGTTCTCTTGGGAATAGAGGACGCCGACAATGAAGAAGACATTGAATGGCTTTCAAGAAAACTGGTCAACCTTAGAATCTTCAATGACGAAAATGGGGTGATGAACAAATCGCTCTTAGACGTTAATGGCGAAGCCATAGTGGTCAGTCAATTTACCTTACATGCAGCAACCAAAAAGGGTAATAGGCCATCGTATATTAAAGCAGCCAAACCAGATGTTGCCATACCGTTATACGAACATTTTGTAAGATGCTTTGAAGAACAACTAAGGAAGTCCGTAGGCACTGGAGTTTTTGGTGCAGATATGAATGTTGAACTATTAAATGATGGTCCAGTTACCATTTGTATTGATTCAAAAAATAGGGAATAATGAATATTCAAAATGCCCAAGAAGCGGTTGATAATTGGATTAAGAACCACGGGGTTCGGTATTTCAATGAATTGACAAATATGGCACAACTTACAGAAGAGGTCGGTGAGGTGGCAAGAATTATTGCCCGTCGTTACGGAGAGCAAAGCGAAAAGGAGTCGGATAAGGGCAAAGATTTGGGAGAAGAGCTTGCCGATGTGCTTTTTGTGGTCTTGTGTTTGGCCAATCAAACCGGGGTCGATTTACAACAGGCCTTTGACAAAAAATTAGATTTGAAAACCAAGCGTGATCATAACCGCCACCACAACAACGAAAAGTTGAAATAGATTTATATTTGATGACTTAATTCAAGTCATTTTGAAACTTCAAATCTCCTTTCCGAATAGCCGGAAATTTAACAGGAAAATACAAATCACTGGTTCTAAAAGTGAAACCAATAGACTGCTGCTCTTACAATCACTATACCCAAACTTGGCGATTGAAAACCTCTCAAAATCTGATGATTCCGAGGTTATGCGCAATGGACTTTCTATTTCAAAAGGAACTGTCGATATTCATCACGCTGGCACTGCTATGCGCTTTTTGACCTCGTATTTCGCAACCCAAGAAGGTAAAGAAGTGGTGTTGACAGGCTCGCATCGTATGAAAGAGCGCCCGATAGGAATTTTGGTCGATGCTTTGAGAAGTCTAGGGGCTCAAATCGGTTACGAAGAAAATGAAGGCTATCCGCCATTAAAAATCATCGGAAAAAAGATTGCGAAAGATAAAGTCAGTTTGCCAGCCAATATAAGTAGTCAATACATTTCTTCCCTCTGCTTGATTGGGGCGCGTTTGACCAATGGACTACAAATCGAATTGGTAGGTAAGATTACCTCGGTACCCTACATTAAAATGACATTAAGCTTGTTAGAGGATGTCGGAATCGCCAGCACCTTTTCAGGGAATACAATTAAAATAACTCCAAAATCAGAGGTAAGCCCAAAAACCATGGTAGTCGAGTCCGATTGGAGTGCAGCAAGCTATTATTATAGTGTTGTTGCCTTAGCGGAGGTAGGAACTGAAGTTGAATTAAGTTCGTTCAAAGAACATTCACTGCAGGGTGATAGTATCCTTTCAGAAATTTATCAGACCTTTGGAGTCGTTACTAAATATGCAGGTAACACTATCGTTCTAAAAAAACAGGGAGACGCTGAACCTGGTATTTTTAGTTATGACCTTTCAAATGCCCCTGATATTGCCCAAACCATTGCGGTTACTTGCTTAGGATTGGGCTTAGGGTGCCATCTAAAGGGGTTACATACCTTACCCATCAAAGAAACTGATCGTTTGGCGGCTATGAAAACAGAGTTGGAAAAATTTGGGGCCACAGTAATTATCGATGACTCCAGTTTAACCTTGGATTCTTTGACCCAAGTAAACGATAATGTAGCTGTCGATACCTATAACGACCATAGAATGGCAATGGCCTTTGCTCCGTTAGCTTTACGGCAGGGATTTATCATTAATGATGCCGAGGTGGTCTCAAAATCATACCGCGATTTTTGGCATGACTTTGATAAAGTTGGGTTTCGAATAGAAACAGCTTAGCTTTTCTCATCCAATTACTTGACAACCCCTTAGTACAGATTGTATATTTGCAGCCTTTGCAAAAAATTTAAATGCTAATATGAAATTATCCAACTTCAATTTTGAGCTTCCTAAAGAATTATTGGCGGAATATCCGGCTGAGAACAGAGACGAATCAAGGTTAATGGTGATTCATCGCGAAACCGGAAAAATTGAACATAAAATGTTCAAAGACATGATTGACTATTTTGATGAGGGCGATGTCATGGTTTTGAACAATACCAAAGTCTTTCCTGCGCGATTGTATGGTAATAAAGAGAAGACCGGGGCTCGAATCGAAGTTTTCCTATTACGGGAATTAAATGATGAACAACGCCTTTGGGATGTTTTGGTCGATCCTGCTCGAAAGATTCGTATAGGTAATAAATTATATTTTGGAGAAGATGAAAGTTTGGTGGCAGAGGTCATTGATAACACCACCTCGAGGGGTAGAACTTTACGTTTTTTATATGATGGGTCGTACCAAGATTTTCGAAGAAAATTGCGGGAGTTGGGCGAAACACCCCTTCCTAAATACATTAAACGTGAGGTGACCCCAGAAGATGAAGACCGCTATCAAACTATTTATGCCAAACACGAGGGGGCTGTGGCAGCACCTACAGCAGGTCTTCATTTCTCAAAGCACTTGTTGAAACGTCTGGAAATAAAGGGAATTGATTTTGCAGAAGTGACCCTACATGTAGGTTTGGGAACATTTAATCCGGTTGAGGTTGAAGATCTATCCAAACATAAAATGGATAGCGAGGAGTTGGTCATCGATGAAAGGGCTACCGAGATAGTCAATAACGCAAAAGCGAATAAAAAAAAGGTCTGCGCCGTAGGTACCACTGTTATGCGAGGACTTGAAAGTGCGGTATCTTCAGATCATACCCTAAACACATTTGAAGGTTGGACGAATAAGTTCATTTTTCCACCATATGATTTTAGTATCGCAGATTCGATGATTACAAACTTTCACTTGCCGAAATCGACATTGCTAATGATGATTTCAGCGTTCATGGGGCATGACTTAATGAAAAAATCATATAAACAGGCCATTTTAGAACAGTATCGTTTTTACTCTTACGGTGATGCGATGTTGATTATTTAAAAGGTGATATAATGAAGCGTTCCACAGTGATGTGGATGCTTTTAATCCCGATGCATCATCGGGATTTTTTCTTTCCTAACTTTACAGTATGGTAACGGCCAAAAAAGACATACGGGCTTTGACAAAAGAACAGCTTCGGGATTTTTTTGTTGCCAATGGTGATAAAGCCTTTCGTGGTAACCAAGTATATGAATGGCTTTGGCAGAAGTCGGCACATACATTTGATGGTATGACGAATCTCTCTAAAAATACCAGGGAGATGCTGGAAAACAGCTTTGTTATCAATCATATCAGGGTTGACCAAATGCAACGGAGTAATGATGGTACTATCAAAAATGCCGTCAAATTGCATGACGGTTTCATTGTTGAGTCTGTATTGATTCCAACCGAAAAGCGAACTACGGCCTGCGTCTCGAGTCAAGTGGGTTGCAGCTTAGATTGTAAGTTCTGTGCAACTGCACGTTTAAAGCGCATGCGAAATTTACATCCAGATGAGATCTATGATCAAGTCGTCGCAATTGATAACCAAAGTCGTCTTTATTTTGACCGTCCCCTGAGCAATATTGTTTTTATGGGTATGGGCGAACCCTTGATGAACTACAATAATGTATTAAAGGCAATCGACAAAATTACGTCTCTAGAAGGATTGGGCATGTCCCCTAAAAGAATTACCGTTTCAACCTCTGGAGTACCCAAAATGATAAAGAAGATGGCCGATGAAAATGTTAAATTTAATTTGGCGGTTTCGCTACACTCAGCTATTGATGACGTAAGAACATCGATAATGCCCTTCAATGCGACCTTTACTTTGAGTAATTTGAGGGAATCCCTTGAATATTGGTACCAGAAAACGAAAAAAAGAATAACGTATGAATACGTTGTTTGGAGTGGTATTAACGATACCCAAAAAGATGTGGATGCGTTGGTTAGGTTTTGTCGATTTGCACCATCTAAAGTAAACCTTATCGAATATAATCCAATTGATGACGGTGCCTTTACTCAGGCTTCGGAAGAAGCAGTGCAACGTTATGTAGACGCTTTACAACGAAATAATATTACCGTAACGGTCAGAAGGTCTCGAGGTAAGGATATTGACGCAGCCTGTGGACAGTTGGCAAATAAAACCTAAATCAAGCCCTTTTGCAATGAGATTTCACTTTCTGCGAGTATCTTTGAACATCGCATGAAAGTGGCAGCACAAATACGGGAACCTATTGAAAAAGAAATGGAACTCTTCGAAGAGAAGTTCCGTAACTCGATGTCTTCAAAAGTAGCATTACTCAATCGTATCACCTATTATATTGTCAACCGAAAAGGGAAGCAAATGCGACCTATGTTCGTCTTTTTAACTGCCAAAATACTCAATGATGGCGAGGTAGAAGAACGTACCTATACAGGGGCCTCTATTATTGAGTTAATCCATACGGCAAGCTTGGTACACGACGATGTTGTTGATGAGAGTTACATACGTCGTGGTTTTTTTTCCATTAATGCCCTTTGGAAAAATAAAATTGCCGTTTTGGTTGGCGACTATCTTTTCTCAAAAGGTTTATTGACCGCTTTAGAGAAAGAAGACTATGATTTATTACATATCATATCAAAATCTGTGCGAGCCATGAGCGAAGGCGAACTTTTGCAAATAGAGAAGGCGCGCCTATTGGACATTACCGAAGAGGTCTACTACGATATCATAAAACAGAAAACAGCACGATTGATTGCCTCGTGTTGTAGTATGGGTGCTGCCTCGGTAAGACCGGATTCGGAGGAGGTAGAAACCTTTAGGAGATTCGGAGAACTTTGCGGAATGGCTTTTCAGATCAAGGATGATTTGTTTGATTACGGAACGGAACGAATTGGTAAGCCCACAGGTATCGATATCAAAGAACAAAAAATGACACTTCCTTTAATTCATGCACTTAACCAAAGCGATTCCTCAAAAAGGAAGTGGTTAATCAACTCCATAAAAAACCATAACAAGAATAAAAAACGGGTCAAAGAAGTCATTGCATATGTAAAAAATATGGGAGGTCTCGAGTACGCGGTTTCAAAAATGATGCAGTTCAAAGACGAAGCTTTGGATATTCTGAATGATTACCCCAATTCTGATTATAAATCTGCCTTGACCTTAATGGTCAACTATGTGGTTGATAGAAAGAAATAGGTTTGTTAAAAGTTAAAAGTTAAAAGTTAAAAGAGTTTTTTCCCCTTAACCCTTAACCCTTAACCCTTAACCCCTAACTTTTTTACCACAACGGGCAACCCTTTTTAAATTACTTTCGTCTATTATCATAGAAGATAAAACGAGAACCTTTGAAAGTCATATCATTCTACAGTAATGAAAAGCAATTGGTCAAGCGAGCGGTTGGGGGCAATCACCAAGCCCAGCAGACCATTTATGACAAATTTGCCACGAAGATGTTGGGTGTTTGCAGGCAATATATCAGAGACTTGCATTATGCTGAGGATGTTATGGTGAATGGCTTCGTAAAGGTTTTTAAAGGATTGCACTCATTCGAACATAAGGGAAGTTTTGAAGGATGGATTCGTCGAATTATGGTTCGAGAAAGTATCTCTTACCTAAGAAAGCGTCAATTTGTGGTTTATGATGATGAAGTTTTAAATGCCCACCAAGTGCAGATGGTTGCAGAAACTACATCTATGGACGCTGAACATATTCAGGCTTTGATCGATACTTTGCCCGAAGGATATAAGATGGTTTTTGTGCTATACGCCGTAGAGGGCTATAAACATAACGAAATAGCAGAGTTGTTGGGTATTTCTGAAGGAACATCCAAATCACAACTGTTTAAAGCACGTAAACTTTTACAAGAAAATTTAAGATTGAAGGGGCTCTCGAACTATAAAACCCAAAAGTAGAAAGTAAATGGATCGATTGGAAGAACATATCAAAAACAAGCTTCAGAACCGGGAAATCACCCCATCTTCAAATGCGTGGAGAAAGATTTCTCAAGAGTTGAAAAATAATGAGGTTTCATCGCGCAAGAGAAAAATAAATTGGTGGGCCATAGCGGCCGGTATAATGGGATTCATACTATTGTCGGTAGGTTTTTTTAGTACTAAAGACAATTTCGAAACTCCGAATGAGACTATTGTAGTTCAACAAGAAAGGAATAAAAAGGAAACTTTAAGAGATGTTGAGCATGACGATATTGACGTGTTAATAGAACGGCCCAAAGTGGAATGGGACCAAGAAATGATAGCTGAGCAGGAAAAAAACAAAGAATCCAGCATAGTTGAGAATAATGATATTAAGCTAACCGAAACCAGTATATCCAAAGAAGAAGTTATCTTAAAAGATACAAAAGAGGTAACTGATTTGGTTATTGCCAATAAGGTAGAAGAGGTATGGGCCAAAGTCAATAGTATGCAGAATAATTCCATTACCGTTTCAGATGAAGAAATCGATTCTTTGCTGATGGCGGCCCAAAGAGAAATCCTAGCCCAAAAAGCCTTTGAAGAAAATGGAAGGATAGACGCTATGGCCTTATTGAACGAAGTAGAACAAGAGTTGTACAACGATCAACAGAACCCATTATTCCTTAAACTAAAGGAAGGCTTTTTTAAACTGCGTACGGCCGTCGCCGATCGTAATAATTAAATAACCCTATTCATCAATCGGACCAACCTTTGATCGTGCCCTCAAAATGAGGGCCGGCAAAGGACGGTCAAAAATCAAATCATCATGAAAAAAATCATCTTTACCGCACTATTATTATGGTTCGTTTCCATACCCTTTAACGGATATGCACAAGAAACCAGAACATTAGAGAAAGTGAGGCAGTTAGAGCAGCAAAAAGAAGTTGTGACCAAAAAGGAAAAGCAACGTTTAAAGGATGAAGTAAAGGCGGTGAACGAAAGACTTAAAAGCGGTCTGATTACTGAGAAAGAAGCCCAAATACTAAAAGAAGAGGCCGCGCGAAAGATAGCTTTGAATATTGAAAATCAGTTGGCCATAATTGATAATAGAATTGAGTTTCTTAAAAGAAATGAAGGTGATATCGAAAATTCAATACTAGATGACAAGAACAGTTTAATCATAGATTTTACTGACGATAATGATAAAGAGTATCGAATTTTGGGCATACGTTTTAATAATAAAAATTGGGAAAGACCCGTAAAGTTTGATCGCAGAACGTATTCTGATTTTGTGGTCGCCATTGGCTTTAACAATGCCATTATAGAAGGTCAGTCCCTCGACGATTCTCCCTATAAAATTGGAGGGAGCCGTTTTTTTGAAATGGGTCTGCAGTGGAGAACACGGGTATTTAAAAATTCAAATTGGCTTCGATTAAATTATGGACTTTCATTTCAATTCAATGGGTTAAAACCTGACAATAACCAATATTTTGTTCAGAATGGTGACCAGACTGAGCTTCAAGAGTTTGATGTTGAACTCGATAAATCTAAATTGCGAATGGATAACCTGGTTTTTCCGATTCATCTTGAGTTTGGTCCATCAAAGAGGTACCAATCCGAAGAGAAAATAAGGTATTCCATCAGAAAACAATTCCGTATGGGTATCGGCGGCTATGGTGGTTTCAACATCGGAACGCGTCAAAAATTGAAGTATACCCGAAACGGTGAAGACTTAAAAGATAAGTTGAAGCGTGGTTATAATACCAGTAATTTAATTTATGGTCTCAGTGCATATCTGGGTTTTGGAAAAAACCTGTTATATGCTAAATATGACCTCAACCCGATTTTTAGAAATGCAGTGGTTGAACAGCGAAATGTTTCATTGGGTATGCGATTCGATTTGGATTAGCCTCTCCTTGTAATGCCTCTTTTTATTTCAAGGGTGAACTCTTGTTCATAATAAACCTTTTTACAATGGGAACATTCCGCATAGCGGGATGTTCCTATTTTAAATATGGGCAGCCAAAACACATGAAAATAATGGGGTTGGAAAATATGGGTCAATGTGCCAAACTGTCAACAATATGAACATGAAACCCCTTCAAGTCTTCTTTCCAACTTTTTTCCCGATCGTGTTCCTAAGAAAAGAATCATATTTCGATATACTTTTTTACCTTTCACAAAGTTAAAATTTACCTTTTTTATCATACGCAAGAAGAAGCGCAAATCGAAACTCACTATCAATGATTTCCAAAACGACCATAGATCAAGTATATGAAACTGCACGTGTTGAAGAGGTTATTGGTGATTTCGTTCAGTTAAAAAAATCAGGTTCCAACTTCAAGGGATTGAGTCCGTTCTCTGACGAACGAACACCTAGTTTCATGGTAAGTCCTGTAAAACAGATTTGGAAGGATTTTAGTAGTGGAAAAGGTGGTAATGTCGTGGCATTTCTTATGGAGCACGAACATTTTAGTTATCCGGAAGCCATTCGTTATCTGGCCAAGAAATACAATATAGAAATCGAGGAGACTGAGCAGACTGATGAACAGAAAGAACAGGCCAATGAACGCGAGAGCATGTACCTGGTTTCTGAATATGCCCGAAACTATTTTGTAAAAACCTTATGGGAGGTTGAAAAAGGAAAGGCGATTGGTCTTAGTTATTTTAAAGAACGGGGTTTTACTGATGAGACGATTAAGAAGTTTGGTTTGGGGTATGCCCTTGATGAATGGGAAGCCTTTACCAAAACTGCTTTAGGTGATGGCTATCAATTGGAATTTTTAGAGAAGACAGGCTTAACCATCGTAAAAGAACAGGCCGAAGGCGCGAATAGAACTTTTGATCGGTTTAAGGGGCGGGTATTGTTTCCCATTCATTCTATGAGCGGAAGGGTTTTGGGTTTCGGGGGTCGAATATTGATCAATGACAAGAAAGCGGCAAAATACCTCAATTCCCCTGAAAGTGACATCTACCACAAGAGTAAGGTGCTGTATGGTATTTATTACGCTAAACAATCTATTGCCAAAGAAGACAATTGTTACCTGGTGGAAGGCTATACCGATGTAATTCAGATGCACCAGCGTGGTATTGAAAATGTCGTTGCATCAAGTGGTACGGCCCTGACCCCTGAACAGATTCGGTTAATCAATCGGTTGACCAAAAACATAACCGTGCTTTTTGATGGAGACGCAGCTGGTCTGCGCGCTTCGTTAAGGGGAATAGATTTGATTCTGGAGCAAGGTATGAACGTTAAAGTCTGTACTTTTCCTGAAGGTGAAGATCCTGATAGTTTTGCCAAGAACAATGCCTATGAAGATGTAATCTTGTATTTACAGGAAAATGCCAAAGACTTCATTCAATTCAAAACATCACTTTTGGCAAAAGAAGCCGCCAATGACCCTATAAGAAGGGCAGATACGGTTCGTGACATTGTGAATTCGATTGCCAAAATCCCTGATCGGATTAAACAGGAAATTTATATTCAAGAATGTGCCAAGATGATGCAACTCTCAGAAGAGGTTTTGTACAATACGTTGGCCCAAATTAATAAAAAAGGGGTTTCAGATGCGGTTAAAAAGGCCAAGCAAGAACAGAAATCCTTTGAAGTAATTAAGAACGACCCTCCTATTGAACGGGTTGATGTTCAAAAGGAACTGGAACGAAAAATCATCGAAATCTTACTTCTTTATGGGAATCAAAAACAAGAGTTTGAAGATTTGGTCTTAAAGGAAGACGAAGAGGGTAAGTTGGTTTTGGCTCCAGAAACGATTGAAGCAAAGGTGTATGAAAAGGTTTACCTCGACTTACAAGAAGATGAAATCGAGTTGTCCAACACGCATTTCCGAATAGTATATCATGATTTGGTCCAAAAACTGAATGAAGAAAGTGATTTCGCTGTGAATACATTTATTGCAGGGCTAGATCAAGAAATCGGTAATGAGGTCTCTTCTATTTTAATGGAAGAAGAAAAGTATAGCTTGCATAACTGGGAGAGGAAGGATATTTATCCAAAGTCGAAGGCATATGGTATTTCGCAGTTGGTCAGTGAAACCATCCTTACCTTGAGGTGTAATCTTATTAAGAGCAGAATAGCGCTATTGCAAAAGAATACTGAAAATTCCAATGAACATAATCCGGAGATTTTAGAAGAGATTATGAACTATCTGCAATTAAATAAATTACTTAATGAAAAACTGAATCGCGTACTGTCTTAAAAAGGAAAACCCCAGAAAAACCGGGGTTATATCTCAATGTTATAGAGAAAAGTTTAATACAATTCCAATGCTTTGGCTTGCTGTAGAAGATCAACTAAATTGTCAACGTTCAGTTTGCGCATTAACCTTGCTTTATAGGTGCTAACTGTTTTTTCATTAAGGTTCAATCCTTCTGCAACTTCTTTATTGCGTTTACCACTAGCAAGAAGTTTTAAAACTTCTACTTCTCTTGTCGACAGTTTTCTAAAGAATCTCCTTGGCTTCTGTGTGCCCTCATCAAATGCCAATCTTTGTGCCAGTTCGTTGGTGATGAACATATTACCTTCGGCTACTTTCTTTATCGCCGAAATGATATAGTCGACCTCCGCTGTTTTTGAAAGATAACCAAATGCTCCTGCCCTAATGGTACTGAGCGCATATACGTCTTCTGATTGCCCACTGTACATCAATACTTTGGTGTTGGGAAAATTTTGTTTTATTTTTCGAAGTGTGGCAATACCGTTGATTTCGGGAATATCCATTTCCAACATTACAACGTCGGGTGATATTTTTTCCAAAGTAGAAAAGAGTTCTGAGGTAGAAGCGACGTCTGCAATTACTTCTATGTTTGACACGGAGGCCAATACTTGCTTAATGCCTAAGCGGACTATAGGATGGCTGTCCGCAATTAAGAGACTTATCATGTTAGTGTCGTTTATTTTAGTTATCGGGTTTATATTCTTTTTTTGGTAATCTATTGCCTACAAATTATGAAAGGCAAGTTAATAAAATAGCCATACAAAACTCACAATTTTCAGGAAAACCACAGAATTTTTGGGGTTTTATTCGTTTTAAAAACAAAAATAAGGGTCAAGATGCAGTTTTTAAGGAATCAGGTATTTCACAAATAGGTATAGGAATCATCTTATGTTTATTGGCGGAATTAAATCGTTTGTAGATTTTGAAGACTTCTTTTTCTCTATCAGAAAAGTTGTCTTCTGTTTTTCCGAGTTCATCCATTTTCATGGCCCATTCCAGTTCGGGGTAGCTTGCTCCAATTTGATCTTCATCAGTTCTACTATCCCCCCAAAGGCCATCAGTGGGCGCTGCCTCCATGATATTTTGATTTACTCCAAGAACTCTTCCGATTTGGTACACTTCAGTTTTTAAAAGGTCGGCGATAGGGCTAAGGTCAACCCCGCCATCCCCATATTTGGTATAAAATCCTATTCCAAAATCCTCTACTTTGTTGCCTGTACCCGCAACGAGATATCCTTTTAAGGCAGCGAAATAATAAAGGGTGGTCATTCGAAGTCGGGCACGGGTATTGGCCAGAGACATGAAACGTTCCTGTTCGTTTTCGACCTTTGGTAGTGCCGCGACCAAACTATCAAATACAGGGGTAAGATTTACGGGTTGTCGTTTTACATTTTGAAAGTTGTCCATAAGCCAGTTAATATGATGGTCGGCTCGGGTCACCTGGTTTTCACCTTGGTGAATGGGCATCTCAACACATAGCAATTCGAGGCCTGTTTTGGCACAGAGCGTCGACGTAACCGCAGAATCAATTCCTCCTGATACCCCAATAACAAAACCTTTGACATTTGCCTTAGTGGCATATGCTTTGAGCCAATCTACTATAAGCCCAATAACCTTTTCTGTTTGCATGTTACTGTATTTATGTTGTAAAATTTACCTTTGCACCTTGTAAATTTAAAACCTAGGGTACGAAAAATGAAGTGGGCTTTGAAATACTTTTCCTCAGTCTTTCTAATTTTTATAATTTCTTGTCATTCTGACAGCGGTCGTGAGCAGGAAATCGCCCGAATTCCGGTTGACTTGCCTATAGAACGGTTCGATCGACAATTTGCGCAGGCCTCATCCGAAGATATTCCTTATCTCAAATCAAGATATCCCTATTTATTTCCAAAACAGTATTCTGATTCTGTATGGATGGCCAAACTGAACGATACCATTCAACAAGAATTATTATCAGAGGTTCAGAAAACGTTCGGCGATTTTAGGGAAGAAGAGGAGGCTTTGCATTCACTTTTTCAACACATAACATATTACTTCCCAAAATATAGGGTTCCTAAGGTGATTACATTGACTTCTGAAGTGCAATATGACAATCGCGTGGTCTTATCAGATTCTTTATTGCTTTTAGGGCTAGACAATTATTTAGGGAAAGACCATCATTTTTATCGCAGTATTTCAAGATATATAGCACAAGGCCTTGATAAAGCGTATTTAACCTCTGATGTGGTGAGTGCCTTCGCCAAAAAATTAAATCGTTTTCCAAGAAATAGAACCTTTCTCAGTAGAATGATTCACTATGGCAAGGAAATCTATTTGAAAGACCTGCTCATACCTCGTGCCTCAGATGCCCAAAAAATGAACTATATTGAGGAAGAGATAACATGGGCCGAAGAAAATGAGGAACAGATTTGGCGTTATTTTATTGAACAAGAGCTATTGTACAGTACAGATTCTGAGTTGGACCGACGGTTTTTAGACCCTGCACCGTTTTCTAAGATTCAATAAGAACATGATAGCGAATCGCCTGGAAGGTTGGGTCGCTACATAGGTTGGCAAATCGTTCGTGCATTCATGGAAAAAAATACCGAGGTGACCATAACTGAACTCCTTGATATCAATGCTGAAGATATTTTTAAAAAATCAAACTATAAACCAAAAAAGTAATGGCGGTAACGCATACTTCTGAAATTAAATTAAAGGTTTGACTGGACGATAACCGTGTTCCTGAAGAGTTGACTTGGTCAGCCGAAGACGGTGGTATTGAAAACGAAGAAGCAAAAGCAATGCTACTTTCGGTTTGGGACAGTAAGAACAAAGAATCCCTTAAAATTGATTTGTGGACCAAAGACATGCCTGTCGAGGAGATGAAACTCTTCTTTCATCAGACGTTGGTCACTTTGTCCGATACCTTTATGAAGGCAACCCAAGACGAAAAAATGACGGCGACCATGAAGGATTTCTGCGAATATTTTGCAGAAAGATTAGAATTAAAATAGGCTTTTATTTGAACCTGTAATGCCTCATGGTTTGAGACAAAATATTAGTCCGTTAAAGTTTTTGCTCCACATTGGCATGGCCCATATAATCTTCATAAAGTACCGAATTCTCTTTTTGAACCGACACAGCGAGCCCAGAAATTTGAAAGTAGTCTTTAAGCTGATTCATTTCAGACGTAATTTTTCGTTTTGAGATTCTTGATTACACTGGTTTATTCGGAGATATACAAAGTGATGAGCATAAGAGGGAGAATAGTGGCGAAGCTGTTTTTTAAGTTTCGTGTACGTTTTGGTCAGGGCACGATTAGATAAATGGGAAAATGTTACAATAATCAACTGTATTTTAAAGGTAATGGATAAGACCCAAAAATTACTTTTTGTGTATAACGCCAATTCAGGCAGGCGCAATAGTTTTATAGATAGTATACATAAGTTGTTCAGTCCGAATACCTATGAGTGCCATCTCTGCGAATTAACATATGGGTTTTTTTTAGAAGACAAACGTTGGAAACGGTTTCGTAAAACACATACGCAAGAGATGATTTTTTTACATAAAGACGAATTTACAGCTACCTATAAAAGCAAGTTTGGATACAAGTTTACGTTTCCTATTGTGCTGATTACCGGAGAAAATGGCTTGGAGGTCTTGGTATCCACCAAAGAATTAAACCAAATTACATCGGTACATCATCTGATTCAAATAGTGGGGGAGCGCGTCTAGTCAATATCATCTTGTATCGAGCACAGTCGGTGTTTACATATTAATGATTGCTAAAGCACTCAACTGCGCTCGAACCTATGGTTTTATCTGCCGATTCTCGGTAATTGCATGGGTACGTCCATTAACAAGACCTTACTAGCTGAATTTGACTTGAATTCGAAAGTATCGGTTTCCCAAATACCAAAACCATCCCTTTTTGATAGTGATTGCCCATTGATTTCGACTTCTCCTTGCAAAACAAAGGCATAGACACCATTACCGTCTTTCTTTATTTTATAGGTGTCGGTGCTGCCCGCTTGAAATCTACCCTAATGATACCATGCCTCTTGATAGATCCATACCCCGTCATCATTGGTGTTGGGGGAGAGCACTTGGTAAAAGGTATTTTCCTTTTCAATATCACGAATGGAGATTAGGTCATATCTAGGTTCAACATTGCGTTTGTTTGGAAATACCCAAATCTGAAGAAACTTTACAGGTTTATCCGCATTTTTGTTGTACTCACTATGATGGATTCCTGTTCCGGCACTCATGACCTGCACATCGCCTTGACGAATGACAGTGGTATTGCCCATGCTATCTTTATGTTCAAGATCTCCTTCAAGAGGAATCGATATAATTTCCATATTGTCATGGGGGTGGGTGCCAAAACCACTTGCTTGAGAGACTTGGTCGTCGTTAAGAACCCTTAATACCCCAAAATGATTGCGTTCAGGGTTTTGATACCCCGCAAAACTGAAAGTATGGTGGCTTTTTAACCAGCCATGATCAGCAAAACCCCTGGTGTTGGCTTTATGTAAAACTGTTTTCATGATTAAAATATGTATAGACAATTATTGTATATACAAATATATAAATTAGAAAATGTAAATACGAGGTTTTTAAGATGCTTTTAAGACTTAGGTAAGGGGCAAGGGTATTGTTAGATTCCTGGTTTTGTACCAAGGCTAGAATTAATTTGATTGATGTAGTCCAAAAGTGCTTCTTTACCGAGATGTTTGGCTGATGAGGTTATAAAATGGGGTGGGGTTTCTTGCCAGGCCCCTTCCAACAGTGTTGTAAGATATTTGTTGGTGTAGTTTTGAACTGCACCAGGCTTCAGCTTGTCAGCCTTGGTAAAAATAATGGCAAAGGGCAGTCCATGCGTACCGAGCCACTCCATAAATTCAAGATCAATGGGCTGCGGTTCATGTCTAATATCAACGAGAACAAATGCACAGACCAATTGCTTGCGTTTTAGAAAATACTGGGTAATATATTTTTGAAAGGTCTTTTTGTCTTTTTTAGATACCCGTGCATAGCCATAACCGGGTAAATCGACCAAAAACCAATTATTGTTGATTTTGAAATGATTGATCAGTTGTGTTTTTCCAGGGCGTCCCGAGGTCTTTGCGAGGTTCTTGTCATTGACCAGCATATTGATCAACGATGACTTACCTACATTGGATCGACCAATAAATGCATATTCAGGTAGGGGGTCTTTTGGGCATTTGGCCACATCAGAATTGCTCATCACAAACTCAGCAGAAGTAATTTTCATATTGGACCGATATGGGATTTTTGAATTTTATTGGGCAATCAATTGTCTAAAATCCAATACTTAATTTTTCGCACCGGATTTAAAATTCCCGCTTTTCAAGCCAAGAATCCAAAATACGATTAAACTCGATTGGGTGCTCCATCTTTGGAGCATGACCACATTTATCAATCCAGAATAAGTCTGAATCCGGTAAAAGTTCATGAAATTCTTCTGCAACGTTTGGGGGGGTCACGTTATCTTGTTTCCCCCAAATGATGCAAGTGGGTGTGGTCATATTGGGAAGGTCTTTTGACATATTGTGGCGAATCGCACTTTTGGCGATGGCCAGGGTCTTCACCAGTTTCATGCGGTCATTCACCGTGGCAAATACTTCATCAACAATTTCCTTAGTGGCCACTTTTGGGTCGTAGAATACATCTTCAGCCTTCTTTTTGATGAAGTCATAATCTCCCCGTTTCGGGTAACCATCTCCCATGGCATTCTCATAAAGTCCTGAACTTCCTGTAATGACCAGAGCCTTCACTTTTTCAGGAAACAATTTCGTATGAAGCAGTCCAATGTGTCCCCCAAGTGAATTTCCCAATAAAATAACCTTGTCCAACTTTTTGAATTCAATAAAATCAGCTAAAAACTTGGCAAAATTCTTTACCGTAGTTTTTAGCATGGGCATATCATAAATGGGTAATTCTGGAACGAGAACACGATATCCTTTTACAGGAAAAAAATCGGTAACGCCTTGAAAATTACTTAGACCGCCCATAAGTCCATGAAGTATAATTATAGGCGTTCCTTCCCCGATTTCAATGTAACGGTATTTACCGTCGATAATGATTTCGTCTTCCATCTAAGTTGGTTCGTCATCAGCGGCAAATATAGGCAATATAAAACACAACATTTTTTGAATGCACGGTGGTTTAAAGTGATAGAAAGTGATTTTTAGAGTGGAGAAAAGTGGAAAAATTATTAACAAAGTGGATTTTTGGGGTTTTCAGGGAAATAATTTATCTATATTTGGGTTAATATTAGCATTGATAGTTTAATAGAGGTGACATCAATCGTCGGACAACATGATTGCAAGGCCGATGCCAAAGGGCGCATCGTTCTTCCTGCTTCGTTGAAAAACAAGTTGTTTTCTTATATGGATGACGATTTTGTAATCAAACGATCGATGGATGAAGATTGTCTTGAACTGTATCCTAGTGTCAAGTTTGATGAATTGATGAAAAAAGTGACGTCGCACCCCAACAAGGGGAAGAAATACCGTCAGTGGTTACGAAGGTTCACCTCAGGATTAAAAGATGATGTGACCATCGATAAGAACACAGGTAGGATGCAGATTCCCAAAAGTTTAATTGGTTTTGCCGGTATTGAGAAAGAAGTAGTCTTGAACGCGGCCGACAACATGATTGAGATTTGGGACAAGAAGCGATATGAAGAGAATATTGCGGGAATGACTGATGAAGATTACGATGCGTTCTCTGAAGAGATTTTCAAGGAAGGGGCAGGGTCCTTATCATAGACCGGGGTTGTTGGTGGAGTCGGTTGATGGACTCGATATCAAAGAAGATGGAATTTATGTTGATGTCACATTCGGCGGAGGTGGGCATTCCAAAGAAATATTGAAAAGATTGGGTGCAAATGGACGATTGGTTGCTTTTGACCAAGACGAAGATGCCTTGGCAAATGCAATTGAAGATGAAAGGTTTCAATTAATCAATGAAAACTTTAGGTTTCTAAAGCGATTTTTAAAGTTCTATGGCATTCTGAAGGTTGATGGAATACTTGCTGATTTTGGTGTGTCGTCACATCAGTTCGATACAGCTGAACGTGGTTTTTCAACAAGGTTTGAGGCAAAGCTTGATATGCGTATGAACCAACAAATGAAAAAAAGTGCATTTGAATTGGTGAATACCTACTCTTTAGATAATCTGACCGGTGTCTTTCGAGAGTATGGTGAACTTAGAAGTGCCCGGGGCATAGCCAATGCCATTGTCGTTGCTAGACAGGTAGGGCAATTATCTACCACTGCCGATTTAAAACGGGCAATAACAAAATTTTTACAAAAAGGGAAGGAAAACCGTCTTTTGGCGCAGGTGTATCAAGCCATTCGAATCGAAGTCAACGAAGAAATGGCAGTGCTCAAAGAATTTTTGAGTCAAGTTCCCGAAGTACTAAGAATCGGTGGTCGCTTGAGCGTTATTAGTTACCACTCCCTAGAAGATCGATTGGTCAAAAGATTTATTAGGGATGGAAAATTTAAGGGTCAGGCCGAGAAAGATTTTTATGGAAACATTGATGTACCCCTTAAAAAAGTGACGTCATTAATCGTTCCGTCAACAGAAGAAGTAGCAAAAAATAATCGTGCGCGAAGCGCAAAGCTCAGAATAGCCGAGCGTATTTTGGGCCTGATGTCCTTGAATCATCAGAAAACAGAACGTCAATGCTAATTGGCGGACAAATAAGAATGGAAAATGAAAAAAGGTGTTTTGGATATACTCAAGGGTAAGTTTTTAGTGAGTGGTGATGCTCCTAAAAACTGGCTCTTTCTCTTTTTTGCTTCTTTCTTGGCCACCTTGATGATATCGAGCAGTCACCGGGCCGATCAAAAGTTCATTGAGATTGCCGCCCTTACCGAAGAAGTGCGTGCACTTCGCAGTGAGTTTGTAGCGAAACGACAAGAGCTGCAGCAAATACGGTTGGAATCAACACTACGCCAACAAGTAGTTGATAATGGTTTAAAGCCTGCAGCAATGCCCCCTCAAAAAATTCGAGTAAAGACAGAAGAATAATGCCTATCAGCGATAAAAATATCATGAATCGACTGTACCTCGTTGCTGGGGTTCTTGTGGTATTTGCCATTGCCGTGGTGGTTAAACTGGTCGATATTCAAATGGTCAAGGGTAGTAAATATAAGGCCAAAGCGGTTCAAAAGACCGAAAAAATGTTCACGATTGAACCTAGTCGAGGAAACATATACGCCGACGATGGTAGTCTCTTGGCCGCATCCGTAGCGAAATATGAAATTCGCTTTGACGCCAATACGGTAAAGCCTAAAGTCTGGGAAGAGCATTTGGGCCCCCTCTGTGATTCTTTGGGTAAACTGTTCCATAAACCTTCTTCGCACTACCGTCAAGTATTGCGCAAGGCCAGGGCAAACAAAAACGGCTACAAGCTCATTGCCCGTAACGTTTCCTATTTGGAGTATGCCCGTATGCGAACTTTTCCCATGTTTAGATTGGGTCCCAATAAAGGAGGTTTTATAGAGCATCATAAGGTAGTTAGGGAATATCCGATGGGTAAAATGGCTGCGCGTAGTATTGGTTATGAGCGAGTTGATGATAAAGGATATTATACCCGTGTAGGACTTGATGGGGCTTTCGGAAAAACATTTTTAAGGGGTCAGGAGGGGAAACGGTTAAAACAGAAAAGTGCTGGTAGCCGATGGAAACCCGTTGGCTTTGACAATATCATTGAACCAAAGGATGGTCAAGATATTGTAACGACCATCAATACCAATATTCAAGATATTGCCCACCATGCCCTGTTGGGCCAGCTGGAAAAATATAAGGCAGATCATGGTTGTGTAGTGGTTATGGAAACCGAGACCGGAGAAATTAAGGCGATTTCCAATTTGGGTCGAACCGAAGAAGGTAAGTATTACGAAAAGTTGAACTATGCAGTTGGGGAATCCCACGAGCCCGGTTCAACATTTAAGCTGATGAGCTTGGTTGCTGCACTTGAAGACAAAGTTGTCGATACCAGCACGGTTGTGGATACCGAAAAAGGCAGGTGGCGTATATATGACCGAACGGTTAAAGATTCTAAATGGGGCGGTTATGGAGAGGTTTCGGTTGCGGAGGCATTTGCTCTTTCTTCAAATACGGCATTCGCCAAAATTATACATGAAAATTATAAAGAGCGCCCAGAGCGATTTGTCGATCGATTGATGAATATGGGACTTCATGAAGATTTACAATTGCCCATTGTGGGTGAAGGTCAGCCCGTAATACGGTATCCGGGTGATGAGGGTTGGTCAGGCATTTCATTGGCATGGATGTCTCATGGGTACGAAGTGGCGATGACCCCAATTCAGACCTTGGCGTTTTACAATGCTGTTGCAAATGACGGTATAATGGTACGCCCACGTTTTTTGAAAGAGGCAAGAATAGGAGGAAAGGCCATTAGGCGCTTTAATAAAGAAGTGCTCAACTCCTCCATTTGTTCACAAGAAACCGTCAAAAAGGCTCAGAAACTGTTGAAAGATGTAGTCGAGAAAGACTTTGGTACAGGCAATGGCCTGTATTCTTCTAGTTTTTCAATGGCGGGTAAAACAGGAACTTGTCAAAAGAATTATGTAGCTCAAGCTCCAGATAAATTGGCCTACATTTCTTCCTTCGTTGGCTATTTTCCGGCAGACCAGCCTAAATATTCATGTATCGTCGTCATTCATGAACCGGATAAAAGTGTTGGATACTATGGTGCTGATGTCTCCGGTCCTGTATTTAAGTCTTTGGCGCAAAAAATATATTCCAATTCCCCAGTCGTTGATGAAGTTGCCCCTGGGAATACTATACAAAACAAACTAGAAGAAAACTACAATAGCTATTACGCTGAAGCCCGTAAAGCACATCAAAATATACCTAATGTTAAAGGAATGAGCGGTATGGACGCTATTTCCATTCTGGAAAATATGGGTATTCAAGTTGAGGTAAGGGGTAATGGTAAGGTGAAAAGCCAATCTGTAGAAGTAGGTAAGAAGTTGGAAAACATTAAAAAAGTAGTGCTGGAGCTTTCGTGAAATTATTGAAAGACATATTGTATAAGGTAGGTCTTCGGGCAGTCAGTGGTGATACCAATGTCATGGTCAATGCGTTGCACTTTGATTCCAGAAAAGTGGATATGGACGATGTATTTATCGCCATTTCAGGAACCCAGGCTGACGGGCATCAGTTTATCACGAAAGCCGTCAACGCTGGTGCAAACGCAGTGGTATGTGAAAAAATGCCCGAGGTAAAGGTGAATGGCATCACGTATCTTGAGGTTGATGATAGCCAAAGAGCACTTGCTGTGATGGCCGCGAACTTTTACGATAATCCTTCCGATAACCTGAAATTAGTCGGCGTCACGGGAACCAATGGAAAAACGACCATTAGTACTTTATTATATCATCTTTTTAAAAAGGCAGGGTACAAAGTAGGACTCATTTCGACAATCCGAATTATGGTCGATGACCAAGAACATCCCACGAAGTTGACAACCCCTGATTCTTTGACCATTAACCATCATTTAGATTTAATGTGTAAGGAAGGAGTGGAGTATTGTTTTATGGAGGTCAGCTCGCATGGTATTGATCAAAAAAGGGCGGAAGGACTTCATTTTGAAGGTGCAATTTTTACCAATCTTTCTCATGATCACTTAGATTATCACAAAACTTTTGCAGCTTATCGTGATACTAAAAAATTATTGTTTGACCGCTTGCCAAAAACAGCTTTCGCCCTGACAAACATTGACGATAAAAATGGTATGGTGATGCTACAGAATACCAGGGCTACCAAAAAAACATATGCGCTTAAAACTTATGCTGATTACAGGGGGCAAATTTTAGAGAGACAATTAAATGGTCAATTATTGAAGATTGACGATAATGAATTGTGGTCGAAATTAATTGGTGATTTCAACGCCTATAACCTTTTGGCCATATATGCCACAGCAGATGCTTTGGGGCTTGAAAAAATTGAGATTTTAAAGATTTTAAGCGAGTTGGAAAACGTCGACGGACGTTTTCAATATTTCATATCGAAAAAGAAAATTACAGCAATTGTTGATTATGCCCATACACCGGATGCATTAAAAAATGTATTGATGACAATCAATACATTGAGGACTGGAAATGAAAACGTCATCACCGTAGTGGGGTGTGGTGGTGATCGTGATAAGTCGAAGCGTCCGGTTATGGGTCATATCGCATCAGAAATGAGCAATCAAGCCATTTTTACATCAGATAACCCACGAACGGAAGAGCCATCAGTAATCATTGAGGAAATGGAGAAGGGGGTAGAAGCGCAGAATACAAGAAAGGTATTGGCAATTGAAAATCGTAAACAAGCCATACGCGCAGCTTGTAAGTTGGCCGTTGCCAATGATATTATTTTGGTGGCAGGAAAGGGTCATGAAAACTACCAAGAGATTAATGGGGTTCGTAGTGATTTTGATGACTATAAAGAAGTGAAAACCGCCTTGCAGGAATTAAAAAAATAAAGTTTTCAAAATATGAAGAACTAGGTGGGATGTATAAAGTGTAACATCAAAGAAAAAATCTAACGTCTAGATGGTAAAATCTAACGTCTAAACTATGCTGTACTATTTATTTGAATATTTAGAACAACAATACCAGTTTCCTGGGGCATCACTATTTCAGTTTTTGACCTTTAGGGCGGCATTTGCCATAATTCTTTCTTTGTTGATTGCCATGGTCTATGGTAAACGCATTATCCTTTTTCTTCAAAAACAGCAAATCGGGGAGACCATCAGAGATTTAGGTCTTGAAGGACAGAAGCAAAAAGCAGGAACACCAACGATGGGGGGTATCATTATTATCATCGCAACTTTAATTCCCGTACTCTTGGTAGGTGATTTGAAAAACATATACGTGGTATTGCTCATATTGACAATGGTTTGGATGGGGGCCATTGGTTTTATAGACGATTACATTAAAATCTTTAAAAAAGATAAAAAGGGGCTCAAAGGGCGATTTAAGGTAATGGGACAAACTACTTTGGGCCTTGTGGTTGGTGCAGTTTTATACTTCCATCCCATGGTGACCATGAAAGAAAAAGACACGATGGCCATAACAGAAGATTTTAAGGTTGAAAAAGTATATGGGCAAGAAATTAAATCAGTACGCACCAATATTCCCTTTTTTAAGAACAATGAATTGGATTATGCCAATTTTATCTCATGGATGGGTGAAGGGGTCACCGAATATGCATGGCTGATATTTGTGCCGGTGGTCATCCTAATCGTAACGGCGGTATCGAATGGTGCTAATCTCACTGATGGTATTGACGGATTGGCAGCAGGCTCTTCCGCTATTATCGTATTGACCTTGGGCATCTTTGCTTGGGTTTCGGGTAATATACAATTCTCAAATTACTTAGATATTTTTTATATCCCTAGGGTTGGTGAATTGGTTGTTTTCATTGCGGCATTTGTTGGGGCGCTGGTGGGCTTTCTATGGTATAATGCCTATCCGGCCCAGGTATTTATGGGCGATACGGGTAGTTTGACCATAGGGGGCGTGATTGCGGTCATTGCCATTATGGTTCGTAAAGAGCTTCTGATTCCCTTGCTATGCGGAATCTTTTTTGCGGAATCCATTTCGGTAATGCTGCAGGTCGGTTACTTCAAGCATACCAAGAAAAGATATGGTGAGGGTCGCAGAATATTTTTAATGGCTCCCTTGCATCACCATTATCAAAAGAAAATGTACCACGAAAGTAAAATCGTGACACGATTTTGGATTGTTGGGATATTACTCGCCATTTTGAGTATCGTCACTTTGAAGATACGCTAATATGAAACGGTTGGTCATTCTTGGAGGGGGTGAGAGCGGTGTGGGAGCGGCGATTTTGGGTAAAAAGGAAAGATTTGAGGTATTTGTTTCCGATAAGGGGCAAATCCAAACAAAATATAAAGACGTTCTTGAACATTTTGAGATTGAATGGGAAGAGCAAACGCATACAGAATCAAAAATTCTGAATGCGGATTTGGTCATGAAAAGTCCTGGAATTCCTGATACGGTGCCTTTGGTGCGTCAGCTGGTTGAAAAAGAAGTTCCCGTAGTATCAGAGATTGAATTCGCATCAAAATACACTGATGCCTCAATTATAGGAATTACAGGTACCAACGGAAAAACAACAACAACCAGTTTGACCTATCATCTGATCAATGAGGCTGGATTTAATGTTGGTTGTGCCGGAAACATCGGGGATAGTTTTGCCAAAATGGTGGTCGAACGGGGGTTTGATCACTACGTTTTAGAAATCAGCAGTTTTCAATTGGATGGAATTGTGGATTTCAAACCCAAAGTTGCTATAATCACCAACATTACGCCCGACCATTTGGATCGCTATGAGTACCATTTTGAAAATTATATCGCATCAAAGTTCCGAATTGCTATGAATCAAGATGATAGCGATTATTTGATTTATGATGCTGATGATGAAGTGATAACCGATTGGCTTAAAGTGCATCCCGTTCAATCAAAATTAGTGCCTTTTTCTTTAAACAAAGAACTGAAATATGGGGCATGGTTGAACAAGACTGTCATAATAATTAACATAGAACATAACACCTTAAAAATGAGTACAGATTTTTTAACCCTTGATGGACAGCATAATGTCAAAAATGCGATGGCAGCTGGTCTTGCTTCAATGCTTGTGGGCGTTCGAAAGGAAAGCTTGCGAAAAAGCATCCAAAATTTTCAAGGTGTTCCACATCGCCTGGAAAAGGTATTGACGATTAGCCATGTAGAATACATAAATGATTCTAAGGCCACTAATGTCAATGCTGCGTATTATGCTTTAGACGGTATCAAAAAACCAATTGTGTGGATAGTCGGAGGCGTGGACAAAGGCAATGATTATAATGAGTTGATGCCTATGGTACGCGAAAAGGTAAAAGGCATTATTTGCCTCGGAGTGGATAATTCAAAGCTCTTCCAAACTTTTGGAAATGTGGTGGAGCCAATGGTTGAAACCATGTCGATGGATGAGGCCGTAAAGATTGCCTACAAAATGACGACCAGAGGTGATGCCGTATTGCTTTCTCCTGCCTGTGCAAGTTTTGATCTCTTTGAAAATTATGAAGACAGGGGAAATCAGTTTAAAGCAGCCATCAGAAAATTATAAATCGAAATGAGGGCACTTTTTCAAAACGTAAAAGGGGATAAGGCCATATGGGGCATAGTCGCTTTGTTGGCATTGTTCTCCTTTTTGCCAGTTTATAGTGCCAGTACCAATTTGGTCTATGTAAAAGACACCGGTACTACAATTAGTCACCTTGTCAAGCATGGGGTATTACTTTTCCTAGGTTTTATGATCATTTATGCCGTGCATCGAATTCCGACGCATTACTTCAAGGGCCTTTCATTAATGGCCATGCCGATTATTATCCCGCTATTGGCCTATACCTTGACTGTTGAAACACAGATTGGAGAGGCAACGGCCAATCGATGGATTCGTATTCCTGTAATCGGGGTCAATTTTCAAACATCGACTTTAGCTTCTGTCGTATTGATGATTTGGGTGGCAAGATATCTTTCAAAAATCAAGGACACTGTTATCACCTTTAAGGATAGTTTGCTACCACTTTGGATGCCGACGGCATTGGTCATTGTACTTATCCTTCCAGAGAATTTTTCAACCGCTGCGATTCTGGTATGCTTGGTGATAATGCTCTGTTTTCTTGGGGGGTATCCCCTAAAATATCTATTCAGCATTATCGGGGCAGGATTGTTGGTTGCGGCGATGTTTCTAACGGTATTGTTTACCGCGCCTGATAAGATTCCTTCACAACGGGCATTGACTTGGAAGCATCGAATAGAAACATTTTTACATCCGGAAAATGCCTCTGCAGATGCTTCAAGACAGGTGGAATACGCAAAAATGGCGGTTGCAGAAGGGGGCTTGGTGGGCAAAGGTGCAGGTAAGAGTGTCATGAAGAACCTTCTATCGCAAAGTACTTCAGATTTCATATTTGCCATCATTATCGAGGAATATGGATTGGTAGGTGGATTGGGTCTAT
>JBHJJC010000022.1:0-12813 GCA_050042945.1 Croceivirga sp.
ATTAGAGCAAGATGCATTGGAGTTTCTTTTAAAAATTGCACCAAAAAATATTGCCTACTAGAATCGTTTTATACGCATTACCGATAGTCTCTATAAACAGGAGTTACAGGTTAAAACACAGATTGCCTACCTAAAATATCAAGACCAGCAAGAATAGCAACAGTTACTCGAGTTCGAAGCATCCACCGCTAGACAAGAGGCCGAGTTAGCCCAACAAGAAAAACAAAAAATCCATTTCGTTTCCTTTAGTAGCCTAGCCTTGGCAGGAGGTTTTTTATTCTTCTTTTTTATAAAGCAACGTCACAAAAGGGAGAAACTTAAGGTAATGTACAATACCGAAAAACGCATCAGTCGAGAATTGCATGATGGATTGGCCAATGATATATTCGGACTGATGACCCAAATTCAGAGTACAAAGAAATCAGATAGCGAACTATTGGACTGCCTTGATAACATTTACCAGACGACCCGAAACATTTCGCATGAAAACGCCCCTATCAAAACCGGCGTACATTTTGAGGCGGAGCTACAGTTGTTGACCGATACCTATCAAGATGCCTCAACTACCATTTTAGTTAAGGGTTTAACTAATGCTGACTGGCCTCGACTGAACAGTCATACATGTATTGCCGTGCACCGCGCCATCAGGGAGCTTTTGGTCAATATGAAAAAGCATGCCAAGGCGAGTTTGGTTCTCCTACAATTTGAAATGAACGATAATAATCGGACCATTACCTATCGAGACAATGGTATTGGCTTTAGCACTAAAAAGCCTCATGGATTAGGCCTAAGAAATACGGAAAGCCGTATCAAAGCTGTAGGGGGTATAATTAATTTTGATAGCATGCAAGAACAAGGAACTCAAATAACCTTCAACATTCCCATTTAGCCATCATCGCAATGTTCAAGAAAGTTCTAGTTGTAGAAGATTTAGATACGGTCGGGTACGGTATAGTTAACATGCTACAGAATGAATTGGAGATAAAGGAAGTTACATTGACTCAGTACTGCGATGAGGGGTATTTAAAATTTCAACGGGCATTGCAAGATGAGGCTCCTTTTGAGCTAGTAATTTCAGACCTCTCTTTTGTTCAAGACCATAGACCTTCTACCCTTAGTTCAGGTAGCGCATTTATACATAAAATTCGGGAACAAGGACATCAGACTCCGATTATTATTTGTACCGTAGATGAAAAACCTGATATGGCCACGCAACTTATGAAGCAAAAGGCTATTTCCGCTTATGTACTGAAAGGACGTCATGGATTGACCGATCTCAAAAAAGCGATAGCGTCCGTATTTGAGGGGCAATCTTTTGTTTCTGATAAAGTAAAGGGATTGACCCGCAAAAAAATGGCTTTTGAGATAAAGGAATATGACATTTCCATATTGTCTTATCTTTCCAATGGTTTTACACAAGAACAAATTGCTGTGGCTTTTAAAACCAATAGCATTTCACCAAATAGTTTGAGTACCATAGAAAAACGACTGAATAAATTGAAAGATGTGCTAAAGGCAAATAACAACGTACAACTGGTGGCCAATGCCAAAGATTTAGGATTAATCTGACATTTTTAATCGTTTAATCTTAACTCTGTAAACAAATTACAAATAACTCTTGTGAAGTACCCTGAGTTTATGGGAAACCGTAAAATGATGCGATTTGACCACTATAGGTTTGTCACTTAAGCAAGTGAATTCAAGTTCTTCATGCGAATTTCAATTGGGGACGTAGCTTGTTTAATAACACTTGAAAAGACCGCACTTGGGGGAGGGCGGTCTTTTTTTATGGGGTCAATACTGCCATCTTCACTTTTATTGGAATTAACATAATACGCAAATCTGCCTAGTTTCCTCACAAATTAAATCGTTAATAGGTAGGCGTTTTCGATGAATTCATGGGCCATTGCCGCTCGTCCATCATAACGGAACCTTATCGAGTTTGCTCGCATTTACTTCAATTTCAAGAGATCTTTGTATAAAATCACCCCAATGAAAGTTCTTGTATTAAAGCTTAGAAAAGAGTTCACACCTACCAACAGATTGGCAGCCATCAGCTGTTTAATCATTTCAGTAACGATTTATTTTATTATGACCGTACTTAGTCGGGAAGTACCTTTATAATCCAATCCCACTTTTTTATAAAGCCACGTATTTGGTGGCTTTTTTCATTATCCCTAACTTTCATTGAGCAAGTAAGGGATAGTGCTATTATACTGTATCATCGACGTAGAAACCACGGGCAATGGCTTAAAGGGAAATAGAGTCACGGAAATTTCTATTTTTAAGTTCGACGGTCAAAATATCGTTGATGAATTCACCAGTTTGGTAAATCCCCAATGTCCCATCCCTAATTTTATAACAGGTCTGACGGGTATCGATGATGAAACCGTGCGCAATGCCCCTACGTTTCATCAAATTGCACAACAGATTTTTGAGATGACCAAAGACTGTGTTTTTGTAGCCCATGCCGTTAATTTTGACTACGGGGTCATTAAGGAGGAATTTCGAAGAATGGGTATCGATTTTATCCGTAAAAAACTCTGTACCGTTCGGTTGTCAAGAAAACTGGTCCCCGGTCTTCAATCTTATAGTTTAGGCAAACTTTGTTCGGAAGTAGGCATACCCATAACCGATCGTCATCGTGCTAGGGGTGACGCCAAGGCCACAGTAATACTCTTCAAACAGTTACTTCAAAAACCAGAAGCAGGGTCAGTCATTAAGACGTTCTTAAATTCGAGAAGTCAAGAAGCTACATTGCCTCCAAACCTAGACAGAAAAGTAATTGATACTATTCCCCATCAACCCGGTATCTATTATTTTCTAGATCAAAGTAATAACATCATTTATGTTGGTAAGGCCAAAAATCTAAAAAAACGTGTTCTTGGTCATTTTTATGATAAATCTGAACATGAAATCTAACTTTGTCGCGAAGTAAGTCATATTGATTTTGAACTTTCGGGTAGTGAACTGGTTGCCCTACTAATGGAGTCAGCAGCTATTCAAAAACACTATCCAAAATTCAATAGGGCGCAAAAGCGCAAATTTAAGCGCTATGGTATCGTATCTTATGAAAGCCGAGAAGGTATACAACACTTGGGCTTCGCTCCTCTCAAACAACTTCCCAAAACACTCATTGTGCTTAATAGCATTACAGAATGTCGACTATTTTTAGAGGATGTTTGCCAACAATTCAAACTTTGTCCGAGATATTGTCAACTGACCCCCCTTCACAATACGGCTCCATATCTTTGTCAAGCAACTTGTTCGAATACTTGTACGTATCTTAAAAATAAAGTGGATTATAATCACAAGGTAATTCAAGCCATAACCCATATTCGAAATCTCCAAGAGAACATTGTCATAAAAGAAGCTGGGCGAAATAGTAACGAAAACGCAGTAGTGATGATCAAAAATGGAAAATACTTAGGTTATGGTTTTGTACCCAATACCATTGAAATTAATTCTGAAGAAGACCTTGCTTCGTTCATCACTACTCAAAAAGATACCCATGCTATACATCAAATCATACATTCGTATTTAAGAAAAAATAGGTTATCCCTCGCTTAAAACACTTTTGATTTTGCACTTTTCTCGGCATTTTTTATCGACGGTATAACATTGTATAACCCAAAAACTATATTGGGTTTTGGTGGCCTGCCGTTCTCGACTATAGAATTGATCTATATTATGTTGATTCACACGCACTGACCCTCCTTTGTATACTTAAAATATTGTTTAAAAACTTGATGTTTGGGCCTATGGTTCCTGTACTTTTCGACTCCTTTCACAATAATTTTAGTAGCCTCTATTGTATTGGGTAAAGGGATGCACTTGTGCTTGCCCATAGTTCAAAATAACTTCTACACAACCATCAAAGACCTGATTGAGTTCTTAAAATAAATAGTATTTTAACAAAAAAAAGGATGCTCAATGATAAACATGGGTAAAACGCTGCGGATTGTTATAGTTGAAGATGAGCCCATCTCCTCTGCATATTTAAAAAAAGTAATTCGTGATAGCGGGATTCAACATGAAATCGTAGGCGAGCTTGATAGTATTGCCAACTGCTTGATTTTTTTTAGTGAACAACCCAGTTATGATATTATCTTCATGGACATTCATTTAGGCGATGGAACCTGTTTTGAACTGTTGAACTCCCTAACCATTCAAAAACCCATTATTTTTCTGACCACATTTGACTCTTACGCTATTGACGCTTTTAAATACAATAGTATTGATTACATCTTGAAACCGGCCAAAACGGATGAAATTAAAAATGCATTGAATAGATATTGGTCGATAAAAAAAACGGAAGAAGAAGAATACCTCTCAAGAATGGGATTGATGATGGATTCTCTTCACCCCAAAAGTTACAAGAACCGTTTTCTAATTCGAATAAACAATAAGATGAAAATTCTTATCGTGAGTCAGGTTATTTGCTTCTATTCTGATGAAGGCCAGACCCATTTGGTCGATAAATCGGGAAACGACCATATTGTTGATTACACCCTTGAACGCCTTGAAGAATTACTTGACCCAGAACAATTCTTTCGTATCAATAGAAAAGTTACCATTTCCATTAATGAAATACATTCCGTTGAAGATTATTTCAATAACCGGCTCAAGATTAGATTGAACAGCAGATTCAACATGGATATGGTGGTGAGTAGAAATCGAGTCAGGGATTTTAAAAATTGGTTAAGAGGGATATCGTAACTATTCCTTCATTTTATCGTACATTCTGACGATAAAAACCAACCACACTAAAAATATCAGTGCGACAAGAATCGAATAAATCAGGATAAAATCCATTATTTCTTGTATTTCAGGTAATTCATAAAACCTAAAATGGTTGGTGCCCAGAATGCGATAAAAATGGCATCCATTTTTTTTCCCTTGAGGAAAAGAACTTCAGAGACGATGATAATTGAAACCACCACGAGCAGCATAATACAATTCATTATACCGACCCTCTTTATAAAACGCTTAAACATTTAAAAGAACTCGAATCATTATTACCACTAATTTAGGCATTATACCGTTGTAAATGTTAAAAAATCTTCCTTTTTTTAACATTTTTGTTTAAAGTTGAGGATTTTGGTCGGTGCATTACGAGATTCTTCCAAAAAGGGAAAAAGATTGCGCATATGTTTATAGAGGTATAGCTAGACTTTTGGATGTAACCACACCTTAAAAACAGTAGTATCATCTAGCATTTGGAATCCCTGATGAAGATGTTGTTGTTCAACTGCATAAGGATAAAAGGTAATTGGTTCGATACAGACCATATTTCGAACTTCAGTCCAACACATGAAATGCCCAAAACCTTCGGTTTTTATGATGATTTCATTGTCATCAATCAAACAGATCTCATTACAGTTCGAGACTTCCAAAGCTCTGCTCCCTACTGCTAAGATTTCATCTAGGGTAATTCTACGACTATTCGCTTGAATTATTGGGGAAGACGAATGTAGTTTAAAAGCTGGATGGTACCCTAGCATAAAGGGCATACTTGAATCTCCGGAGACAGTAAAGGAAATCTCTAAAGAATTCTGATGTAAGATAAATCGCTTTTCAAAAACGAAATCGTAAGGCCAGTTCAACCATTCTTCTGTGGACTTTGAGGGGTATTTCGAGTTTCTAATTGGTGTGCCGGTCTGATAAGCTTTTTGATAGACCGCTTGTGTTGAAGAGTGATCAATCAATTCATATAAAAATTGTCTTAAATGACCGTGTTGGTCTTGAATGGCACTTCCTTCAGGCGTTTTCACTTGAAAACCTGATTCATTTACCGGTCCGATGATAGGAAACATTTCAGTATCGGAACTACCCCACCCGGGACTACCTTTTTGATGAATAAATTCATGACCATCCACTGCATACCCAACAAGCTCTCCATCATCAACCTTAACACTTTGGTTATTTAACTCAAGTCTTATCATTCCAAACCCTTATAGTTTTATCAAGAATCTATTGTAGTATAATATACTTTATTCTTCACCTTTAAAGGTAACCCATCTTCCGCATCCATTCATCGTTGTACATCTTACCAACATAACGACTGCCATGATCATGGAAAAGCACGACGACTACATCGTCTTCCCTGAAATTTTCCTTGAGTTGTAATACCCCTTTAATAGCAGCCCCAGCTGAATTCCCTAAAAACATACCCTCTTCCTTTGAAAGCCGTTGGGTATAAACTGCGGCGTCTTTATCGGTCACTTTGGTAAAGCCATCAATAATATCAAAATCCACATTTTCGGGAAGGATGTCCTCACCGATACCCTCTGTCACATACGGATAGATTTCGTTCTCATCAAAAATTCCCGTTTCATGATACTTTTTGAACACGGAACCATAGGTATCGACACCCCAAATCTTAATATTCGGATTTTGCTCTTTTAAATATTTTCCAACACCCGATATCGTACCACCGGTGCCCACACCAACAATGAAATGGGTTATCTTGCCATCGGTCTGTTGCCATATTTCAGGACCTGTACTTAGGTAATGACCTTTCGCATTAGAAGGATTATCGTATTGGTTGACGTACCACGCATCGGGTATTTCCTTGCCCAAACGTTTGGCAGTAGAATAATAACTTCTGGGGTCTTCGGGAGCTACGTCGGTCGGACAAACGTATACCTCACTGCCAACAGCCTTTAAAATATCGACTTTCTCTTTTGATTGTTTGTCGGTTGTCACGCATATCATCTTGTAACCTTTGACAATTGCGGCCAAGGCCAAACCCATTCCCGTATTACCCGAAGTCCCTTCGACAATGGTACCACCAGGCTTTAAACGGCCATCAGCTTCTGCATCTTCAACCATTTGCAGCGCCATACGGTCTTTAACTGAATTACCTGGATTAAACGTTTCATATTTGGCCAAGACCAAACAAGGCAGTTCTGCGGTTAATCTATTGAGCTTAACTAAGGGCGTATTGCCAATGGTTTCTAAAATATTATCAGCATACTCCATATTGAGAACAAAGGTAGGATTCCAAAGTATGAAGAACGAATTTAATAGTAAAAATGAAGGTGGGATTCACCGATTTAACAGCAAAAATAAGAGCGTCATTATTAGAAATCCATTATTCATAATCCAGCATCCAGCATCCAGCATCCAGCATCCAGCATCTAGCATCTAGCATCTAGCATCTAGCATCTAGCATCTAGCATCTAGCATCTAGCATCTAGCAAACAAAACCTACTCGAACTTAATTGCCTTAACAGGAGAGATTTTTGAAATGGCGAACGAGGGTATCAAGAGCATCAGAAGACACAGTACCATTACCCCAACATTGAGCAATAAAATATTGGCAAAGGAAATATCGACCGGTATGACCGTGACATAATATTCTTCGGGATTGGGAAACCGAATAAACTGAAAATGTTTTTGTAAAAATATAAGTCCCAAACCGATTAGATTACCCCAAAACAAACCCAATCCGATAAGATAGGTCGCATTCATCAAAAATACTTTTCGAATCGTCCAGTTTTGAGACCCCAAGGCTTTTAAAACCCCTATCATTTGAGTACGCTCAAGTATCAAAACCAAAAGTGCCGTAATCATATTGATTCCACCAACAATAATCATGATACCGATAATCAAAGCCGTATTGAGATCAAATAAATCCAACCATTCGAAGATTTTAAAGTATTTGTTACCCAGGTTTTGGGTATCAAGACTTGAAACGGTTTTACCGTAAATCTCGGCTGTCTTTTCTTCCAATTGGTCAAAATCGTCAAGAAACACCTCAAAATGGCCTACCTCATCCATTGCCCATTTATTCATGCGTTGAATGTGTCGTAAATCAACCAAAATATAACTGGCATCCAATTCCTCAAATCCGCTGTCGTAAATACCGGTAACCTCAAACCTTCTATTGTTCGGTGGTGCAGAAAAATCGCCGTCTTTCAAAAAAATGGATAGGTAGGTATCGCCCACATTTAGGTTCAGCTTATTGGCCAAAGTCTTTGAAATCAATGTCTGTTCATTTAATTCCCCAGAAAAATTAGGCAATGCCCCATCTGTTAAGAATTCTTCAAAGCTGTTCCATTTAAAATCCTTTCCCAATCCTTTTGCCAGTATGCCCTCAAACGTTTCTGCGGTGCGAATGATGCCCGCTTTTACAGCAACTACTTGTACACGATCAACACCATCAACATTTTTAAACTGCGGATAAAAGTCCTGATTTAGACTGACTGGTTTTATTGAAACTTCAGAACGGTTATTATCGTAATTGTAGATTTGAACATGCCCATTAAAGGCCGCTATCTTCTCCCGAATCTTTAGCTTTAATCCAAGGCTTGTACCGATGGCAACCAACATCATGATGAGGCCAATGGCAATAGCTGCAATCGCAATTTTTAGGATTGGGGCGGAAATACTATTTTTAGTTTCCTTGCCAGTAATCAGTCGCTTGGCAATAAAAAACGCTAAATTCAACCTATGCGGATTTTTTCGATATTCAAAGGTACTGTTTTACCCCTTTTCTTTTGTTTTGTCTCTTGCGGACAGGAGTCGAAAAAAAAATCACAACAACAGATTTCAGTTTCCGAACCACAAGAAAAAGAAATAAGGGTCGCTGCCGACAGGACTTCTGAATACCTCCCTTTATTAGTGGACAAAAAAGTTGGTATCGTAGCCAACCAGACGAGCGTTATTTTCATGGATTCAAGAAATAAGAACCAAGAGCCTAGACACTTGGTAGACTCCCTTTTAACCTTGGATATTGACATTAAAAAGGTCTTTGCCCCAGAACACGGCTTTCGTGGTAGGGCCGATGCCGGCGAAGAGGTTAATGATGAAGTGGATATCAAAACGGGGATACCCATCAATTCACTGCACGGAAAACATAGAAAACCGACACAAGAGCAATTGAAAGACCTCGATGTGGTGCTTTTTGACATTCAAGATGTTGGGGTACGTTTTTACACCTATATCGCAACATTACAATTGGTTATGGAAGCCTGTGCCCAAGCTAATGTTCCGGTTATTGTTCTCGATCGACCCAACCCCAACGGACACTATGTGGATGGGCCTACTATGAAAGCCAAATACACCTCCTTTTTAGGGATGACGGAGATTCCCCTAGTATACGGAATGACCATTGGGGAATATGCGAAGATGATCAATGAAGAAGGCTGGCTTGAAGGAGGACTCAAGGTCAATTTGACGGTAATCGAATTGGAAAACTACTCCCATAGTTCAGAATATTCACTGCCTATTCGACCTTCGCCCAACCTACCCAACGATATTGCCATAAATCTATATCCCAGTTTGGGGCTGTTCGAAGGTACCAATATCAATGCGGGTCGCGGAACAGAATACCAATTTCAGCGATATGGATCTTCGTTTTTAGACAGTACAGTGTATGATTTTAGTTATGTACCACAACCCAATTTCGGTTCAAAATATCCTAAAGAAGAGAGGCAACACTGTTATGGTAAAGACCTATCGCAACATTCGAAAATGAAGGAAGTATCCTTACAATGGATTATGGACGCCTATAAAAACTGTACGGACAAATCAAAATTCTTCAACACTTTGGGCTTTACCAACCATGCGGGTACCGAACAGCTACAAAAACAAATTGAAGCTGGACTTTCAGAAAAAGAAATCAAAGCAACATGGCAAAAGGATTTACAAGATTTTAAAAAGATAAGGGCAAATTATTTACTCTATGAATAAACCTGAACCTAGTCCAAAGCAAAAGTCAATAAAAACGGACTTCGATATTAAAACCCACGCCCAAACTTGCAAACTTTTTAAATTTTGAATGATACGTATACTTGTAAAGCGTGCCATTGGTCATGAGTCCCAACGGAAAAAAAATAGCCTCATCTTTTTGTTCTCACCCTTATTGGCGACCCACTCTAAAGTAACAATGACGTCGTTTTTTAATATGATATCATAAGGTTTTAAGTCGATGGTAACCTTGCCCGTCTGCTTCGGTTCTATCGGGACCAAAATATTGTCTTTTAAAATGTTTTTTCCGGGCTTCCCCTTATCTACTTCGTAAAAGTTCAGTCGAAAAGTGGATTTTGCGCTTAGGCGGTTGTGTGATATGGTAAAATTAAAAGCGTCTACAAAGGTGGGGTTCTTTCGGACATTGATTTTAATACCCATTTCAGCTCCCAATTGGTCATAGCCAAATCCAGTTCCCAAAAATTTAGATTCGGTTTTATTGCCCAACGTTCTTCTTTTAAACGCCTTTGCCGAAACGACGACCTCATTCAACTCACTTATCTCTTCCACTAGTTCAATCTTAACAGTATCCGCTTCATTTAAAATGTTTTCCAATAAAAAATCCTTAGCCTTATATCCAATTCTAGATACCCGAAGGGTGTCATTATCAAAACCGTCTTCAATTTGTAAGTCAAAGTATCCCAAGGTATCCGTGACCGTGCCAACCTCCTTATTTAAGATTCCAACATTTACATAACTCAATGGAAGATTGGTCTTCGCATCTACTATTCTCCCCAGCAGTTCGTCAAACTGGTTTACTTCTTGACTCAAGTTTGCAATGTCGTAGGGTTCTGTTGTAGTCTCCTCCAATTTGGTCAAGTTATCCCATGAGACATCAAACTCCTTTTCTTTTAAAATGTGGTTGAAAAAATCAACAGTGGTACTTTGAATGCGTTCGTAAATTTCAATCCGCTCTTCAGAACTATTTAAAATTGACGGAATACAAGTGAAATCCTCATGTTCACTATTAACAAATCTAATGTAGTATTTGTTGGAATTTAATTTCTTGTAGTAATTAAATTCTCGAGATGGCACAAAATCGTTGAGTTTATCACCGCTTTCAAAATACAGATAACTCACTTTTTGTTTCGAAACATTCAGTAGGTTTGAATCATAAATTTCTTGAATGAACCTATCATTATCTTCAGCAGAAGCATTATTGGCATAAATGTTAGTGTCCTCACCTCCAAAATAATGACTTTCCGTTCCATCTAATGAAACCATGGCCTTGATATCAGGGATATTGTTTACCAGCACAGCCGCTCCCATACTACCCCAACTTGCCCCAAGAACCCCAATTCTAGAAAAGTCAATGGCAAACTTGCTCTCCTTCATCAATGTGTCAATGACAAACTCCGCATCATTAACTTGAGCCAACATATCTTCTTTTTCATTGGTCATATCTCCCGGATACCGACCAACGGACGATATGGAGACAACCACAAAGCCATTTTGGGCCAATTGCTCTAAAACCTTATAATTTTCAAAACCCATCCCATTGAAACCGGCCATATAGACAATAAGTGGAAATTCTTCTTTTGCAGGTGTTGCATCGCCATAACTATCCGTAGTAATATCCAATAGTTTTAGACCATCAATTCCAATGCCTAGTTCAGCCACATAAAACTGCGCTAGTTCATTGGTGATCCCTGAATAGTCAGTCTCCTCTTGATATTTATTTGCCCGATCTTCATAGAGTTGAAAAAGACCCCTAAACCGTAAGGGTTCTTTTGCATCAACAAATTCTAAGGAAGGGTACCAAACATCCAAATCAATAGGGCGATAATACAAGCCATCTTGTACGTTGGCATCTGGCTTATAGAGTCGAGTGGTGTCCAACAAGTCAATGGTTGTGAAACCTGCTTGCCATTTATCGTTATTGTTCTTTTGGGCAAAACCGTAAAAAGAAATAACTAGACATAATACCAGGTAGATTGTTGTTTTTATCATTTGGCGAAAATAGATGTACCCCAAAGTTCTGAGATGCAATTTCCTGTTAAAGAGACGCGATCTCTTGTTAAATAGTTGACCTTTTGTAATCAACCAATCTTATATGAATTGATAAATCAATCTATTAAAATGGAGTTTAAAACCTCAATCCGTCCGTCTATGGGTGCCATTAACTTTAGGTCCAAAAGTTTAGCAACAAGGGGATAAACATGTATGTTTTCAGTTGGTGCTACACGATATCCTTTTTTAATGGATGGTCCTTCAACATAAAGAATGCCGCCCATGTTGTCGTTGGTATAAGGATCAAAACCATGGTCACCCTTTGTGCGAAGCAACTCTCCTTTATTGCTCTTAGAGTTAATAATGGTATAGGGTGCTTCAGCAATTAAGACAATATCTCCAATCCTATCATTATCCCTGTAATGCAAATAATTGGGCAACTCTTCCTTCCTATAGGCCCTAAAGTTCTGTATATCTTGAAACGCTCCATAAAGGCTATCACTATCTTGCTTATTTTTAGTGTATATCATAGCCATGGTACCGGGAATAAATTGCTCACGTTCAATTTCGGCGTAGTCATTTACATTAACAAATCCTGATAGCTCTTGCATACCATGGTCTGAGGTTACGATGAGATAGATAGGAAGACCACTTTGCCGAATCCCTTGTCGCAGTGCTTCTATTTGCTTATCAACATATTGAACCGCCTGTTTCGTTTCCATGGCCTCAGGTCCAAATTTATGGCCTTGGGTATCCACTAAGGAAAAGTATAATGTAATCATATGTGGCCTTTCAGCTTCGGGAAGTTCCAGCCATTCCAATACCCGCTGCACCCTATATTCGTAAGGGGTCTTCTTATCATACAAATAATAGTACTTTGGATGCATTCCATTAATATTGGCCTCGCTACCTACCCAAAAATAGGATGCAGAGCACATACCCTGCATTTGGGCCAAATTCCATAATGGTATTCCCCCGTACCAATCTCCATCACTAACCACTGACCTGTTCGATATGCGATACGTCTTCTTAAAATTAGGATCGTAGAATGTATTTCCGATAATACCATGGTTCTCAGGATACAATCCTGTTGCCAAGGTGTAATGG
>JBHJJC010000023.1:0-10511 GCA_050042945.1 Croceivirga sp.
TGCTTGGTATTTTGGGTGACGATTACAACAGCTTGGCCGATTTTGATACCCAAGAGGAAATTGACCTGCTCGTCAAGATATTGACCTATCATGTGGTCTCGGGTACCGAGGCCTTCTCAACAGACCTCCGCGATGGACAGCGGATAGCCACCGTTAATGGTGGTAAAATCACCATTGGTATAAACGGTAACGGCGTCTCAATAGGCGACGCTACAGATCATCCCGCACACGTGGATATCCCCGATGTGGATGCCAGCAATGGAGTGGTACACATTATTGACAAAGTACTACTGCCCCAGGAAGCTGTTGATTTCGTAATTGACCTCCAATCCACCGATATTGTGGAACTCGCACAATCTATAGATAATCTTAGCTTATTGGTTGAGGCCTTGGTTCAAGCAGATGCAGGTCTCGTAGAAATATTAAAAGGAGACGGTCCCTTCACTGTATTTGCACCGACCAACCATGCCTTTGTAGAACTGCTTGGTATTTTGGGTGACGATTACAACAGCTTGGCCGATTTTGATACTGCAGAAGAAAAAGTCCTGTTAGCTAAGATTTTGACATACCATGTTGTCGAGAATGAAGCTCTTTTTAAAAGTGACTTGAGCACCATACATTCGGTCAGTACTGTGCAAGGAGAAGAAATAGGTGTCAATATAAGACGCAACGGAGTCATTAATCTGGAAGATAGTTCAAATGACCATACGCAAGTGACTATTGAAGATGTAAGTGCCAGTAATGGGGTAGTTCATGTTGTTAATAAAGTATTATTACCTCAAGAAATCATCGATGCTCTTCATTAAACAAATAAAGCCCGTGATATTACATCACGGGCTTCTTTCTTTTTTAACTATTAAACAATTATAATACCATGAAACATTTTTTTAAAACATCCCTTACTTTAGTTTGTTCTATACTATTGGCATGGTCATGCTCAGATGACGATGACAATGGAAGTGACCCCATGACACCTGCCCCACCAGAGGAGGAACAGAATATCGTAGAAACTGCAATCGCAAGTAATCTGGATAACTTGGTGGCCGCATTACAAAAGGCAGATGAAAGTGCCAATAACGATTTAGTTACCGCTTTAAGTGATACAACGGCTACCTTCACCGTCTTGGCCCCTACCGATGCAGCTTTTGCAGACCTTTTTAGTAGATTAAATGGTTTTAGCTCACTTGATGATTTCGATACGGAAGGTGAACAAGATTTGCTCGCGGCCATTCTATCGTATCATGTAGTGGCGGGTTCTGCCGTTACTTCAGATCAATTGAGCGACGGTCAAACTGTTCCCACTTTGCAAACGGAATCCTTGACGGTATCTACCGATGGCGGGGTTTTCTTTATTGATGCAGCAGGTGAGTCCGCTCAGGTTACCACACCCGATGTAAGCACATCTAACGGAGTTGTTCATGTAATTGATAAAGTATTGTTACCACAAGCAGCTATTGATGCCCTTAATGGAGTATTATTGTTCAGCATCACAGATACTGCAGTGGATAATGAAAATTTAACCAGCTTGGTAGCTGCACTACAACTCACAGGTTTAGATGCCACTCTGGATGCTGCGGGAACATTCACTGTATTCGCCCCAACCAACGATGCTTTTGCAGCCTTTTTGGATGGTACACCTTTAGATGATTTTGATACGGATGAAGAAATTGCCGCCTTAACACAAATTTTATTGAACCATGTCATCGGTACGGAAATTGCCGCCGCTGATTTGGTTATGGAAGGTTCAGGCTATGCGAGCACCTTGGCCGATGGTCCGATTGATGGAACCAATTTGAGTATTTATTACAATACTGCAGACGGTGTAGAATTCAACGGAGTGAGTTCCGTTGTCGATGGCGGTGCCGATGTGATGGCAACCAACGGTATTATTCATGATGTTGACGCGGTTATAGATTTACCAAATATCGTGGACCACGCTTTAGCGAATGGTCAGTTCTCAAGCTTGGTAGGCTTACTGACCGATGATGGAAATACCGTTGACTTCGTTTCTGTACTTTCAAGCACAGAAGAAGTATATACCGTATTTGCTCCCGTAAACGATGCTTTCACGGCATTTACCAATCCTGATGAGAATGCCATACAGGATATTCTCTTAAATCATGTCATTGGCGGAACTGTAGCCACTTCTGGAAGCTTGTCCAACAGCTATGCAAATACTTTAGCATCTTATGCCGAAAATGAAAATTTAAGTATTTATATTAATACTGACGATGGTGTGACGCTTAACGGAGTAAGTACAGTTGCTGTTGCAGATGTTGTTGCCTCCAACGGTATTATCCATGCTGTAGATACGGTAATCGATTTACCAACTGTTACCACCTTCGCTGTAGCGGACCCAACTTTTTCAACTTTGGTAAGTGCGCTTACCACTTTGACACCTGCAACTGATTTTGCAGGAATACTTTCAAGAACTTCAGGTGGTAATATGGATAATATAGATCCTCCATTCACAGTATTCGCACCAACAAATGATGCTTTCGCTGCGTTGGACGCTATTCCTGAAGAAGATGTACTAACTCAAGTCTTGCTTCATCATGTAGTAGGCGGTGCAAATGTAAGGTCAGGAGATTTAACAGAAGGGAATAACCCTGCCACGACATTGGAAGGTGATGACATCACCATAACATTACCAGGTACTGATGGCAACATTGCAGATGTCACCGACGGTTCTGGTAGTGATGATATAGGAATCATTGTTGTGGACGTTCAAGCCAACAACGGCGTTATTCATGTTTTGAACAAGGTCATGATTCCAGATACAAACAATTAATTAGAGTTTCATTCTAAAAAAAGGGAGCCCAGAAAGCTCCCTTTTTTGTTTTATTCCTACAAAAATGTAGTCTTTATCTGATAAATATGCCGTTCGTCGATATTCTTAAAAACCCTTGTATTTAATGGGGTTTGCAGTTCATCGATGCTACATCAAAAAGACTCTATTTTACATCATAAATAGTATCACTTGACAACTATTAATTTTTTTTGAGTGAATTAGATACCATCTTTGGAGTCCCGAATCTTTCCAAACTATACCTATTGATGGTAGAATCTTCCCCCGAAAGGGGGAAGTTTTTTTAAGGTTCCCCCATTGTTCTTTTAAGTTCATCTAAAGTACCAAGTACCTTATAGCCCTCTTCTGTTTCCGCATATAGGGTTTCATACAATTCATAGACTGTCATATCACCTAGAATAACCTCTTCTATCTCTTCGGGAAGTTCATCAATCACAGCATTTTTTGGTGGAACAATTACTTCAAATTCATTTTCATTTTCTGAGTAAAAGATGCCTTCGGAATACACAAAAGGTGTTCCAGCAACAGAAAGTCTCACTATTCGACCAGTTAATCGAACCACTCGAAAACCTACAGGAGGTAACCGCCTTACGTAAGCACCATTTTGGTTTACATAATAAACACCTCTTACGGGGTAATAATTTATATTTCTAAAGGAAACAACCCTTGTCCCAGCGGGAAGTCTTCTTAACGTTCGAAAACGGTTACGTCAACGTACTCGCCTTATTTGACGTCTCGTGGTTCGTCGTACTTGGCGCTTGTTCGCCCTACGAGCAACAACTACCGTTCGATTTCTTCTTACCTGGGCCTCTACTTCACTGGTCGGGATAAAAAATGTAACGAAAAAAAGCGCACAAATTAAATGAAACGATTTCATAGTTTGGTTTTAGTAATAGGACCTTAAAACCAAAAAAAGGTTTAATCGCCATTTTATTTTCGTCGACCACTGCGCTTTTGGCTCTCGGCCTCTTCCATCATCTCACGCATTTTTTTCTGGAACCGGTTTTCTTTTTTTGGTTTCTTTTTGTTCTGCTCTATCTGCGCATGGATTTTGTTCTCATCCAAAATATAATTTTTAATGACCAACATGATACCAATGGTAATCAGATTGGAAATGAAATAGTACAAACTCAACCCACTCGCGTAATTGTTGAAAAAGAACAACATTAATAAGGGGGATAGATACATGATAAATTTCATATTCGGCATACCAGGCTGCTGCTGCATCTGCATGGTCTGCCCCGTCGTCAGGGTCATATAGAAGAATATCGCTATCGACGCCTATATAGGGAACAAGCTCAAGTGGTCTCCATAAAATGGAATACTAAATGGTAAATTAAAAATAGTATCGTATGAACTCAAATCTTCAGCCCATAAAAAGGATTTTTGACGAAGTTCAAAAGACGTCGGGAAAAACATAAATAGAGCATAAAAATGGGGAGTTGCAATAGTGCGGGAACACATCCGCTCATCGGACTTACCCCAGCCTTATTGTACAACTTCATGGTTTCTTGCTGCTTCTTCATGGCATTGTCCTTGAACTTTTCGTTTAGCTCTGTAATCTCTGGCTTCAATACCTTCATCTTTGCTTGAGACAAATAAGATTTGTAGGTCACGGGCGACAATGCAATTCTAACGATAATGGTCATTATAATAATTGCTATCCCATAGGGCAGAAAAGAACTTAGAAATGCATAAAATGGTGTAAAAACATGGCGGTTTATCCAACCAAAAATTCCCCATCCGAAGGGAATGGATTCCACTAAGCCCAAGTCATCGTACTGTTTTAGAACTTTTGCGTCAGTGGGTCCATAATACCAATACATGTTTTGAGAGAGTTCTCCTCCCGACAACTTCAACGAGGTTTTGGTTTCGTAAGCCTTTGTAAAAAGTTCTTCCCTACTTTCTTCCTCTACTAAATTTGCTGATTGAAGTAGAGCACTTTCAAAGTGATTTTCTGTTGCCAGAATAGAACTAAAAAAGTGTTGGCGATATGAAAGCCATTTCACATCGACCTCAGTCTCTTCATCAAACTCACTACTTTCAGACAATTTGCTGATTTTATCGCCATCATGATTGTAGGTAAGGCGAGTGTACCGATTCTCATATTGAACACTTTTGTTATGTCGTATCCCTTTGAGCTTCCATATTAAATCAACAGGCTTTGAACTATTCAAAATAGTGCCCAAACCCTGTGAACGTATGGTGAAGTCAACTAAATAATCATTGGGCTTCATTTCATAGCGATACTCCAAAAACTGATTTTCTGAAACCTTGGCCCTCATGGAAAGCACCTTGTTTTCACCATTATTGGTAAGGTTGGGCTCAAAATAAAGGTCTTGGGTCTCTAGAACACGATTATCAGATGTTGAAAAGGTGAGTCCAAAATCCGCATTACCCTCTTTCACCAAATGCACCGGAATGGAGTCATGGGTCACAAAACTTTTCATTTTTGCCTCAACGATTTGCCCTCCTTTATTGGACACTTCAAGATAAAGAACATCATTCTCAATCACAGTTGTCCCTTCCGTGGCCTGGGTAAATCCAAAAGCCCCAACTGCAGATTTATAGTTGGCTACGGCAGTTGAATCATTCAAATTTATGGTAGGTTGCTCAACTACCCGTGAATCTTCCTCCGTCTTTTGAGCCTCTTCTTCTTGGGCTTCAAGGAGTTCTTGCTGTTCTTTTTGTGCTGCTAGCTCTTCGGGGGTTGGCTGTCTTAAATACATCCATCCCAATAAAATTCCAAAAATCAATACAAAGCCAATAATGGAGTTGATGTCCAACTTCTTTTCTTCCATGAAAATATCTCGTAAATCTATGCTTTAGCTAACTCGCAAATATATGCCCAAAATTATGGTTTATGCCAAACTGGCATTCGTTTGTTTCTCTTTTTGAACGAGAACTGCTTTCACAAACCCCACAAATAGTGGATGAGGATTGGCGACGGTACTTTTGTATTCAGGATGATACTGCACACCAATAAACCAAGGATGGGATGGTAGTTCTACAATTTCCACCAAATTCGTCTTCGAATTGAAGCCCGAGGCAGAGAGACCCGCTTCTTCTAACTGGCCCAAATAGGCATTGTTGAACTCGAAACGGTGTCTATGACGTTCGGCAATATGGGATTGACCTCCATATACTTCTCGAACCAAACTGTTCTCTTTGAGTTCACAGTCCCATGCACCCAAACGCATGGTTCCCCCTTTGTTCACAATGGTCTTTTGTTCTTCCATCAAGTTAATCACCGGATGCGGTGTATTCTGTTTCATCTCTGTGGAATTGGCGCCGTCGAGCCCTAAAACATTTCGGGAATATTCGATTACGGCCATTTGCATTCCCAGGCAAATTCCTAAAAAAGGGATATCATTTTCCCGTGCATACTGAACGGCCTTTATCTTTCCCTCGATACCGCGTTCTCCAAAACCAGGGGCAACCAATATGCCATCTAACCCTTTCATTTTTTGAGCTACGTTCTCAACAGAAAGATGTTCCGAATGTATTGACCTCACATTTACCTTAACCTCATTGGCAGCACCCGCATGAATGAATGATTCCAAAATCGATTTATAAGAGTCTTGCAACTCTACATATTTACCGATAAGACCAATGGTTACATCACTTTTAGGATTCTTATGTCGATTCAAAAACCCCTTCCATTGGGTCAAGTTCGGTTCAAGAGCGTCTGCTGAAAGTCCCAACTTTTCTAACGTTACGGTATCCAAACCTTCATGCTGCATTAAAAGTGGTACATCGTATATGGTTGAAGCATCAATAGATTGAATAACGGCTTCTTTTTTGACATTGCAAAACAACGCCAATTTTTCCCTTTTCTCTTCAGATATATTGTGCTCCGTTCGACATACCAGAATATCTGCTTTGATACCACTCTCCATCAAAGTCTTAACGGAATGCTGTGTAGGCTTGGTCTTCAATTCACCTGCTGCCGACAAAAAAGGAACCAAGGTCAAATGAATGACTATACCGTTATTGTCACCCAATTCCCATAACAGTTGACGCACGGCTTCGATATAAGGTAATGATTCAATATCACCTACGGTGCCCCCTATTTCGGTAATGACAATATCGTATTCCCCTGTCTTTCCCAACAGTTGAATACGCTCTTTGATTTCATTGGTAATGTGTGGTACGACTTGAACCGTCTTTCCCAAAAATTCACCACGTCGTTCTTTCTCAATGACACTTTGGTAAATTCGGCCCGTTGTCACATTGTTGGCCTGAGAGGTCTTAACATTTAAAAAACGCTCATAATGCCCTAAATCCAAATCCGTCTCGGCCCCATCATCGGTAACGTAACATTCTCCATGTTCATATGGGTTTAAGGTTCCGGGGTCAACATTGATGTAGGGGTCTAATTTCTGAATCGTGGTTTTATAGCCCCTGGCCTGCAATAATTTGGCTAAAGAGGCAGCGATAATACCTTTTCCTAAGGATGATGTTACCCCTCCCGTAACAAAAATGTACTTGGTCTGTGACATAATGAAATTTCGTTGTTACGGGGCTTAAAGGTACAAAGTTTGACAAGAAATGGGCATCAATCCAGTGGAAATTCCCGTTGTAACTTTTTAATCAATGATTCAAGTCCATCGGACTTGACATCCAACATCGTCTGCATATGCAAGCCTAATTTTCCAGGTGGGAAACCCTTTTGTTTGAACCAAACCAAATAGGCTATCGGTAAATCGACAAGGTAGCGACCTTTGTATTTCCCAAAAGGCATTCTATAGTGCGCTAGTTCTAAAAGCTGTTGACGATTTGGTTTCATTTCCATATCCTCACCTAAAATAGTATCTTTCTAAAATAATGTGACCATCAATGAACCGAAGAAACTTTATTTCAAATACTTCTCTCGCCACGGCAGGATTGGCTGCAACCAGTGTTTCAGGAAACGCAATGGGGCAAAAAGATTTTAACCTAAAGAATAATATCAATCATAGTGTTTGTCAATGGTGTTTTGATTCTTATCCTTTAGAAGAGTTTTTGTCGATTTTAAATGATTTGGGCGTTGGAGCTATTGATCTCGTTGGCCCAGATAACTTCGATGTTCTCAAAAAATATAACATTTATTGTTCAATGTGCAACGGCGCAGAAATCAGTTTGACCGAGGGCTGGAACGAACCAAAATACCACGAACGGCTTATCAAAAATTATAATGAGGTTATTCCTAAAGTCGCCGAAGTAGGATTCACCAATCTTATTTGTTTTAGTGGTAATCGACGGGGTATGAACGATTATGTTGGTTTGCAAAATTGTGTGGATGGACTCTCGCAAATCATGCCACTTGCAGAAAAGTATGGGGTAGTCCTTCAAATGGAGCTATTTAATCAACAGAACCACCCTGACTATATGTGCGACAGCAGTCTTTGGGGTGTAGAACTTTGCAAACGATTGGGAAGTGATAACTTTAAGTTGCTTTATGATATTTACCATATGCAGATACAAGAGGGAGATATTATTAAAACCATTCAAACCTACCATCCCTACTTTGGGCACTATCATACGGCAGGAGTACCCGGGCGGAATGAAATTGACGAAACGCAAGAATTATATTATCCAGCCATTATCAAAACGATATTGGATACCGGATTTAAAGGGTATGTGGCACAAGAGTTTATTACTACCTGGGATGATAAAATAGCTTCACTCAAAGATGCCTTCTTACGATGTGATATTTAGATGTTCTTACTTTTTTTACTTCCTTCGTATATCTCGTAGTTCAGCAATCTTGATTCCAACTTACCATTGAATACTTTTATTTTTCTGGAAGGTCGTAATCCAACAAATTTTAAGGCTTCCAAATTAGAGGTGATGAACCATGCATTGGTTCCGGGATAGCTTCTTTTCAAAGTATCGCCAATTTTTCCATAAAATGAGGAAACATCCACATTCAAGCGTTCGCCATAAGGTGGATTGAAAACACAGTGCAAAGGCCCTTCCAAAGATTTCTCCGTTCTAAAAAAATCTTTCCTCTCAATTGAGATATAGTCCTCTAGATTGGCGTGTTCTACATTTTCAAACGCTTTTCGAACCGCTGATGGTGCCTTATCGTATCCTAATATCTTATTATTGAACTCCCGTGTTCGTTTTAAACTCGAATCCACTATCTTTTGGAGCAATTCTTCATCATAATCATTCCAATTCATAAAGGCATAGGCGTCTCGATTAATATTCGCTGGAATATTACAGGCCATCATAGCCGCTTCAATCAAAAAAGTACCGCTACCGCACATAGGATCCAAAAAGTTCGTTTGGCCGTCCCACCCACTTAGTAATAAAAGGCCTGCCGCCAATACTTCATTAATAGGGGCAATATTAACCGATTTCTTATAACCACGTTGGTGCAAGGAACTTCCAGAACTATCCAAAGAAACGGTACAAAGTGTATCTTGAATATGAATATTGATACGAATGTCGGCATTTCTAGAATCAACATTAGGCCTTTTTTCTCCCATCGCCCGAAACTTATCGACTAAGGCATCTTTGGCTTTTAAAGAAACAAACATTGAGTTTTTGAACAACTCTGAATAAACAGTAGCATCAAAAGCAAAGGTCTTATCCGAAGAAAAAATGGAAGGCCAGTCTATGGCGTATAATTCTCTGTAAAATTGCTTTTCATTTTGAATTGTAAACCTGCGAATGGGTTTAAATACCTTTAGGGCCGTTCTCAAGCAAAGATTGGCTTTGTACATAAAACCACTATCTCCTTCAAAGGTGACCATTCGATTTCCCTCTCGAACATTACCAGCGCCGAGATTTCTCAGTTCCTTAGCCAATAAGGGCTCAAACCCATACTAGGTCTTTGCCAGTAGTTTGAAATTAGATGCCATATTACGTTGTGATCAGAACGTCAAAAATAAATCAATTTAAAGCCTTTATCGACGTTGGATTAAATTCTCAGTTTTACTTATTGACTTAATACTTGCAAGATTATTTTGAGCTTAGGTTATAAATCATAAGCCAGTGGCTTAAAGCCCCTCCTAAAACAAAAAGATGCCATATAAAATGATTGAATCGAATTTTCTTGATGGCATAAACGCCCATTCCAACCGTATAAAAACCACCACCAAGAGCTAAATAGAAGACACTATCAGAACTCATGTGCTGTACGAGATATGATACATCGATCACTATTAACCACCCCATGACCCCATAAAGCAGTAAGGAGAAGACCTCAAACTTACCTGTAAAGAATAATTTTAGAACAGTTCCGAAAAAAGCGATTCCCCAAACGAGCCAAAGCAATAAAATTCCTTTTGAATCGGCCAGTATCCACAAGCAAACGGGAGTATACGTGCCGGCTATCAAATAATAGATGCTAATATGGTCTAAAACCCTTAACTGTCTCTTAATTTTGGGATTTGTCACAGCGTGATACGCGGTGGAGGCCGAAAATAGAAGAATTATGGAAAGACTGTAGACAATGATGGGAAGCGTTAATTCAGACTTAGAAACATCTTTTAAAAGAATAAACAGGCCTATACTACCTAAAAGAATGCCCGATGCGTGGGAATAGGTATTCCATCTTTCTTCTATTAGCCCATTATCATTTTTCATAGGTGTCGGTAAATAAAAAAGCCCCTTTCATTGGTTTATGAAAGGGGCTTCGAGGAAGGCGGCGACCTACTCTCCCACCTGGTGTGGCAGTACCATCGGCGCTAACGGGCTTAACTACCCTGTT
>JBHJJC010000024.1:0-21912 GCA_050042945.1 Croceivirga sp.
GCATCCTTAGTATTTCAAAACTGATTTCATTCGAAAAACAGCATAATTATTCTTGGTTATCGAGTAAAATAAATTCAATGAAGAAAATTCTATTCGCAAGTGTTTCACTTTTTTGTTTCCTCTCTTGGGGGCAAAACCAAATGGGCTTTACGCAAGACGATTACCTGCGCGGAAGCATTACCCCTGAACGTGAATGGTGGGACCTTACTTTTTACCATTTGGATATCGAAGTAAAACCAGATGAAAAATTTATACAAGGCCAGAACACCATCCGTTACAAGGTGCTTAATGAAAAAGATGTGATGCAAATCGATCTTCAACCACCACTAAAAATTGATAAAATAGTTCAAAATGGCAAGGAGCTAAGTTACCGCAAAGAAGGACGAAATGCCTACATGGTTCTTCTGGTTGATGTTCAAAAGCCAGGCCAGCACAATGAGTTAATCGTGCACTATTCAGGCAACCCCAAAGAGGCCATTCGAGCCCCTTGGGATGGTGGTTTTTCATGGAAAAAGGATAATAATGGAAAACATTTCGTGGCGACATCTTGCCAAGGTCTCGGTGCCAGTGTTTGGTGGCCCAATAAAGACCATATGTACGATGAAGTTGATAGTATGGCCATTAGCGTGACGACCCCGAAAGACCTCATGAACGTTTCGAATGGAAGGCTCAAGCGTATTGAGGAAAATGAAACAACCAAAACGACACATTGGTATATTGACAGCCCTATCAATAATTATGGGGTCAATGTCAATATTGGTGATTATGTACACTTTACGGACAGCTACGATGGTGAAAAGGGCACTTTGGATATTGATTATTATGTATTGCGCGATAATTTGAACAAGGCCAAAGAACAGTTCAAACAGACCAAACCCATGTTGGAAGCTTTTGAGCATTGGTTTGGCCCATACCCCTTTTATGAAGATGGGTTTAAATTGGTGGAAGCACCTTATTTGGGCATGGAACACCAAAGCTCGGTCACCTACGGAAATGGATATCAAAATGGATATCGCGGCACTGATCTATCCGATTCAGGTTGGGGGTTAAAATTTGACTTTATTATTGTCCATGAGTCCGGGCACGAGTGGTTTGCAAATAATATTACCCACAAAGATATTGCCGATATGTGGGTACATGAAGGTTTTACATCGTATTCAGAAAATTTATTCTTGGACTATCACTACGGTACCAAAGCCGCCGCTGAATATGTCACCGGAACCCGTAAACGAATCATGAACGACAAACCAATCATCGGTCGTTACAATCTTAACAGAAGGGGTTCAGGGGATATGTATTATAAAGGTGCCAATATGCTTCATACGCTTCGACAGCTTATTGATAACGATCAGCTATGGCGTCAAATTTTAAGGGGGTTGAACAAGACCTTTTACCACGAAACGGTAACCACTGAACAAGTTGAAAATTACATCTCAAAAAAGTCTGAGAAAGACCTATCAGCATTCTTTGAACAATATTTACGAACAACTAAAATTCCCGTTCTCGAATATGAATTCGATGGATCCAAATTGAAATATCGTTATACAAACGTGGTGAAAGACTTTGATATGCCCGTCAGAATTTTTCTTGACGGGAAAGCACATTGGGTTTTTCCAAAAAAGGATTCTCAATGGAAAACGGAGAAAGTAAAGGGTAAGGAATTAATCGTAGATTCCAACTTTTACATTAAAAGCCAATCTCTTTAATGAAGATTTACTTTCCCCAGTGGCAAGGCTCTGGCAATGGTACTTCAATTGCAAAAGGGGCCGAGACCATTTTAAACTATTTAAAGGATGATTCCATCGCAACGGTTGCCCTTTCCCCTATTCCTTCTGGAAAACAGGGGTATTCATCGCATCATATCAATAATTACAACGCAATCACTGAACAATTGGGTCGTTTCAAGGATTTACTTTCTGAAAAAAGTCCCAATCAAATTCAAATTATTGGAGGGGATTGTGGTCTTGAAATTGTTCCTATTTCTTATTTAAACAAAAAGTATTCGAGCCTCGGGGTGATTTGGTTTGATGCCCATGCCGATATCAATACCCCTATCGATTCCCCTAGTGGCAACTTTCATGGGATGCCCCTGCGCACGCTATTGGGGGAGGGGGAAATTGGTATGGAAAGCCTTTTGTATTCCCATATCAAAAATGACCAAATTCATTATCTAGGGTTACGTGATATTGATAAAAAGGAACAACAACGTATAGAAGAAGGAGATATCTATGCAACAACTGATATTCAGACCAAACACTTGGTTAATATCCTTCTGCATAAGGGAATCACCCATTTATATCTTCATTTCGATTTCGATTGTTTGAATCCTTCCGAATTCAACAAAACCTATTACCAGGTTCCAGCAGGTTTGACCATAGCGCAATCGGTAAAATGCATCAAAGGTCTAAAGGATAACTTTTCAATTGTTGGAAGCAGTGTATTGGAATCAACCGCTGCAACACAAAAGGACTTACTGCCCATTCTTCCCATTATTGATGCCTTAATGAAATAAGTTGTGGTTTGAAAACCACAAACGATTGAACAACAATCTGTACCTTCCTTTTCGAAATATTTCTATTGACATCAGTTCATTCAGATGAAAGTTAAAGTCGGTGTAATACAAGACAGTCCTGTATTCTTTGATTTGCAGGGCACGCTTGATAAATTAGAGCATTTGGTATTGAAGTATGCCCAACAAGGTTGCGAGCTTCTAGTATTTCCAGAATCGTTTATTCCTGGTTATCCCAGAGGGTTTGATTTCGGAGCACGTATCGGTAGCCGATCTGCCGAGGGAAAAGATTTGTATGCCATTTACCACGCCAATAGTCTATCAATTGAAAGCGCAGAAATGCGTCGGTTAATATCCATCGCTTCAAACAATAGGGTTTATCTTGTAGTCGGGTTCACCGAAAAATCTGAAACCAATGGTAGCCTGTATTGCAGTATGGCCTATATCTCCCCCACTGAAGGACTGTTGGCCGTTCACCGTAAAATCAAACCAACCGGAACAGAGCGCGTCATATGGGCCGAAGCTGATGGAAAATCCCTTGTAACGGTAGAGACCAAAATCGGAAAAATGGGTGGCCTGATTTGTTGGGAAAACTACATGCCAATGGCACGAATGGCCATGTACCAAAAAGGAATAGAACTCTATATTGCGCCAACAGCTGATTCTCGTCATACATGGACAACAACAATGCAACAAATCGCATTGGAAGGGCGCTGTTTCGTCATCGGATGCAACCAATATTTTACGAAGACAATGTACCCAAATACTTATAAAAATCTGGTTCAGCATCTACCCGAAGACCTTTGCCCTGGAGGAAGCGTCATCGTGAATCCAGCTGGCGATTGTGTCGCAGGACCATTATTTGGGGAGTCGGGAGTAATCACTGCTGAACTTGACCTATCAGAGGTGATAAAGGCCAAAATGGAATTTGATGTGGTGGGTCATTATGCCAGAAATGACATTTTTAAATTTGATGCCCTTGGGCAACCGGCTATCATAAAAGAGAGAAAATAAATAACCCTTTATCCCTTCAACTCAGAATAGAAAATAAACATTAGAAGTTATCTTTTTACACAAGGGCCAATAAAGCGCTACATAGCTCAGTGAACGTTCTTATCACACAAAAATTACATCAAAATCAAAAAGGCCGGTAAAGGAACTTCCTCAAATAGGTTTAAAGGGACAATATATTTTATAGGGAGCTTTTATCATATAACAAAAGCAAATAGTTTAACTTTCTTACCGTGGCGTGGTATTTTGACAATTCGTGAAATCACTATGCTATCACTACTTTTGAATAAGACAATCAATTCATCTTATGACACTTCGCGGCGTTCACAAATCTATAAGCCTAGGATTCACTTTATTACTCTCTATTTGGGGGACAAAAGCACAACAGCTCGACCAAAATCAATTACAACGCACTGCTGAAAAGTATGCTCAAAGTTCGTTTCCCATATTACAGGATATCCTAAGCATTCCCAATAATGCTTTTTATCCTGAAGATATCGAGAAAAATATAAAGTGGTGTGAAGCTATGTTCCTAGAAAGGGGCTTTACATTGCAGCGAATTCCCACTGAAACCGTACCTCTTTTATTAGCAGAACGTAAACACGCCAAAGCAAAAAAAACTGTACTCATCTATTTACAACTAGATGGCCAACCTGTTGATTCTACACGTTGGGACCAAGAAACCCCTTATACCCCAACCCTTAAAAAACCAGGCGCTACGGTTGGCTGGGAGACCTTACCATGGAATGCGATTGAAAAGTATCAGGATGACTGGCGTGTTTTTGCCCGTTCGGCAAGTGACGCCAAAGGACCAGTGGCCATGTTCCTAGCTGCTTTGGATGCATCGGCCGATTTGGATGTTCAACCCAACTATAATATTAAAATCATCATGGACTTTGAGGAAGAATTGGGTTCCCCAAGACTACCTAAGGCGGTGAATGAGAACGCTGCGCTATTAAAGGCCGATATGCTTATAATTTTTGATGGCCCAAGACATATCACCAATAAGCCCACATTGACCTTTGGTGCTCGGGGTATCGCTACTGTTCAACTAACGACCTACGGGCCATTGGTACCTCAACATAGCGGTCATTTCGGAAACTATGCCCCAAACCCTGCTTTACGCCTTGCTAAATTGTTGGCATCAATGAAAGATGATAATGGGAGGGTCATTATTCCTGGATTCTATGATGGTATTTCCATCAGCCCTGAAACGGAGAAGATTTTGAAATCCGTACCTGATGATGACGAATTAATCAAGTACCGATTACAGATGGCAGAGTCCGATAAAGTGGGCCGCTACTATCAAGAAGCCATTCAATATCCGTCCCTTAATATCAGGGGAATGCAATCGGGGTGGATAAATGAAAAAGTTCGTACGATTGTACCCGGTTGGGCAAGGGCTGAAATTGATATTCGTTTGGTCTTGGAATCGAATCCTGAACGCCTTATCGAACTGGTCGAAAATCATACTGCAGACCAAGGCTTCTATGTAATCGATCGGGTACCCACCAAAGGAGAGCGCTTGAAATACCCTAAAATTGCTACGATAACCCATGAAATATCGTATCAATCGTTCCGGACAAATTTTGACTCTGAAGTAGGCCAGTGGTTGACGCGTGCCCTCAAAAATGCTTTTGGAGAAGAGCCCATTCGAATTCGAATGAGCGGTGGATCTATTCCCATTGCGCCATTTGTGACCACTTTGAATATTCCTGCCGTTACGGTACCTACCGTAAACCGCGATAATAACCAACACAGTCCCAATGAAAACTTGCGTCTGGGAAATTATCGAGAAGGTATTCAGACGATGTTGGCCATTCTGGCCGAAAAACTCTAACCGATTTAGAGAGAGACCCTCCTCTATTTGTTTATCGATTTCATTCCGACCCCATCATTTTATGTTATGGATTTTATAGGTTACCAAACTCAACTAAACTGCACCTGAATAAGGGCAAAAGTGCCAATAACCTCACCTTCTGCCCTGTACGTCAAATACAATTTTTCTTGAATACCATTGGTGCGCTCTATTGGAATGGATAAGGCAGATCCTTGAGCAGGCAATCCTTCAGGATGCAGCTTTCCTGTACCCAATACCTTTCCATCAGGCTTACCAGCCCTAAGTTCTAGGGTATACGGAATAGTTGGTGGTTCTTGCCATCCTATCATGGCCAAAATCATTTTGACACCCGTTAAGTCAATATCTGATATTTCCAGCCATCCTTCAGCAGCATTGAACACTTGTAATTGCATACCGTCAAAGGTGACTGCTTGCATGTTATTTGTAGGTGTTCCCTCTGGAAAAACCATCGTATTACTGGCTAAAACCATAGTACTTGAACCGGTTAATGGCATTGCGGATTCTGTTCCCTGAGCGGTATAACTTGCCGTCAATAAAAATACTTCGCCGTTTTGCTTTACTTCTGGATATAAGGTTCCCGTCAACGGCAGGGAAGGTTTCTTATCATCAATTCCAGAAAGGGATTGAATATACTGAGCGATTAGCCTTGCCTCTACCTGTGTCACTTTTGGATGTGCGGGCATCACCACTTCTCCCCAAACACCTGAACCGCCGTTGATGATTTTCTTTGTTAAATAATTTGAGACTCCCGGATCATCTTTATACTTGTCGGAAATATCTTGATAGCTAGGACCAATGGAAGCTTCATTGACTTTGTGACAAGATTTGCAATCCATACTCTTGGTCAGTGCTTGCCCCATGACGGCACCTGATACCTGTTGATGCCCCAAATTCATATTAACCTCATCCATTCCGGAACGATAATCTACCGAAACATAAACATTGTCCAAATGTACATTTCCATCTACATCAGTTACGGAAACCTGATATCCTATGGGCTGTCCGGGTATGTAGAAAGAGGTATTGGGCTGGTCTAGAGTTATGGATACTTCCGGACGCTCATTCCCTGCAACAATGTTTTTCTCTAAACTGGTAACTGATTCGCCTGCTGCGTCCTTAGCGGTTACCCTGAGCTTGAAGGCTCCTTCTTTACCATACGTATAAAGCAATTGTGGTTCTTGGGTCTCTTGGGAAGTACCATCGCCTAGCTCCCATACATAGCTGATTTCGTCACCTTCCCTATCATGGGCTTCAATCATGGCATTTACGGTCAACGGTAATGCCCCTGAATCGTTATCGACCGTAAAACTATCGATGACGGGTGGACGGTTGCCCCCATTATATTCGATATATCCAAGACCGCTATCTGAATTGGCAGAAAACCAACCACTACCATATTCTAAAAGATATACACGACCATCAGGCCCCAGTTCCATATCGATTAGGTTACTTACGGATACCTCTGGGGCAAACGGTTCCATTTTATTGAAAGATCCATCTTCAAAGAGATGGACCGCTTTCATCCAACCGCGCATCCAATCATAGATAATGACTTTTCCATCATAATAGTCCGGTAGCCCGCCCCCATTATCGTAGAAATCCGACCAATATGTTGGTCCTGCCATAGCATTTCGCCCACCTGTCTCAAGCTGGGGAAACTGCCCAGACTCGGCATAAGGGTAGTACGCGTAAGCTGGCATGGCGGGAGGAAGTGTTCTCAAGCCCGTATTATGTCTGGAATCGTTTACAGGTTGTTCAGGGTCAAAGGCTGATCCACTCTGTCCTGTTTCGTAATCATAATGATAATACGCATAATTATCGCCGATAAACAAAGGCCAACCAAAATTCCCTGCGGTTCTAGCCTGGTTCATTTCATCATAACCGCGCGGTCCGCGAGTGTTTAAGCTATCTACGCGGGCATCCGGGCCAACATCGCCCCAGTACACATAACCTTGTTTTTTGTCAACGGAAATACGGTATGGATTACGATGGCCCATGGTATAGATTTCAGGGCGTGTCTTTTCGGTTCCCTTAGGAAATAAATTTCCTTCTGGAATGTCATAACTACCATCTTCGTTTACCTTTATGCGCAGTATTTTGCCTCGTAAATCATTGGTGTTTCCAGAAGATCGGCGAGCATCATATTGTAGTTTATCGGTAAAATCATTGATGGGTGCGTAACCATGGTGTACATATTTTACATCAGGTTCATCAAAAGGCGTAGTGTTATCACCCGTAGACAAGTAGAGCAGCCCATCACCGTCGAATGCTATTGAGCCTCCGGTATGACAACAAATCTCACGTTCTGTCTCAACTTCAAGTATAACTTGTTCGGATGCCATATCGAAATTACCTTCGGCATATTTAAAACGTGACAGGCGATTTACCCATTCATCTCCCGTAGGAGAATAATACAAATAAATCCACTTGTTTTTTTCATAATTCGGATCTTGTTGTAACCCCATTAGGCCTTCTTCTGCGTTAACTCCAGGGATTTGCGTTTTAAAATAAACGTCCAAAAGGGCCACTTCACGAATCGTCTTGGTTTCATGGGAATATAGAAGCACTTCTCCCCTGCGTTGGGCAATCAGTACATCACTATTGGGTAAGACCGTCATTTCAGTTGGTTCAAAAAATTTACCTGTTGAAAGCGTTATTTTGCTAAAACGGTCAGCTTCAGGAGGGGTTTGTGATTTCGCTCCTGCATAATCCAAGAGCAAATTTTTCCCGATAGCATATTGTATTCCCCCCAGAAGGTGTTGTAAAAATTGTTCTTCTGAAAAACTTTCGTCTGTATGTCCTCCAGCAGTATAGAATGATCTACCCCCATCAAATTCATGGTACCATGCCATAGGATGGTCTTTTCCGTTCTCACCCCCCTCATAAGTTGATTCATCAACCGTAACAAGTACATTGATATTTTTATTGATATTTTTAAAATTATAGAGCTCATCGGTACGTCGCCAAACACTTCCCATAAAGAATGCCGTTGATGGATGGTTCGTATTTTTAACTGTAAAATTAGCTTCAGGTGTACCTGCAGGATGGCTTAAAAATTGCGCCCCAACCAATTTCGTGTACCAGCCCCAATCATATTCGGTATCCGTCGCAGCATGAATCCCTACATAGCCGCCCCCAGCCTGAATATAACGCTCAAAGGCTGCCTCTTGGTTGGCGTCCAAAACATTTCCTGTAGTACTGAGAAAAATGACGGCAGAATAGTCTTGTAACGTTTTATCGGTAAACCATTCGGCGTTTTTGGTGGTATCAACAACAAAACCATGTTCCTTCCCAAGTTTTTCAAGGGCGGCAATACCCGCCGGAATTGATGCATGCTTAAATCCCATAGTTTTCGAAAAAACCAAGACCTTTGGGACTCCAGTGCGTTTTTTATCGCATGAAGCAATGGTAAGAAATAAAATAGAGGTAATGAGTAAAAAATACCTTTTCATGGTAATGCTTGAATTAGGTTATCAATTTTGAATTGCCATGTGAGCTAGAAAGAACAATTCGTAAAGTTTGAACAAGATAATTACTATTTTGGCAAAAAGGGTTTTCCGATGACGGGTATTGAAGAACTTTATTGTAAAAACGATGACGAGTGGCGCAATTGGTTATCACAAAATCATGAAGTTTCTAAAGGCATCTATTTAATTTTTTATAAGATTGACCATGAAATGCCCAGCATGCGATGGGAGGAGGCCGTTCGGGTGGCCCTTTGCTATGGGTGGATTGATAGTACCGTGAAAAGTTTGGGAAACGGAAAACGGCGACAATATTTCTGCCCAAGGAAACCCAAAAGTGTTTGGAGCAAGGTCAATAAAGAACATCTAAAGGACCTTGAAGCACAAGGATTGATACATCAAAGCGGATATCAATCCATTCAAATTGCAAAGGCCAATGGCTCTTGGAAAGCATTGGATGATGTCGAAAACGGAATTATTCCTGAGGACCTCCAGAAGGCCTTCGATACCAACAAAAAGGCTTTCAATAACTATAATGAATTTACCCAAGGCCAACGTAAAAGTTATTTGTACTGGTTGAACCAAGCAAAACGGGAAGAGACGCGGCAGAAACGTATCACAGAAATCGTCTTGCTATGCGAACAAGGCATAAAATCTCGAAATACGAGATAAATGCCTAATTCACCTCTTCTAAAAGCACTTCTATAGAACGTTCCAACTGTTGGTCAGTTCCCTTATCGATGACATCGGGAGCGTTTTTAACCAATATCATCGGTTCGGTTTGGTTGTTCTCCATCCACTCTCCTGCTTTGTTCTTTGCACTTACGGGAACCACTCCCCATCTTCCACCATCAGGCAATCGTTCCCAACCCGCAAAACTGCAGGTACCCGGTACGGGCATGCCTACCGTTTTACCAATTTTCAAATCGGTATAACCACTCGCAAAGCAGTGTCCATCACTGTACATCGACTCATTGAAAATCGCTAAGGTTGGTTTTGTCCATCGGGATGTGGGTTCCCCTCCTACTTGACGATCTTCGGTTTCATAAGAGATAAAGGGCTCTCCCGTAAAAAACATCGCCAAGTCGGCTACCAAATCACCGCCACGGTTAAATCTCGTATCCACGACTACACCTTTTTTGTCCGAAAATTTACCGAGCATTTGTTCATAAATATTCCTATAAGGGCCGTCACTCATTCCTGGAATATGAACATATCCCAGTTCTCCATTGCTCTTTTCAGTAACCTCTTGTTCATTGATTTTTACCCACCGCTTATACAATAGGTGACCTTCATCACGAATGGAAATGGGTTTGACCGTAATTTGTTGTCTTTTTTGCGTGTTCGGGTCCAAGATATGTAGTAAGGTAAATTGACCTGCAATACGATTCAGGTATTTGGCCACATCTGTATCCATTGCAATGGTCTCTCCGTTAATTTTTTCAATAATACTTCCAGGCGCTATTGAAAACGAAGCTTTATCCAAAGGTCCACCTTTGATAATCTCCGTGATTTTGATTCCATTGCCTTGATGGCCATAATCCATAAAAATACCTAGACTGGCCGTGGCATCCCCATTGGTAATATTCCCATCGAACCGTCCACCGGCATGACTGACATTGAGTTCACCGAGCAATTCGGAAACCATTTCGGCAAATTCATATGAATTGCCCAAATGCGGAATGTATTTCTCATACTCCTTTTTTAGCATCTCCCAATCGATACCATGAAAATTAGAATGATAAAAGATAGCATTGGTACGTAGCCAAACGTGTTCGAACATATGTTGGCGTTCGGCATCAGCATCCAATTGCATTTCAGATTTCATTTTTACCGGTTTGGTGGACGCACCCCCTAAATCAATTTTGGACATGCTACCATCAGCCAATAAAAATAAGTTTTCTTGTTTGGCATCCCATTGCAAACGGGCCCTTCTGGCCCCCAATGGAATTAACATTTTTGTTTTCTTGGTACGCAATTCCGTTTCCCATAGGTTCATGTTCTTCTCGAAACGTGCGAGATAATAGAGCTTTTCTCCATCTTTTGAGAGTACAGCATCTCCGAGAGTTGAGGAATGAATGGTGAATCGCGCTTTTCTTTCCTTAACATCTTCCCAATCAAAAGTCAATACTTTTGCTTTTTCTGCAGTGTTGTCTTCCTTTTTACTTTTCTTTTTCTTCTTATCCGCTTTTGTGTCTTCCATTTTATCCTCGGAAGACTCTTCCAATAGCTTCATCAAATCAAAATCCTCTTTTGACATATTGAATTTATCCCATCCTTCTTGGGTCAAGAACATAGCATAAACATCGGCTTGGGTCCGACCACTGGTCGCATAACTCTTTAAACCATCGCGATTGCTGAACCACAACAATTGTTTACCACCATCGACCCATTTAGGGAAATAATCAAAGTATCCGCTCTCTGTTATATTCTCCTTTCGAGAACCGTCGGCTGAAACCAGTAGTATTTCTCCATTGCTCAAAGTCTTTCCCCATGAAATGGCCAACCATTTGCTATCTGGGCTCCATTTAAAATACTTATCCCCATCTTGAAAATGATATAGCTCATTAGGGTTAAGTAAGGTCTTCTCTTCTTTTGTTTTCAGATTGATGACCTTAAGGTTTCTTCTATCTTCGATAAAGGCCATATAATTACCGTCTGGCGAAAACTCGGGTAGATAGCAATCAACCGATTTGCTAAGAACCAACTCTTCTTTCAAAAGCGTGGCGGCAAAAAAATAGAGCTCTTCACTCCGTACTTTGGTCGTTTTAAAAATTTGCCATCTCCCATCACGTTCACTGGCGTAGGCAACAGCCTTTCCATCGGAAGTAAATTGTACAAAACGTTCTTGCTCGGGCGTATTCGTCAAGCGTTTGGTCAACCCACCTTCAATCGCGGTCACAAAAACCTCGCCGCGAGCGATAAAAGCAATCTCTTTTCCATTTGGGGATACGGCCATTTCCCGAATGCCCGAGTTGATTGAGATGTATTGGTCTGCATTCGCACCGTCTTGGGTACGAACCAAAATATTGACTTTTACAGGAGACGCTCCATCTTGTAGAGTGTAAATTTCCCCATCATAACTAAAGGCCATAGTACCATTGCCATAAGACAATGACCGTACAGGATGCGTTTTTAATTCAGTCAGTTGTTGATTATCGGAAGGATTATCACGATGAAACTTATGAACATTGAAACTACCGCTCTCTTCACTCAGATAGTAAATGGTTTTACCATCATCGGATACCATGGGCGTTCTATCCTCACCTTTAAATTGTGTCAGTTTGGTATGTTTATCAGTGGCTAAGTCATATTTCCATATATCACGAGTAATAGAAGAAACATGATGCTTACGAAACTCATTTTCATATCCTTTCTTATCATGGTAGAGGAAAAAAGATCCATCAGGCCCCAACTTAACATCCTCAGCGGGTACGGTAAGCACTTGGCTCACCCTCCCACCTTTGATAGGCACCTTATATAACTCAGGTTGTACCGAGATAGGGAATTGACGGTGTTTAACGTCATCTTGACGAACACCACCGAACATAATGTATGTATCTTCATTTGAAAACGAATAGGGTACCTCATCGTTGCTATGAAAGGTCAAGCGCGTAGCTTCGCCACCAAGGGCATCCATTGTAAAGATATCAAAATTGCCATATCGGTCAGAGGCAAAGGCAATGTGCTGGCCATCATTACTCCAAACTGCCCGGTAGTCATGTGCTTTGTGATAGGTAAGTTGCGTGGCAGTTCCACCCGAAGAAGCTACGCGAAACAGATTGCCCTTATAGGTAAAAGCAATAGTGGAGCCGTCAGGCGAAATGGCAGGATAACGGGCCCATTTTGGATTGATCTGAGCATTTAAAATTGACGTAAGGAGAAGTACTGCTGTAAGCAAAATACCTTTCATGATTGTTGATTTTTGATTTAGCCAAGAAAGATAGGAAAAATGATTCTTCTTATTCTTTTTGATATATCCAATAATAGGCCAGTGAAGCCATTGCGCCTAGAGATGAGAAAGCGGTCAACATCCAAAATACATATTGATGGCCTTGTTCACCTGGATATTGATCTAAAAAATACCCATACGCTGGTCCCGCAAAAATATCTGGCGTATATCCTATCAAAGAGATCAACCCAACGGCCGTACCAGTTAAGACCAAGGGTATTCGACCAACTCGCATCACCCCAAAATATAGTGCCCTAGCGGCATATACTCCCACACCAACAATGGTAACGGACATAAAGAAAAGTACCGCAGTACTGGGCGCAATACTCCCTGAAGCAAATAAAACGCCTCCTACAATACAGAAAACAAGACTAAGAAACAACCAGAAGGTAATTTTAAAACGATCGACCAACAATCCGACCACAATTCCGGTCGCAGGGCGAAGAAACTGCAGAAAAGTTCCCACTTTGGCCGATCTCACTTGGTCATACAACATAACTTCGTTAGCATATTGTGAAACAACATCCGTAATCTTGTACCCGACATAAGCACAAAGAATGATGACCATTAACAACCAAACCGAAGGCAGTTTTAAGACCTGTTTTAGTTCTTTCCAGGTAATTCCGTCAAGTAGAATTTCTTTTTCATTACTACCTGACTTCATAAATAACCAAACCAAAATACCTATGAAAACAATAAGGCCAGAAGCGACATAAATTACATAGGTGAATGCCTTTTGTCGGTCTCCCAGTTCTGCTTCTGTGATATCAACCGATAGAAAAACCGAAAAAATAAAAACACCAAGCAGTCCGAATAGCGCACCGGTCAAACCCCGACCCCCGTCCAATAGACCAAAGGCTTTTCCTTGTGAACTATCTCCTCCCCAGACCCTTGTTGCCTTGATCATAGGAGCCCAAAACAAGAAAATAGTGGTAAACCCCCAATATCCATAAAGGATTATTAAGGTACCTAAGCCCGGATATTGGGCATAAAAAACACCCCCTAAAGCAGTTAGCCATAGCGCCAACGCTATTAATTTACGAGGCGGAAACTTATCTGCTAACGGTCCGCCAAACGGATAAGAGACCATAGCTATTACCCCGTATACTGCAACACTTAAATTGTAATCCAAATTGGACATTTCAAATACGTCCAATACCGTAGGCCTAAATATGCGAGGTAAAACAAAAGGAAGGATAAAAACGGCCTCACCTGCTAATATGAGCAATAAAAGATATAACCAAGAAACGTGTTTGTTATTTGCTGTTGCGATGGTAAAGGTGTTTATGCGAAAATACAGCAAAGAACTATAGAAGTTTGGTCTCTTTTTTAATAAATGCTGACTAGCTCCTATAAACCATACGTAATTTAGGTAGTCATCAAGAAACCTTGAAATAGGGGTATTTACTATTTTGCTTTATTGAGAAGACGTAATACCAACTTTCCAAGCTTGTGCAATATAAAACATACCAAAGCAAAAATGCTTCCAAAACCCATGGGTATTACCGCTCCAAAGGTAAAGGCAGAACCGATGATCCATCCCAAAAGAAACTCAGCGTAATAAAGTGGGAAAATTAGACCCAAGCCTAAAATTGAAAGCAAGATAAGCGGCGGAATCTCAATGCCCTTCATAAAACAAACCGCAATGGTAATAGCTACGGCAGCCGCAATAAGAAAACGAGATAAAACTGTCTTAAGGGAGTCTGGTGCAACTGCCCTATTGGTTCTTTTTTGAATTCTATACAGTAAAAACCAAGAAAAAAAGGGAAGTAATAAGGCTCCTATCCAATTGGGAATACCAGGCATTTCTTTGTTGTGGAACAAGTAATGCGTAGGAATACCTCCATGGAAATAATCCCACAGCACGTGACCCCAAACGAGCAATGTAATGCATAGCGTAGCAAGGATACGGCGGGTTGGGGTAAGTTTTTTGGTCATCTTGAATATGTTCTGGTTACCAAGGTAGGTAGCACAAAAGCAGAATTTGTTAAATCACATAGAAAAATGGTTGCAACGCAAATCTTGTTCAAGAAAACTATAACCCCATTGCTTTATTGGACAATTAGAGCGGTGTTGTTCTGTAACGTAATGTAGTGTTTCTTTATGGCGTAGTGATAAAATAACAACCCCTCCAATTGGAAAGGAGGGGTCTTTCTATATTTTAAATGAACGTTACGTGCTCTTAGTCCGCTATACGTTCAAATTGCCACTGCTGGTTATCTCTACCGTGAAATGGCCAAGTTATAATTGTAGTGCCAGACGTTCTTCTGCGCCTAAAGACATCCATATATCTGTTATCACCAAGATTTCTAAGGTAAAAGTAGCCCTCTTGTGCTGCGGGTTCAATTACCCATTGCTGGCTGGGTTCACTTCCAAATTGCTGCTGTTCCACATTGGTGCTTATACTGGCAGCTGCTTTACTGGAAAATATGGATGTTAGAACATAAGCGCCGGAATCAAGAACTTCAAGATGCCATTTTTCGTTTTCCGTTTCTCCGGTTTGGGTTTGTTGCTCAATGTTGATTCCATCATTAGCGGAAAGACTGGAAATACCAATCGCACGACCACTGTTTCTTGCCTTAATAATATAATTGCCCTCTGGTATGGTCAAGCTTTCCTGTGTTCGAATTTTATTAATGATCTGCAAACCTTGGGTACCTGATGCTGCAAATATGAATTCTCCTTCAGAAGCTACATAGTTTATGGAGCCATTTAACTCTACAACACCCATAAGATCTATGATATCGTTCTTGACCCTTATGGCCAAACCTGCTCCTCCATTTGCTAAAAGTGTGACACTACCCTGAAGAACAACGGCATTGGTTACCTTGTCAGCTTGGATAACATTTTCAGGATCAATAAGTATCGGAAGCCTTTCTTCCAAGTTTCCGGTCTCAAGATCAAAAATTGCAGCCCCGGCATTACCTTCCGCTACCACCAATTGGTTGCCATCTACAGCTAAGGTTCGCTTGGCGCCATCAACAAAATCAGTTCTTGTTCCTATTTGAGACACTTCATTTAAATCTGTATCAAGGATCCTAACACCTGAGCTAGCATCCAATACAGCGATAACGTTATTTGTAGAGGCCACCCATCGTAAGTCAGCAAACGCAACCTCAGTGGACTTTAAAAAGCTATTGGCATCGTATTTGGCAATGACCCCACCGATACCACTAGAAACATAAAAGGAATCTCCAAGCTTAGTTATACCCGTTGTGGTCTCCCCTTCTTGATAAAAATAGTTTACATCATTGACATCGATAACTCCATTATTTACCTTGATCTTAGCAATAAAGGATCGTCCAGTGGCATCCACAACCCTTTCATCATCAACACCACCCATCACATATATGTAGCCGTTGTCATATAGGATTATATTGGCATCCCTATCGTACATATACATTCTTGATGTTAGCACTGGTGCCAACGGATTTCGCAAATCAATAACGTCGACAGCACCTGCATAGACCTCACCAATCGTATTGTAAGAAACGTAGGCAAAGTCACCCGCAATGTCAACATGTGTCGCTGCAAGATTGGTATACTCATCAAAACTTGGGCTCTCTATTTGGCCCACCAAATTGAGATGAAAATCACTACTCGCGTTTGAAGTATTCCCATCATTGCTTTTTGAAGTGGCTGTAGAACGATTCAAACCAAAATTCGCGTCCTTGGCAAACGGTTCGTTATCATAGTCATCATGTTCAAAATAAATGTCCAATATCCCGTTGGATACTGTGGAAACAGAATTTGAGAGAAAGGTGGAATTTTCCTCTAGAACAAGGGCTTGACCTTGGCTTTGCAAGTCAAAAACAGTTGTCTCATCAGAACATCCTATTACAATGAATATACTTGCGATAGCCAGTGCATAATACTTTTTCATGTCTAAGTAGATTAAAATCTAAGTTTGGCAAGCACATAACCCGCTGCTTGGTTCACTTATTGCATAGAAGCGCTATTTTTCGATGAAATTCATTAACACCACTTTAAGAAATGTCCCTCTGCGATTGGGTTATCTTTAACCGACTAATGAACAACTCAAAATGAAAAAATTACTCTTCCTAATGGTGCTTTTAGCATCTTCAACGCTTTTAGCACAAGATTTCACAATGGACTTGGTACAAGATATGAAACCAAGAAATATTGGGCCCGCTGGTATGAGCGGTCGTGTCACCTCTATTGATGTACAACTCTCAAATCCGGATGTAATGTACGTAGGTACTGCTTCGGGCGGACTTTGGAAGAGTACTTCGGGGGGTATCAATTGGGAGCCTATTTTTGATAAGGAATCTACAGGCTCCATCGGTGCCGTGACCATTCAACAGTCCAATCCATCTGTAATCTGGGTTGGAACGGGCGAAGGTAACCCCAGAAATAGCCTAAATGGTGGGTATGGGGTCTACAAATCACTTGATGGCGGTAAGTCTTGGAAAAGTATGGGGGTGGAAAAGACCCGTCATATTCATAGAATCGTGATTGACCCCACGGACCCGAATACGGTTTATGTTGGCGCCATCGGTGCTCCATGGGGCATACATCCTGAGCGAGGGGTATTCAAAACAACCGACGGTGGCAAAACCTGGAAGAAAATACTTTTTGTCAACAATAAAACCGGGGTTGCCGATATGGTTATGGACCCCACCAATCCAAACAAAATTATAGTAGCTATGTGGGAACATAAGCGAGTCCCATGGTTTTTTAAGTCAGGTGGCGAAGGTAGTGGTCTATACATGACCCATGATGGCGGTGAAAATTGGAAAAAAATTACCGAAGACGATGGTTTTCCAAAGGGGGAATTAGGCAGAATAGGTATTGCGATCGCCCACAATAAGCCAAATGTGGTGTACGCACTGGTTGAGGCCAAAAAAAATGCACTTTATAAATCCGAGGATGGTGGTTTTAAATGGAAAAAAGTCAACGATAAAAATGATATTGGCAATCGACCTTTCTACTACTCGGACATCTTTGTGGATCCCCAAAATGAAAATCGGGTCTATTCCGTATTTACTTATGTCAACGTTTCTGAAGATGGTGGTAAGAATTTCAAAGAATTAATGCCCGCTTATGGGGTGAGCAATGGCGTGCACCCTGACCATCACGCGTGGTGGATACATCCTGAAAACGGGCAGTTCATGATTGACGGTAATGATGGTGGAATGAACATTACGAAGGATGGTGGCAAAAACTGGCGTTTTATTGGCAATTTACCCGTAGCGCAATTTTATCATATCAGTGTGGATAACGAATTCCCTTATAATGTCTATGGTGGAATGCAGGACAATGGCTCGTGGAGAGGGCCCGCTTATGTCTGGCGTGCCCAAGGTATTCGCAATAGCTACTGGCAGGAAATTGCTTTTGGTGATGGCTTTGATGTCGTTCCCGACAAGGATAATAGCCAATTTGGCTACGCCATGAGTCAACAAGGTTTTGTAAGCCGCTATGACTGGAAAACGGGCAACAATTACATTGTTCGCCCCACTCCACCAGATGCAGAAACCAAGCTGCGTTTCAATTGGAATGCCGGTATCGGGCAAGACCCCTTTGATAATTCAACCGTATATTTTGGAAGCCAGTTTGTGCATAAATCAATAGACAAAGGGCAAACTTGGCAAGTCATTTCTCCAGATTTGACCACCAACGACCCAGAAAAGCAAAAACAAAGCGAAAGTGGTGGATTGACCATGGATGCTACCGGTGCCGAAAACCATTGCACCATTTTGGTCATTGAGCCGTCACCCATTGAAAAAGGAATGCTATGGGTAGGTACTGATGACGGACGTGTTCATATCACTCAAAATAGTGGACAAACTTGGAACGAAGTCACAAGCAATATAAAAGGATTGCCAAAAGGAAGTTGGATTCCCCAAATCAAAGCCTCACTCAAAAACAAAGGTGAAGCCCTCCTTATAGCCAATGACTACCGACGTTTCAATTATGAACCCTACGCCTATCGTACCAAAGATTATGGAAAAACATGGACAAGAATTGTTGATGCATCGGATGTAAAGAGTTATACCTTATCCATCATTGAAGACCCTGAAAATCCGAATTTGATATTCTTGGGTACCGATGATGGTCTATACTTATCGTTTGATGCAGGAACCAAATGGCAAAAGTGGACGGAAGGTTTCCCTACGGTTTCCACAAAAGACTTAGCGATCCACCCAAGGGAACATGACTTGGTCATAGGTACTTTTGGGCGTGCAGCTTGGGTATTGGATGATATCCGACCTCTGCGGGAATTGGCAAGGTCTACGGCGAAACTTAAAAAAGAGGTTTCACTTTTTGATAGTCCTGACGCCTATTTAGCCGCTTATCAACAGGGAAGCGGGAGCCGTTTTGGAGGTGATGCCCTTTACAATGCAGAAAATCGAAAACGCGGAGCCATGATTACCTATTATCTGAAAGAAGGGAAGAAGGATATGGAGAAGATGACATCTACTTCCGATAAAAATGCTGAGGATATTGCGTCAAAAAAAGACGATGACAAAGACCTCAGCGGCGTACAGAAAAAGGATTCTTTGCAATTTGATTTCTACGACGGCTCCCGTTTGATTCGCTCCTTGATATATAAGACACCAGATAAGAAAGGCTTCCATAGAATTTACTGGGGCTTGGACGAAAAAGGCCCTGATCGCCCTGCGCGAAAAATCAGTAAACAAAAGACAGAACCAGATGGGGCAACGGTAAAACCTGGCACCTACAAAGTAAAGGTTTCATTTGGCGAAACTGTCGATTCAACCATGGTCACCGTAAAAACCGACCCTCGCTTAAAGGTATCTATGGCCAGTGTAAATGAGGTTTTTCAAGCAAGAAAGCAATTGGAGGGCCTTATACAAACAGCGGCTGATGCCGTAAAGCAATTGGTCGAAAGCAAAGATTTGGCGAATAAGTTTGAAAAGGAAATGAAGGACCTTGATAAAAACAAATACAAAGACCAAATAAAGGCATCAAAAGACATCGTAAAACAGATAGATTCAGTAGTTGCTTTATATATCGGTAAGGAAGATAAACGACAGGGAATCATCCGAAATCCTAAGGTAACGGTTATGCAGCGTTTGAATACCGCCAACTATTATTCGGCGACACGAAAAAATGGCATTACCGAAACAGAAAAACGCCTTATTCGCCTCGCGGAGGAGGAACTTAAAAAAGCGTTGGATAAAACCAATACTTTTTTCAATGATAGTTGGAAAGCATATAGAGCTAACATTGAAGGTTTGGAGCTATCACCTTTCAAAAAAACCGAAACATTCACCATTAATTAAAAACAAATTATGATGAAAAAATTCATTCTTGCTTTAGATATTATTTCCGAAAGGTTTACCAAAATAGTACGCTAGGATTTTTAAAATGACTAATCAATACCCTGCGATGATTTATGGACAAACAAAAAAAGGCGATCAAATCAATTGACCGCCTTTAAATGAGATTTTTGTTTATGACTACAAATTATCCGGACAATAATCCAATAATTCTGATCCTACGGGAGGGGTAGGTCCAGCATCGACTACAACGTTACCATTTGCAGAGGTTACTTGAAAGGTAATCTCTTCATCAAAATCCCCGGAATTGAACACAATGGAAATCACTTCGCTGCCTGCAGGCACGTTCACAATTACCTGTCCTTCGTCCCCATCAGCTAGAACAACCTCTGTTTCCTCCCCGTCAATAGTAACCGTTAGACTGGCCCCATTGAACCCATCGCCGAAGGAATCTTGAAGATCAAAAAACCAATCCCCTGCAGTGGGTACTGAAGGCGCACAGACCACAGTTGCAAAATACTGGAATGGGGAACTAAAAAAGGATCCCGTCAATGTACCAGAGTTATCGGCCAACGAGAATGACCTACCATCAGTTAGGTTCACCGCAAACCTATGGACAAACTGGTCTCCCCCAAATCCAATCTCACTATCGGCCAGTCCCAAGAGGGTGGTCATTTCATCAGCTGTAATGGAGTACTCGTACCTTGGGAGTCCAAATTCACCAGCACTAAAATCACTGGCAGGAATCGTCGCAATAAGAATCTCGGCCTTACTGTTATCGTCATCACCCGTGTTGTCTTGAAATGACAGGTACACTTCAAGTTCCTGTAAGAGGGCACCACCTTCAGCATCTTGATATTCAACAATAACCCCAAAGGTATCATCGTCCGCCAGCACATTGGTGGCACTATTGATGGCAATGGCGTTTGAGGTTACAGATACGGTCCTCAGTGCCGCTCCTCTTTGTTCAGCTTCCACAATCTGGTCTACAACCTTATCACTATCTTCACAGGCAGTGAAGAACAGTCCCGTTATTGCGACCAAAATCAAACTATATTTAAAATCTATTTTTCTCATTGTTCTAATATGTTTTAGTTAGCAGGTGGGAACGATGGACTTGATGGGTTGGTATCCCAGAAAACCTGGGTGGTCAAATCCGCTCGCTGTGTAAGGTTTGGATTGTTCAACACCTCGTTCTGAGGCAATAGATAGGTCCTTGGAAACGGCCCCGGATCGGGTTCCCAGTTGGGGAATACCGTGGTCGGGAAACCCGTTTTCCTGTAATAGTTATAGGATTCGAAACCGCCTCCGTACAAAGTGGTAAAATACTGCTCAGCAAAGATGTTCTCCTTGTCGTCACCAGTAGCGGCATCAAATGCTGCCACTATACCATCAATATATGCGGTCACATCGGCTTCTGAAGGCTCAAAGGACAGATCGGCTGTACCATCCAAAGCCCCGAAGCCTTGAACTTTTTCAATGGATTTTTCCAATCCATTTCGCAATGCCGTAGACCTTTCAGCATCGGATGCGGCCATCTCCCCTATCCAAAAATCCACATAGGAAGAAAGGATAATGGGTGTGATACCTGCACCGCCGCCACCTTGGCCAAGCCCTACACCTGGAGCTATGTTCACCCCCGTAATGGCATCTACAGCATTGAACTGGCTATCGTCAAAACGGCCCGCTGTTGGGTATACCCCCGGAGCGGCCTTCAAGAACCCATCCGGTGGTCCACCTTCATCGTTACCATGGCTCCTTCCCCAGTACCCATTGTCCACACTACAGTATACAAATCCGGCATAATGCGGAGGTGGTTTAAATAAAGATCACGAAATGGTCTACTCATT
>JBHJJC010000025.1:0-14499 GCA_050042945.1 Croceivirga sp.
CTGATGGATTTTGAGGGAAACCTCTTGGAAAACATTGAAAAAGACATTAAAGTGTCGGCAAATCAAGCACAAGAACACATAACCTTGAAAAAAAGTACCTTATTGGATAGGGCAAAAGCAGATAAAGTCTTTTTATATGCAGAGTTGATTGTAAACGATATCACAGTTTCTGAAAACTTCCAATATTTAGTTCCGTTCAAAGCGCTCAATCTTCCAAAACCTGAATTGAGCTATGAAGTTAAAGAGCTAAGTTCCACTTATGAAATTACGCTAAGAACTGATAAGCTTGCAAAGAATGTTTATCTGTCTTGTGATTCTGAACATAATTTTTCGAACAACTATTTTGATATGCCTCCCAATTCCAAAAAGACAGTGACCATTTCAAAAAGGGCATTTGCCGACATGGACACTTTCAAAAAAGCATTGAAACTTACAACACTTACGGATAGTTATGAAAATGAATTATAGACTCCTTCTGTCAATTTTCATTTTTTTTGTTCTTTGTGGATGTGGTGGTGAGACTCAAAAGAATACCAAAAAACAAGAGAAAGAAAATCTGGAAGATGCCATTAAAAAATTCAACATGGCATTTGCCACAGGCGATTTAGAGATTCTTGATTCCTTGACCACTGAAAATTATCTTCATACCAATAGCAGTTCAAAAGTTATCGGAAAGTCAGACTGGTTCAATTATTTAAAAAAGCGTAATGCGTTTATAAAATCTGGCAAATTAGTGGTTATGGATTACACTTTAGGTCAAACTAAAATTGAATATCACGGTAGTTCGGCAATAGTGACTGGAAGAGTTACTGTAGTGGCCAAAGACAGTTTGGGGACCACAGAGAACCAATATCGAATTACCAATCTTTGGGTATATAAAAATGGCACATGGAAACGAGCTGGTTTTCATGATGGAAAAATCAACTAATAAGGAAGAGGAAGCAATTTTTTCAAAAGATGATACGGGGGTAAATGAGCTTTTTACGTTAATGCAAGGGCCATTTAATCCCGAAAAGCAGTCTATCCTTGATTCCCTGCATTACAACATTTCTTTGCATATACACCCCAAAAAGGGCAATAGGTCGTATGTGGAACAGGCCAAGAATTCTATGTAGGACAAACTTTGTAAACAACTTGTTTATGAGGTAAAACACAATGAAATAAGCCTGTATTATGCAGCTGGCGTCAAAAATGGGTAGGAAGCACACTAATTTTAGCCAATTATACACAAATAACATGTATTTGATTCATATACCGTAACTTACAACTATATGATAACACCTGGAGAAAAAATTCCTGTCTTACTTTTGATATTTTTATGGCCTCTTTTTATGCTGGCCCAAACTAATGGAGTTCCTGTAGACCACAGCAAACATAAAGACTTGGTTGCATTAAAATCAGACAGCCTAATTAACGTCCTATACAGTAAAGGTTACCACGCCGAAGCGAAAAAAAAAGCTATCCTAATTTCTGATGCCTATGAATTTCTTTCTGCTATCATTGGACCTAAAAAGGACTTTTATGTATTGGTAGTCGCGTTGGAAGATTGGTCGAAAAACGCCTACATGCCCGTACCGGGATTACCTGAGTACTATAAAGGGAACATTATAGTAGGTGCAGGACAAAACGCCATGGCTGATGACTACGCACAAATGATAGGAAGTTTTCCAAAAGAAATGACCAAAGCACTCTACCAAGTTTACCAAGATGATGCTGGTCAACTGGATATGAAATTGTTCTTCGATAAACTGGCAATTCACGAACTGACACATAATTTTCAAGACCCTAACAATCAAAGTGGTTATTCTATAAGTAGATGGTTAGAAGAAATACATGCCAATATGGGTCTATATGCCTACTATAAAAGTGAACGGCCTGAAGAGTTGAAATACATTACTACTTTAGTTGATTTTAGTGTTAACAATCCTCCCCCAAATGCCCAGTTCACAACTCTTGAAGACTTTGATACCAATTATTACAATATGAATCCGGGGGATTATGGCATGTACCAGATGAAGTTTACCAAGGCAGCCCAAAAAATCATCGATACGTTGGGGCATGACATTCTAAAACCCTTGAACCGCTTCTTAATAAAATACGATGAATCTTTTAAAGATAAAATAAGCCCTTCAGAATTGACGATTAAACTTGGTCAAGAGGTACATCCATTGCTGATGGAAATTGTGAACAACTGGGAATAAAAAAGGCATCCGATGGATGCCTTGTCATTGTCAAACCATTCGTTTTTGATTACCGGCTCAGCGCCAACTTGAATTTTGATTTTTTCCCTTTTTGTATTTCTTCCTTTTTTGCAGCCTCCTTTTGGGCATGTACAAACAAATCAATAGAGAAAGGATATGTTTGCCAAACGTTAGGATAAAAAACAAACTTTTTCATAAAACATTTTTTTACATCTTACGATACAAATCTCCAACGAAAGCTTGAAGTGCAAATCATTTGAATTATCCACTTTCTATGTTATTTTAACAAGATAAATGTGTTTTAAATATTTGTTGGGACAATGGAGTGGAATATATTAAATATACACAAACATCTGTCTTTCATTTTTTAGTAGTCACTGTGGATTCAGTTCTTGAAAATACTTACGGTAACATTACCTAAGAACTACTTAGGAGTAAGTTTCATAATTTGAACCAATTTGATTCAATACCTTGAGAAAAGTATGAAATTCTTCCATGTCAAGGTTTTTGACTGTCTGTTTACGAAGTGTAATGGCATAGGTCAAAACCATATCAATAATTTCTTGGCCTTTTGACGTCAATTCGAGTTTAAAGCGCTTTTGGTCACCTTCAAAACGTGTCTTTTTCAACCATCCTTTGCGTTCTAAACCCCCAATCACCCTGGAAATCGTTGCACGATTTCTAAAGTTGGTCTGAACGATTTCACGCTGTGAGGCATAGACCCCCAATTCGTGAACTTGGTGAAGAATAACCCATTGCTCTATGGTCATTTCTAAGTTCAAAGATCGAAAAGTTCTCAAATAGGCTTCCTGCACTTTTCGCAGCACCAGATCCAAGTGCAACCCTATACCTTGTATTTCATCTATTTGTTGTAGCAATTTTTTTATCTAAAATTTTAATTCAAAAGCATTTTACATTGCAAAAATATATATTTTTGTTGCATCAACAACAAAATACGATTTTTATAAATACAGATATATGGAAACGTCTACCATCCCTAAAATTCACGAGAGCGCAAAAGATTTTATGCCCATTAACGGCACCGACTATATTGAGCTCTATGTGGGTAATTCAAAACAGGCCGCCCATTTTTATAAAACGGCCTTTGGATTTCAATCCTTTGCCTATGCCGGATTGCAAACAGGTCTTAAAGACCGGGAAAGCTATGTGGTCATACAAGATAAAATTCGTTTGATTCTGACTTCTCCCTTAAAAAGCGGCACTGAAATAGGTCAGCATATTGATAGACATGGTGATGGTGTCAAAGTCGTTGCCCTATGGGTTGATGATGCCACCTATGCCTACGAAACTGCGGTTGCCAAAGGGGCAAAATCTTACATGGAACCCATGGTTGAAGAAGACGAGCATGGCAAAGTGATTCGGTCAGGGATTTATACCTACGGAGAGACGGTACACATTTTTGTAGAGCGAAAAGACTACGGGGGTACGTTTTTACCCGGATTCATTTCATGGGAAACCCCCGATTACAATCCCGTTTCAACCGGACTAAAATATGTTGACCATATGGTAGGTAATGTTGGATGGGACCGCATGAATCAATGGGTCGATTTTTATGAAAAGGTGATGGGCTTTGTCAATATTCTCTCTTTTGATGATGATGACATTTCAACCGAATACACAGCTTTAATGAGCAAGGTGATGAGCAATGGTAATGGCCGAATCAAGTTTCCCATCAACGAGCCAGCCGAAGGAAAAAAGAAATCACAAGTAGAAGAGTATTTGGATTTTTATGAGGGGGAAGGTGTTCAACATATTGCCGTTGCTACTGACGACATTATCAAAACCGTTCGTGACCTTAGAAGCAGGGGCGTTGAATTTCTGCGTGTTCCTTCTACCTATTATGATGTGGTGACCGATCGTGTGGGTAAAATTGATGAGGATATCGCACCCCTCAAAGAACTTGGTATTTTGGTCGATAGGGATGATGAGGGCTATCTACTCCAGATATTTACAAAACCCGTTGAACCACGACCCACCATGTTTTTCGAAATCATTCAAAGAAAAGGTGCACAATCTTTTGGAAAAGGTAACTTTAAGGCACTCTTTGAAGCTATCGAACGCGAACAAGAGCTCAGGGGAACATTACACTGATTTTAGAAAAAGGTTAAAAGTTTCTGTTTAATGGTGTTTTGTAACCATGTAACATCAACTTAATAACCAATAACGATTAATTACTTCAAATGCCTGTATACCATAAACTCGGAACACTACCACAAAAAAGGCATACCCAATTCAGGAAGCCTGATGGTAATCTATATTACGAACAATTGTTCGGCACTATCGGTTTTGATGGTATGTCGTCTTTGTTGTATCATGAACACCGACCCACACAAGTCAAGGAAATTGGTGAAGCGCTTGATTTGAATCCGAAAATTGGGGTTGCAAAGAACATCGCCTCACGAAAGTTCATTGGTTTTAATATTGCTCCCAAAGAAGACTTCCTCGAAGCTCGCGAACCAGTTTTGGTGAATAGTGATGTTCATGTGGGGTTAGCGGCACCAAAAGAATCAATGACCTCGTATTTCTATAAAAACGCAGATGCCGATGAGATGCTCTTTATTCATAAGGGTACCGGTAGGCTAAAGACATTATTGGGAGATATCTCGTTTGAATATGGTGATTATCTTATCATTCCCCGTGGCATGATTTATCAAATAGAATTTGATACCGAAGATAACCGCATACTGTATGCCGAATCTTTTCATCCGATTTACACCCCCAACCGTTATCGCAACTGGTTCGGACAATTATTGGAGCATTCGCCATATTGTGAGCGTGATTATAAATTGCCACAAGATTTAAAGGCACATAATGAGACAGGGGAGTTTTTGATAAAAATCAAAAAAGAGGGCATGTTGCATAGTTTGGTCTATGCGACGCATCCTTTCGATGTGGGCGGTTGGGATGGCTACAATTATCCATATGGTTTCTCCATTCATAATTTTGAGCCTATTACAGGGCGCGTGCATCAACCCCCACCAGTACACCAAACATTTGAAACCAATGCCTTCGTTATTTGTTCGTTCTGCCCCAGATTATACGACTACCATCCAAAGGCGATTCCAGCTCCTTACCATCATTCAAACATTGACTCTGATGAAGTGCTATATTATGTAGATGGTGATTTTATGAGCCGTACCGGTATCGGTCCAGGTTATATTTCCTTACATCCAGCAGGCATTCCACATGGCCCGCATCCTGGCACCTATGAAGCTAGTATTGGAAAAAAGGAAACCGCTGAATTAGCAGTGATGATAGATACTTTTAAGCCGCTCAAGGTCACGGAAAATGCACTTAAGATTGACGATGGGGAATATTATAAAAGTTGGGTGGAATAAATCAGATGTTAACACTCAATATATGGCATAGGACTCTTTTATTCATTGCTAAGTCCATTTATAAGCATGTCTTGCGACCGAATAATCAGAAATACTACAAATGCCTATCCTCAAATTCAAAAGGCTACCGAAGACAACTCGTAAATAAAAAAAAGAAGACTTGTGAAAATCTAATATCTAAAGTCTGAAATCTATTAATCATGATCATAAACATACCGAAAAACTCAGATTTTTCCATTCATAACATTCCCTTTGGAATTTTTTCGACCCAAGACCGAAGCCAACGCGCCGGGGTGGCAGTTGGAGCGTATATTTTAGATTTGGCCGAGGTGCATAAACTTGGTGTCTTTGATTTTGATATGGCGGTATTTCATCAAGCCAACCTTAATGATTTCATTGCCCTGGGGAAATCAGTTACCTCAAAAGTGAGAAGTAATATTCAGGATTGGTTACAAGATAACAGTTCCGTTTTAGCTGGTAAACCCGAGTTATTTGTCAAGCAATCAGAAGCCCAAATGCATATGCCGGTCCGTGTCGGGGATTATACTGATTTTTATAGTAGTATCGAGCATGCCACCAATGTTGGTAAAATGTTTCGAGACCCCGAGAATGCCCTGTTGCCCAACTGGAAGCACATCCCTGTCGGGTACCATGGCCGTGCCAGCTCTATTATCGAAAGCGGAAAGCCCATACATCGACCAAAAGGGCAAACCAAACCAAGTGCGGATAAGCCTCCTGTATTTGGACCATCACAACGTTTGGATTTCGAATTGGAGATGGGATTTGTTGTTGGAAGGAATACCGCGTTGGGAACATCCATTTCGACTGCAGAGGCCGAGGATTATATTTTCGGATTGGTACTATTTAATGACTGGTCTGCTCGGGACATCCAAAAATGGGAATATGTACCCCTTGGCCCATTCTTGGCAAAAAATTTCGCTTCCTCTATTTCACCATGGATCGTAACCATGGATGCCTTAAGACCTTTTAGGGTCAATGGACCAACCCAAGAACCGAAAGTACTCCCCTATCTGGAATATGAAGGGAAAAAGAATTATGACATTCACTTAGAAGTGCATATCAATGATACCGCCGTCTGCCGCTCTAATTTCAAGCATATGTACTGGAATATGGCCCAGCAATTAGCGCATCACACCGTCAATGGATGCAATGTTCAGATAGGAGACATGATGGCCTCTGGCACTATTTCAGGAAAGGATGAAGATAGCTATGGTTCAATGTTGGAATTGGCTTGGATGGGTACCAAACCCCTCCAATTGAATGATGGTTCTCAACGAAAGTTCATTCAAGACGGCGATACAGTGACCATGAAGGGTTATGCCCAAAAAGGCGATATTCGAATTGGCTTTGGTGAAGTGTCTACCAAAGTGCTGCCGTCAACGTAATTTATGGTTTTGAATGTCACATAGGTTGCAGTCAAAATATATTCAAAACCGCTGTTTTTGTTTCGACTGCAGTCAACATGAATAGGAATGATGATAAAAACCATAGATCCCAACGAAATTTCGCAACAAGAGCTTCATGGTATTCTCTTGACTGCAGTGGCACCAAGACCGATTTGTTTTGCTAGTACCATCGATACTGCAGGCAATATAAATCTCAGTCCGTTTAGTTATTTCAACGTTTTTAGCTCTAACCCACCGGTCTTGATTTTTTCACCGGCACGTAGTGGTCGTGACAATACCTTGAAACACTCACACAAAAACGTAAAAGAAGTGCCTGAAGTCGTTATCAATATCGTCAACCATGCCATGGTAGAACAAATGTCTTTGGCCAGTACAGCATATAAAAAAGGGGTCAATGAATTTATAAAAGCAGGCTTTACACCAATGGCCAGTGAGCTGATTAAACCTCCAAGGGTTGGTGAAGCCCCAGTTGCCTTTGAATGTTCTGTGAATAAAGTGATTGAATTGGCACAAACCCCAGGAGCGGGCAACCTGATCATATGCGAGGTCAAACGCATACATATCAACAAGGACTATTTAACCGAAAACACACTGGACACCCAAAAGTTGGATTTGGTAGGTCGCATGGGCGGAAGTTGGTACATAAGATCCAATGGTGATGCGCTTTTTGAAATTCCCAAACCGATAAAAACCATAGGTATTGGGTGTGATGCCCTTCCAGAAAGCATTCGTGAAAGCCAAGAATTAACGGGGAACAACCTCGGGCGTCTGGGCAATCTGGAAGCCCTACCCGACGAGAAAACAGTATCGGCCATTGCTCTGGACGATGAAATTCAAATGATGCATAAGAAACTTGTAGAAAGCCCAAAAAAATTCAGGACACAACTCCACTGGCTGGCCAAAAGAATTTTAGAAGAAGGAGAAACTGAAAAAGCTATGGCAGTCTTACTGTTTGCAGATAAATTATAATGATGGAAAAGGGAATAGAATCCATATTCAAAGCGCATTTAAAATCGGATTACAAATACAAAGGAGGGAAGAACATTCCAGCATCGGATGTCAAAATCCATAAGCTCTCCTCAAATGAAAATCCATTAGGAGCTTCCCCGCGGGCAATCGAAGCCGCAAGAAAAGCTCTAAAGGTAGTCGACATCTACCCTGACCAAACCGATAGCCGATTGCGAGAAGCTTTGGTAAAGGACTTTGATGAACAATTGGAAGCCGATCAATTCATAACTGGCAATAGTGGTTCTGAAATTATCGATATGATTTTAAGGGCTTTTGTTTCAGAAGGTGACGAGGTTATTTTTTCCAATCCGTGTTTTTTGCCCTATGCTGCTTTCTCTAAATGGTACGGGGCAAAACAAGTCGATATTCCTTTACTTCAGCCACATTACGATTTGGATATTGAAGGCATTTTGAATGCCATTACCGCACGGACGAAGGTCATCTTTTTGACGAGTCCCAATAACCCCACCGGCACTTATATTCCAAGAGCCGTTTTAGAGAAATTTTTAAATCGAATTCCGGAAAACATCCTGATTGTCTTCGATGAAGTCTATCGGCACTTTGCTGATGCCGACGATTATGTCACTGCATTGCCTTATGTCTTAAAGGGAAAAAACATCTTGGGATTGAACAGCTTCTCAAAAACCTATGGCTTGGCAGGCATGCGTATTGGTTATGCCTATACCACCAAAACTATTGCAAACTATCTTCGGCTGATCCACAAACCCTTTCTCATGCCCTTACCTTCTTTAGAAGCAGCCATTGGAGCCTTAAGTGAGGAAGAATTTATCACAAAAACAGTAAAAACCATTCATGATGGACGAAGGATTTTATCCGATGCTTTCAATTCGCTGTGTATCAAGTTCTGGCCCACGCAAGGGAACTTTTTCATCATTGACCCACCCCTACTTGAAATGAAGTTTACCGATAAACTCATGGAGTACGGAATAATGGTACGACCAGTTTCGCAATTCGGAGCCCCAGGTAAAGTTCGAATTACCATTGGTGATGAGGAGGCCAATCAAGCATTGATTACTGCTTTGAAAGCGTTGAACCGATAAATATTATTGTCTAGCAAAAACAGCTTCTGCTCCAGCGTAATTGTTTTCATCAATATCCTCGCCAGCAAGAATTAAGGTATCACCATTCAATTGAATGGTCAAGGTTTCAACTGTTCCATTACCATCATCAACTGTTAACTGATTTCCATCCAAAGACCACGTACCACTTTCATCAAGACTATCCGTTGGGCAAGGGATATCCAAACCCGTTGGACCGGCATTTACCTCAATAAAATTCAGCTTATCAGTACTGGAAACCGTTCCGTCTGCACTAAAAGTAAAGCTCACCAATACACAATCTTCATTAAACAGCTCATCTACAATTTCGTCTGCTAAGTTCAATGAAGTATCATTAGGGTCTTGGTCAAAACGAACATCGGTTAAGTTCCACGTACCAACAAGCGCACTGTCATTGGTCATTTCTTCATCGTTACTATCCGTTGAACAAGAATAAATTAAGGCCGTAAGAAAAGTTAATATCGATAGATACTTTTTCATCTCATTGATTTTGGGGGTTATGTAACACAAACGACGAAAAATGAGTAATAGTGTTGAGACCCAATAAATTAAAAAACAAAGCGGTAGGTCGCTTTCAATAAAAAGATGTTTTGGGCGGTTTGACCGAAAATATTGTCTTCAAGATTGGTAAACAAACCATTGGATGGATTTCCCGAACGGGAAACATCTTGTGACCAGACCAAGAAGACTTCGGAACCAGGAATATACTCCCAACGAATAACCAAATTGGAGCGAAATTGAACGAAGGCAAAATCAGGGTCGTCAAAAGTAAAGTCGACTTCACCATCCAAATCTTCATCAATGGAATAAGTATCCTCTAAAAAGCTGACTTGGTCAGATTCATACTGAATGAAACGGTCATTGAATTCCCTTGCAACGGCATTGGTCACATGCTTGAAGTTGGAATATCGCCCTCTTGATATAAAGGGCTGACCCCAGTATTGTACTGTAAGATTCGGATTTATGTTATAGTTTAAACGAATAGACATGCTCAGGGTTCTCTGTGCAATTTCACCATTTAAATATCGTACTCCATTATCGGTTTCGATATTATTGATATACTGTAACTTATCATTATTAATGGTGTATTCAGGAAAAATTGATAAGCGCAAGGCATTCATCGGTTGATAACGAAAGCCCGCTTCTATACGGTAACGGCTTAAGGAGTTGTCGAGCGCTTTTCTTCCATTATGAGAAACATTGAATCGAAGTTTCTTTCTACCATCCGTTCCGATGTTATTCCAAAAACTGACTTCTTGTGAACGTCTCAACCTAGGCCCACCCCTTAATGCAAAGTTTGAATATTGAATTGGGGCATAGTTGATTCCTAAATTGGAAAACCAGTTGTTGGCCCAATTCTGCCAACTATTGGTATTAAATCGAAGTTCGTTATGGTTACCTCCAAAATCCCATGCACTCCAGTGATTGTAATTAATACCTACACGTCTAAATGTACTATCAGGTTTTAGGGTTCTGTATCCAACCCAAGTGTAATGTCTTATGTCATCAGACTGGCGCTGAAATCCAATATCATTCAATTCTAGTTCAGGCGAGCGCCATGTTCCGCCAGATTCAAATTGGAGATGGCCGTCACCGGCCTTTCCAATTTGGAGGTTGCCCCCTGTACCCGTCAATGAAGTCTTGTTCACGTCTACCTCGACATGGTCTTGGCCCACACGTTGAAACAGATGGGTAATGGATTCTTGGGTATTCTGAATGGCTTCTTCGCTACCCCTGATATGACTCCAGTTGATATTTCCACCAACATACCAATCACGATTGTTCCATTGATGTTTAAAGTCGAACCCACCGGTATAGGCTTGACGATGCAAAAAGTTAACATTCTCTGTTAACGCATCACGATTGACCGCCGTAAAGATGCCACCTATATAAGAATTTCTATCATTGAAATCCTTTTGTAAGCGCCCAACAAAATAGTTGGTCAATGGTTCCACAATTTCCCTTCGGCGCTCGCCATTATTATCTATTGTAGCATATTTTCTGGCGGTTACGCTCTCCAAAACCCCAATGGCCCAACCGTCTTTGGTCTTACCACTAAATTTAGAAGCCCCTATAATCTGTGTGTTTTCGGGCTGGTCGACATTCTCACTGTCTTCGGTGTTTGGAAAACCCTGTGGACTACGACCTATTCGCCGGCTATAGAAAACATTATCTGAGCCAAAAGTATTGCCTGCCTCAGATTGGGAAAGGTTGAAATCAAAAATATTATTGTTTTCTACAAAGAACGGCCGCTGTTCCCGGAAGAAAATCTGAAAACCATCTAAAGCAATGGCGGAAGGGTCCGCTTCCACTTGACCAAAATCAGGATTGACCGTGAGGTCAAGCGTTAAGTCATTGGTGATACCAATTTTGGCATCAAGACCAAAGTTGATATCCGTTTCATCTCCTGTTCTAAAAGGATTACCTTCTTCGGCTTCATACGTTTCTCCACTGGCCACGGTATAGGGCTGAATCTCCAATTGTTTTTGGGGCTCTATGTTTTTTAGTCCATGTAACTCTCCAAATTCACTGACCCAACCCGGAGCATCCAATGGTACACGTTGCCAAAGCGAACGCTCCTCCTCTCGAAAAAAACGTCTTGTTGACTGTAGGCCCCATATCTGGTTTTCTTCTTTTCCGAATTTAATCTGACTAAAGGGTATTTTTAACTCCGCTGTCCACCCTCTATCATCAACATGGGTTCTGGTATACCATATAGGATTCCAACTATCATCCCAATTGCTGCCATTTTCCGATACCAGTTCATCTCCTTTTACCCCAGCAGCAGTTACTGTGAAGGAGAATGCCGTACGTTTATCATGGTAACTGTCGATATTGAATTCTACCCAATCGCCATCAAAACCATCCCTTCTTGACATTCGTTGCACAATATTTTCTGGTTCAGCGTCCAAACACCTTACCCCGATATAGAGGAATTTGCTATCGTAAACAATTTTGAATTTGGTCTGAAAACTCGGCGGGGTGTTTTCATCAGGTTGATTTTCAATATAATCACCGGCCCATTCTACTGATTCCCAAATGATATCGTTCAACAAACCATCTATGGCAGGGGGTACATTTTCTCCAATCTCTTTGGTTACATAAATCTTTTTGGTGATGATATCTTCATTGGCGCCCGCTTTTGTTGCTAGGGGTTCAAATTCGGCAACGTCTTGTGAAAAACCGAATAGTGACAAAACAAAGGACAGTAAGGCTAAGGTTGGTTTGTGCACAACTGCTCGTTTTTTGATTGATGTTGTAAAGACTCGAAGAATTTAAAATGGTTACAGTTTGACTTAATTTTTAGCTTTTTTTAACATTCTAAAGTCATTTTGAAGACCACTGAGAAGATGCTTTTTATTTAAGCCAAATATTCTTTCTTACCATTTGTATTTCAATGGAATTAGTGTACATTTGCACCCCGTTTAACGAAATCAATTTGATTTCTAACACATTTCGAAGAAATGGACACATTAAGTTACAAGACAATTTCAGCTAACAAAGCCACGGTAAACAAAGAGTGGTTGTTGGTAGACGCTGAAGGGCAGACATTGGGTAGATTGGCCTCTAAGGTTGCTAAAATTTTAAGGGGAAAATACAAAACGAACTTTACCCCGCATGTGGATTGTGGTGATAACGTAATTGTTATCAATGCTGAAAAAGTTCAGCTTAGCGGAAATAAAATGGAAGAAAAGACCTATTTAAGATATACAGGTTATCCTGGCGGTCAACGCTCCACCACCGCAGGCGAGTTATTGAACAAACATCCTGAACGATTGATCGAAAAGTCGGTTAAGGGGATGTTACCTAAAAACAAGTTGGGTGCTGAGCTGTTTCGCAACTTGAAAGTATACGCTGGCAACGAGCATAATCACGATGCACAAAAACCCAAAGCTATTAACTTAAACGACTACAGATAATGGAGGTAGTTCACAAAATAGGAAGAAGAAAAACGGCAGTCGCAAGAGTTTATGTTTCTGAAGGAAAAGGAAACATTACCGTTAACAAGAAGAAACTTGAAGAGTATTTCACTACCGGACCTCTGCAGTACAAGGTAAAGCAACCGTTCACACTTACCGAAAACGAGGGTAATTTTGATGTTAACGTCAATGTTTATGGCGGTGGTATTACCGGACAAGCAGAAGCAGTTCGTTTGGCGCTTTCCAGAGCTATGTGTGAAATCAATGAAGAAAACCGCGAGCTTCTAAAGCCAGAAGGTTTGTTGACAAGAGACCCAAGAATGGTGGAACGAAAAAAATTCGGACAGAAAAAAGCGAGAAAGAAATTCCAATTCTCGAAACGTTAATATTCACGCACGGTTTTCGCCGTGCTTTTTAAATTACGCTTGAATTTAAAGCAAAGGTTCATTGAAAATCCAGTTATACTAAATATGGCTGGTAAATAATAAACAAATGTTGTCGTTGTTCCAAAAAAGGAAAATCGACTTTTTTGGAAATTAGTTTAGCATCTAAATGCCAAGGGCAATTCTACCTAAGATGACCACCTTGACATTGCTATCTCAACGGAACGTAAACTAAGTATCAAAATGGCAAACAACACAGAGGTTAAAAACTTATTGGAAGCAGGTGTTCACTTTGGGCACCTCACACGAAAATGGAATCCAAACATGGCTCCTTATATCTACATGGAGCGAAATGGTATTCACGTAATCAATCTTTACAAGACTGCGGCAAAGCTAGAAGAGGCGAAAGAAGCATTGAAAAAAATTGCTGCTTCAGGTCGTAAAATTCTATTTGTAGCAACAAAAAAACAAGCGAAGGATATTGTTGCCGATAAGGTATCAAAAACCAACATGCCCTACATCACAGAAAGATGGCCGGGTGGTATGCTGACCAACTTCGTGACCATCAGAAAGGCGGTTAAAAAAATGGCATCGATTGACCGAATGAAAAAAGATGGTACGTTCAACACGCTTTCGAAAAAAGAAAGATTACAAGTTGATCGTCTCCGTGGCAAACTGGAAAAAAACTTGGGTTCCATTGCCGATATGACGCGTTTACCTGGAGCTATTTTCATTGTGGACACTATGCGTGAGCACATTGCAGTTAAAGAGGCGCAAAAGCTGAACATTCCAATTTTTGCAATGGTCGATACGAATTGTGACCCAAGAGAAATTGATTTTGTGATTCCCTCAAATGACGATGCTGGTAAGTCCATAGAAATTATAATGACCGAAGTTACCAATGCCGTTGCTGAAGGTCTAGCGGAACGCAAGGCTGACAAACAAGCCGAAAAGGAGACTGCACCTGTAGAAACAAAAGCAGAAGCTCCCGCTGCTCCTCAAAAAGAGGAAAAGACGGAAAAAGTTGCTCCAGCGCCAAAGAAAGAGGCTGAGCCAGCTACCGAGCCTGATGACTTGACCAAAATAGAAGGTGTTGGGCCCAAAGCGGCCGAGGCTTTGGTT
>JBHJJC010000026.1:0-49717 GCA_050042945.1 Croceivirga sp.
TGGTCGTAACCAATGCTAAAGGCCTTCTCTATTCCTTTTTTATCCAAAACACCGATGCCCTCTAACGCCAAAGGCTCTATTTTCAAGTCGCATTGTTGCAATTTTTCATGGCTTGAGGCATAAACCATCAAGCCCGTAATTCGTGAGGCCAATTGTATCGAATTCCGCAAGTCTTTCTTTTTCAACTTTCCGGCAATTGAAACATTACTTCCAATAATAAAGTCACAGTTTTTCTCTAGATATTCTTTAGGGAAATTATTCATAATTCCCCCATCGGCATATAAGGTATCATCGATCAGAACAGGACTAAAAACAGGGGAAAGCGCAGCCGAGGCCAAAAGGGGCCGTATGAGTTCACCATCGCTAAAAACCCGCTCAACACCATGCTGCATATCGGTAGCAACCACATATAACGGTTTCTTTAATGCTGAAAACGAATCGATGGGAAAATGCTTCTCAAAAATAATAACATACCGTTCGGTATCTATAAATCCTGGCTTACCAAAGGCGAAAAAGCTATACTTGAACAATGGGGTTTCCTTAAAAAACTGAAGCATCTCATCCGTTGAGGTTCCATTGGCATAAAGCGCACCTATCAAGGCGCCAATACTGGACCCAGCGACCATGTCAACTTTGATATCGCGTTCTTGCATTGCTTTAATCAACCCTATATGGGCCATGCCGCGAATCCCTCCGCCCGAAAGGACCAATCCTACTTTTTTTGGTTGTTCAATCATCCTGAATATATCACCTCAAATCAAAATTATAGTCTTTACCTCAAACTTTGTGTAATGTTTTCTCAAATGTTCGACCAAACCCACTAGGTAATTTTATCGTAAGTTTACGTAAAGCATATCACCGTATGCAGTCACCCTGTTCGAATACGACCGCCATTCTCATTTTTGCCAATTCTCATGGTGTTGATGCGGCACGCAAAAATATTCCGCAATCAGGGGCTCTCTTTCAATCTCTTAATGATGACATTATCGCTAAGGTTCGAAAAACTGGATTGCCTTATTTTTTATACTCCGAAGAACTCCAAATAGGTTCAGATTTTGGTGCACGTTTTACTGCTGCGATACAATCTATCTTTTTAAAAGGGTATGATAGTGTCATTACGGTTGGTAATGATACCCCTAATCTTTCTGTTTCTACCCTTCAACAAGCCCATAAAACCTTGATTCAGGGTAAAACCGTCATTGGACCGAGCACAGATGGTGGAATCTATCTTCTGGGGATTCATAAAAACTGTTTCGAATCTATTGGTTTTCGCCAGCTCCCTTGGCAAGAACGACATCTCTTTCAGGATACCGCACGTTTTTTTGGGCAGATGGGCGTGCTTCACCAATTACCGAGGTTGACAGATATCGATTCCATAGGAGACATTCAATCGGTGATTGACTTCAGAAGTTTCATTTCCTCGGCGCTTTTTCGCTTATTACTAGAGTTAGTTACGAAGAGGCTTTCTGTTTTAGTTTATCGTGATAAAGCACTTGAATCATTTGAAATAAGTCTCCCCTTTAACAAGGGCTCTCCTTCCCTTTCCCTATAAGAACTCTACAGTAAAGCATTTTATTTTTCGACGGTTGCACTAAAGACCGTCATTTCCCACTTTGGGGAATCATTCTAAAATTTTAAAAACCCATTAGAATATCAACATGGCAAATTCATATTATGACCCATCAGACCTAAGAAAATTCGGAAAAATAACCGAGTGGAGCGAAGAGCTTGGCACCAAATTCTTCGAATATTACGGAAAGGTTTTTGAAGAAGGAGCCTTGAGTGCCCGTGAAAAGTCTTTGATTGCCTTGGCCGTAGCACATGTGGTCAAGTGCCCATACTGTATTGACGCTTATACCAAAGATGGCCTTCAACGTGGTATTACGAAAGAAGAGATGATGGAAGCCGTTCATGCCGGTGCTGCCATTGAAAGTGGTGCCACCTTGGTTCATGGCGTTCAAATGATGAATAAGTACAATAAACTATCGATGTAATTCATGTCACAGAGTATTATAAACGAAGTAAAAAAAGCTTCGAAAAAATCATTGAAGGCTAGGGATAATGAGCTGGCTTCCGTCAACAAGCAGTTAAACATCCTTAATGGAGGGTTATTTGCCGATGGGGAACTACCCTATTTTAAGGACTAAATTTCTGAAATAGGCCATTATCCTTTAAAACCCAAAAAGCTTGAAATTCTGCAAATCAATGTAGGCTACATGTGCAATCAAGTATGTGAGCATTGCCATGTAGATGCTGGGCCCGACCGAAAGGAAATCATGACCCGCGATACTATGGAGCAGTGTCTTGAAGTGATTCGGAATACTGGAGCGCATACCTTGGATTTGACCGGTGGTGCCCCAGAAATGAATCCAAACTTCAGATGGTTTGTTGAGGAAGCGGCTAAGGCAGGTATAAAAGATTTTATCGTTCGTTCAAACCTAACGATTATCAGGGCCAATAAAAAGTACCATGACCTTCCTGATTTTTTCAAAAAACACAATTGCACGTGGTTTCCTCTATGCCGCACTACACTAGAGGAAAGACGGACAAACAACGTGGCGACGGTGTTTTTGACAAATCCATCAAAGCATTGCAGGAGTTGAATGAACGGGGATATGGAATGCCAGACAGCGATTTACGATTGGATCTGGTCTATAATCCGTCTGGAGCATATTTGCCTGGAGATCAGGCAGCTTTGGAAAAGGATTTTAAAAAGGCCTTAGATGAAGATTTCAGCATTCAGTTCCACAACCTATTTACCATTACCAATTTACCCATTTCAAGGTTTTTAGACTACCTCATCGCTTCTGAAAACTACGAGGACTATATGTATGCCCTAGTAGACGCTTATAACCCATCGGCCGTGGCCAATGTCATGTGTACCAATACCATTTCGGTGAGTTGGAACGGTTGGCTGTACGATTGTGATTTCAATCAAATGCTGGACCTTAAAGTTGCCAGTAAGGTAAAACACATTAAGGATTATAATGAGGATGTCATCAATGACCGGAATATTATCATATCCCAACATTGCTACGGATGTACGGCAGGTGCTGGAAGCAGTTGTCAAGGAACAGTGGCTTGAAACAATATTAAACACTATGTCTCTTAGAACGCTACCGATAGCTAGCGGTACGAGGAATCATTAAAAACAACAATTTCAACCGAGGTTTCGATACTCCTTCGACTGCGCTCAGGATGACATCTAGACCTAATAAAATCATACAAAATGAGCTATTTAGAAGCAACCAACGATTTATATAGAGAAGCAGCATTGACCCCAGATGTGGGCCTATGTTGCACTACCAACCCCATTTGGGAACTACCTGGACTCTCCATCCCTAAAATCATGCAGGAGATGAATTACGGCTGCGGGAGCACTGTTCATGCCCGTGATTTGACCAACAACCCTAAAATGCTCTATGTTGGTGTCGGCGGGGGAATGGAATTGTTGCAGTTTTCTTACTTCAATCGTCAAAAAGGCGGTGTCATCGGTGTAGATGTTGTCGATGAAATGTTGGAAGCGAGCCGTAATAATTTTAAAATAGCCGAAGAGGAGAACGATTGGTTCCAATCTGAATTTGTGGAATTACGAAAAGGAGATGCTCTTAACCTGCCGATTGAGGATAATACGATTGATGTGGCAGCGCAAAATTGCTTGTTCAACATCTTTAAGGAGGACGACTTAAAACGCGCTATTGAAGAAATGTATCGCGTTCTTAAACCCCATGGAAGATTGGTCATGAGTGACCCTACGTGTGAACAAGAAATGAATACAACCCTGAGAAATGATAATAGATTACGTGCACTTTGCCTAAGCGGTAGCCTGCCTATAAAACAATATGTAAGCGCACTGACAGATGTTGGCTTTGGTACGATTGAAATTAGCGCAAGAAAACCCTATCGTATTTTAGACCCTAAAAACTATCCTACCGATGAACTGATTTATATCGAGTCCATTGAAGTGGCGGCCATTAAGGACCCTATGCCAGAAGATGGGCCTTGCGTGTTTACTGGAAAGGCAGCTATTTACTTTGGGAGTGACGATTATTTTGATGATAAAAAAGGGCATATCTTGCTGAAAAATCAGCCCTTGGCCGTGTGTGATAAAACCGCTGGGGCATTGGCTTCTTTACAACGAGAAGATATTTTTATTAGTGAATCCACTTTCCATTACGATGGAGGGGGATGTTGTTAAGGCCACATTTTCAACTTTCTACGCATGACAAATAAATAGTTGGTAATAACCGCCTTTTTGTGCTTCTAGATGCCAAATAACCTCAGGTTTATTAAGTTTTGAGCTATAACCCTGAGGCACTTCTCCCAACAATAATACTTATACATAAAGTCCAACCGTAAGAATTATATCATTTCAATTGGTCTCCAAACCTCCTTATCGGAAAAATAAGTCGGTTGAACGATGCCCCATTTTTCAAAAGTTAACATCACTTGTAAATTTTGAATCAAAATCTGCTTTAGGTCGAGTTTTAACATCCTTTTGTCCTATAAGATTTATCTTACAATTTCAATAAAGGAACTTTGTGCTGTTCGTTTTACAGAACGTTTTCAAAACCCGAATCTCATGGAAACAACCCTACAGAGCAGTACAAGATTACATCTCTATCGCACCAAAGGCCTAGAACTCTTTTGCAAGAATGGTTATCTCACCACGTCGCTGGAAGACCTATGCGCCAACCTATCATTATCAAAGAGTTCCTTTATTGATAATTTTACTTCCAAAGAAGACTTTTTTATCGGTATTGTACAAAATCTTCTTTTACAGCAGACGCTAAAATTACTCATAGAACCTGTTGCTTACATGCAAAGTCCTTTTCCTTTGATGCTCGACATGTTTGAGATAGAACTTGACAAAACAATCATCAACAAAAATGATCAAGGATTTATTTTAGGGAATTTTATTACGGAATTCAATAACCGAAACACTAGGGTGAATAAATATCTGATGGATGTTCTAAAGATATGGGAAATCAATATTGTCTCACTTTTAAGAAAAGGTCAGCTAGATGGGTATGTTAAACGAGAAATTGATTGTACTGGGGCTGCTAACCATATCATCTCGTCTTATATGGGCACCCGTACACTAATGGTTGATGGGAATTCAAGATTATTGGCAGATCAATTTCTACAACAGTTACGCTATTACTTCTATAGCCTTTCAAGCGCCTATACTATCTGATTCTTTTGCACTATTTAAAATTTCCGTAACCCTTTTTACAATTCTTCGGGGTTCAATGGAATGAATGGCAAGCTCATACCCTTCGGGATATGAGTTACCGTAAACCGAGGTAGGTATCTTAGGATATTCTTCTAAATCTGGCAGTATAGCATTCGCTTTAGGTTGATTGAATGGTGCAAAACCTGCAAACGGATGTGTGACCCCCCAAATCGTTACTACGGGCACACCATAATTTGCAGCCAAGTGGCCATTACCACTATCCATAGCAACCATGATATGTAGTCTCGATATCAATGCCAATTCTTCACCGAAAGTAATCTTTCCTGCGACGGATTGTACATTTTCTTGAAACCTGGAAGCCAAGGATTCCAATTGCGCAGTCTCTTTTTTACCACCACCAAACAAAAGTATTTGACAGTCTTCTTTGTTCAGTAGTTTTTCAATCACCTCTTCCATCAGTTCCAATGGGTACATTTTACCCTCATGAGCCGCAAAAGGGGCAATACCCACCAAACACCCTTTCCGTTTAGAAAAAAAATTGGTCGCAGATGCGAAAAGCTTAGGTCGAGGAAGGATATTTTCCTGGGAAACATCAATTGGAAAACCAAGGTCCCCAAAAACTACCTGATATCGGGCTATGGTTGTTTTTAACTGAACAAAACGTTTGTGCTTAGGTCGGGTCAATGCCTTTTTCTCAGAGCGGCCTTTATCGATTACCTCAGTTTTCACTCTATCCAAGAGAGCAAAGAATGAAAGAACCCTACTTCGTAAAACGCCATGTAAATCCGCAATGTCGGTTATGCCAATGGATTTTAACTCTCGATATAGTTTCCATAGACCTGAAATTCCCTTATGTCTTTTTTTTACGTCGGCCGCTATTGTAGAAATACTTTCAATACCCGAAAAAATAGGAATGAAATGTGGTTTTGTAAGAACGGTTAGGGCAACCTCTGGGTGTTGCTTTCTTAGCGCTAAAATATGGGGGATTGTCATCGCCACATCGCCCATTGCAGACAATCGGATGACTAAAATATGCTTATTACTAGCCTTTTTGGCCACGCAATACGGGATTTAGTTCATCGTCATTGTACATTTTCATCTGTTTGTAAACTTTCATGTACTTTTTACCCGCTTCTATATCGTTCAACAATTCATCAATTGCCCCCGAAAGGTCTTGCCGTTGTTCAAGAAGAACGTTCAATTTGTCTTGACACTGTTCACGATGTTCAAAAGACGCATCTGGGCGGTCGACCTCTTCTTTCATATGGTAAACTTTCAAGGCCAAAATAGAAAGGCGGTCAATGGCCCAAGCCGGGCTTTCCGTATTGATTCCTGCACCGTTCTGAATTTTAACGGACCGATACTTATCTAAGAAATAACTATCGATATATTCCACTAAGTCGGTGCGATCTTGGTTGCTAGCATCTATTCGTCGCTTTAAATTCAAAGCGGCATCTGGGTCAATTTCAGGGTCGCGGATAATATCTTCATAGTGCCATTGCACGGTGTCAATCCAATTTTTTCCGTAAAGCAGGAATTCTATGCTTCCTGATGGATAAGGATTTGTAAACAATTGGTCTACATCATCCAGAATATGATACTTTTCTATACTTTCTTCAAAAATCGATAAAGCCGTTTTACTGAACATTAGTATTGCTTTTTGCAAAGATACGCTATTGCCATAGCCAAAGAATTAATACTACTATTGGTAATAAAATAGAAAAAATCATGATTAGCTCTTTTATGCGTTTCTGTTTAAGTGTTTCCATAAAATTAGCGCCAAAAATCGCTGCCGGAATTAACGAAAATTGCCCCAGACCATTATGGTAATCGCCTGTTGTTATTACAATTATGAGCCCGACCATCCAATAAGCAAAAACCAAACGGAGGGAGAGGGTTCTGCCCAATCTGCGATATCCTAATTTTCCAAAAACTATAAAAATCAAGGCCAGTACCAAAAAAGCATAGCATAAAAAGCCATAATCCGGGTTTAGAAAAAAGTCAAGGGAAACAGGAAAGCGGTAATGGTCAATAAACGATATTGAACCATTGAACATTATCATTGCCGTTATCGCTAGAATTGACCCACACAACAACGCTGCTATGGGCATTAGCCATAAACGTAGCTGTTTGCCAGAAAATAGATAAATAGAAATGTATAAGGGTACTAGAAAAATTAATGCCCATTCAAAAAAAAGACTTGAAAGAAAGAGCCAAAAAGTAGATTCAAATATTTTTTCTTTATGGGTTTTCTCATTTTTAAGAGCCATGGCCCTGTTCATTGAAAGTAAAACAAAAAAACTGGAGAACACCGAACTGGTATTTTTAAGGGAAGAAGGGAAGCATAACAATAAGAGTAAAAAGAATAACATCGAATATGAATTGTTCAATGTCAATTTTTTTGTGTGCGCCATATCACCCAAAACGAAAACGGTAACTAAAAGGGCGCCCAAGGCCAATATTCGTTCAAAAATTAGCGAATAGGACAATTGAAGTCCGAAGTGCTTTAAGGTAACTCCCAAAAAAAGAAGTAGTACTGCACCCAGCAGTACCAGATAGTTGATGGGTTTTGTTTTGTCAAAAAAAGAAGAAATCACGACATCGATTCAGCCAGTTCAGCGGCTTTTGCTATTTTTGCAACGTAAATATAGCTAAGATGAGCAGGTTTTTTTACGGTATTGAAGACTTATTCGTAAACGTACTTTTCGCCCCTTATGATTTGTTCCGATTTATGGAAAGCTGGTGGGCCGCTAATTCCATCAACTGGATTTTTATGATTGTCGGTTTTATCGCAATGGTCTATTGGATGGGGCAATTGAAAATCTTTGACGCGAAAGGTGAAGAAGATAAGAGTATAACTTCCCACTCTTATTTATAAAGATTCTTGGAATCCCTTATAACTTGGCACACAGATATCATCTGTTACAGGTCAAATCCGATATCTTTTCTATAGTACATTCCATCGAAACTAACTTTTTCTAAGTTGTTATAAGAAGTTTCAAGGGCTTCCTTAAAATTGTTTCCAAATGCGGTAACCGCAAGCACTCTGCCACCTGAAGAAACTATCTTGTCTGTGATTTCTTTTGTTCCTGCATGAAAGACAAGGGAATCTTCCACGGAGTCTAATCCCATAATCTCCTTCTTTTTTTCATATGCTTCCGGATATCCACCGGAAACTGCGATTACGGTTGTTGCCGAACGGTTATCAATTTCAAGATCGATTTCATCCAATCGTTTTTCTGCGACCGCCTGAAATACCTCAACCAAATCGTTTTTTATTCTTGGGATGACCACTTCTGTCTCTGGATCTCCCATTCGAACATTGTATTCTATGACTTTTGGTTCATTACCGGCCACTTTTATCAATCCGATAAAAATGAATCCTATGTAAGGAATATTATCTTTCTTCAAGCCTTCAATGGTGGGTTTAACGATACGTTGTTCTATTTTTTCATAGAAACTTCCATCCACAAAGGGAACTGGGGAAATGGCACCCATACCGCCGGTGTTTAACCCAGTATCCCCCTCGCCAATACGCTTATAATCTTTCGCCATGGGGAGTATTTTGTAGTGCTCGCCATCGGTTAAAACAAAACAGCTGAGTTCTATTCCGTCTAAAAACTCTTCGATGACCACGGTCTGGCTCGCATCACCAAACTTGGCATCTACCAACATCGTTTTAAGTTCAGTTTTGGCCTCATTTAAATCATCAAGTATCAAAACCCCTTTACCTGCGGCCAAACCATCTGCTTTGAGCACGTAAGGCGGTTGTAAGGACTCCAAGAACTGATACCCTTCGTCAATTTGACCAGCTGAGAAGCTTTTATAAGCCGCCGTAGGAATACTGTGTCGAAACATGAACTCTTTGGCAAACTGTTTACTGCCTTCCAGTGTGGCGGCCAGTTTCTCAGGGCCAATTACAACGGTATTTTTTAGGGATTCATCTTCCAAGAAAAAATCATGGATTCCTTCGACCAAAGGCACTTCGGGACCCACCACAACATAGTCTATTCTTTCTTTTAGAACCAGTTGTTTTACGCCTTCGAAATCTAAAACGTTCAGATTGCAATTTATGGCAATGCTTGCCGTACCCGCATTACCAGGTGCTACAAAAAGAGTTTCGGTTTTCTCACTTTGCGAAAGCTTCCAAGCCAGGGCGTGTTCGCGACCTCCTGAGCCAAGGATAAGAATGTTCATCCCAAAAAATTTTTCAAATGTACTTACAATGAAAAAATAATCGAGTGAATCCCCTTATTTTCTATTGACTTTGGAAAAATCCCTATGTTCTGTTTTCTCAAGCTCTTCTTGCGAAAGGGTTTTGAAGTATTCAAACGTTTTCCGCATTCCTTCTTCCCTGCCTACTTTTGGCTCCCAACCTAAAATTTCTTTTGCTTTGGAAATATCAGGTTGTCGTTGCATAGGGTCATCTTTTGGCAAGGGCTTGTAGACTATTTTTTGATCCGTACCGGTCAGTTTAATAATCTCCTCCGCAAAATCCTTAATGGTTATTTCATGCGGATTTCCAATATTCATGGGCAAGCTATAATCACTCATCAGTAAGCGATAAATCCCCTCTATTTCATCTTCTACAAAACAGAAAGATCTAGTTTGCGAACCATCGCCAAAAACGGTCAAATCCTCCCCTCGAAGGGCTTGCCCCATAAATGCTGGTATCACCCTTCCGTCATTCAAACGCATTCTTGGACCATAGGTATTAAAAATACGCACAATGCGTGTGTCCAATCCATGGAAACGATGGTATGCCATGGTAATGGATTCTTGAAATCTTTTGGCTTCATCATAAACACCCCTAGGGCCTATGGTATTTACATTTCCGTAATACTCTTCCGTCTGGGGGTGGACCAAGGGGTCTCCATAAATTTCAGAGGTGGAGGCAATCATAAATCGCGCTCCTTTTTCTTTGGCCAATCCAAGGAGATTATGGGTTCCCAACGCACCTACTTTTAAAGTTTGAATGGGAATCTTTAAATAATCAATTGGACTGGCAGGTGAGGCAAAATGGAGAATGTAATCCAATTTCCCCGGTACATGGACAAACTTGGTCACATCATGATGTGCAAATTCAAAGTTTTCTAATCCCATGAGATGTTCAATGTTCTTTAAATCCCCTGTAATAAGGTTATCCATTCCTATGACATGGTGTCCTTCGGCAATAAACCGATCGCAAAGGTGGGAGCCAAGAAAGCCGGCTGCTCCAGTTATTAATGTCCGTTTCATTGATTTAACTTAACTAGTTGTGACCTTCCAAAAATAGGTCGGAAAATACCCTTGTAAGTACATTTCTGTCGATATGATATATTTTTTGGATGAAGTGAACCTAAAAAGCCTTTTTATCACCATTAAAAATATCTAAGACAATCTTCTTTAAGACTTCTATAATAGGTTTATCTATGTCCATAACAGATGGCCTTCCGCGATAAATCAATTCTAAAAATCGCGGCTTAAGAGAGTCTAAAGCAGAGACGATTATTGTTCTTTTCATTTAAACTCCTCTTGAAAATAAAACTGTGGTTATTGTTTTAAATATTATGCGTAAATCCAAGGTTATGGATTTGTTCTTTATATAAAAGAGGTCGTATTCCAGCTTTTTTAGAGAATCTTCAAGGTTCTCTCCATATTTATATTTGACCTGTGCCCAACCGGTAATACCAGGTTTGATTACAGGTCTGGCATTGTAGAAGGGGGTAATTTCATTTAATTTGTCTACAAAAATTTGTCTCTCAGGCCTTGGGCCGATAAACTGCATATCACCATTTATAATAGATAGAATTTGAGGGATTTCATCTATTCTAAACATTCTAAGAATCTTACCAAATGAGGTGATTCTCAAATCATTTTTAGTTGCCATCATAGCCCCCTTTTTCTCAGCATCAACTATCATCGAACGGAATTTATAAATTTTAAATTCTTTACCGTACTTTCCAACGCGAAGTTGAGAATAAAATAAAGGGCCTCTATTTAAAAATAAGTTTAAAAACCATACAACCGGTGTTAACAGAAGAAAAAAAACACCAGCTACTAAACATAAAACGAGATTAGTTAGGAAACTAAAAATCTGTTGTAGATATCGTATTTTTTTATTCCGTAGCTGTAAGATTTCATAATAACTCTCATTGTGATACTTTATGGGTAAAGCCTCATAGGTGCTCTCATAGAATGACATAAAAGAAACCACTTCTGTGCCTTTCAAAATGGAACTTACAATCATATTTTCAAGTTCGTTTGATAGATTGTGATACTCTTTAATATTAATAATAATCGCATCTACTTTATCAGCTGCAGACAAAAAAAAGGTCTTGTTTTCCAATGAATGGTGATCAATCGAATAGGTCAGCTTTACTTTGTAAAAAGTATTCATTCCTTCTCCATTTACCATATTCAGCTCATTCCGAAGAGAATCTAATGAATGCTTATCATAGATGTAAAGAACATTTTTTATGGTCGGAATAATTCGAAATATATTAGTGAATAAAAAACGCCAAAGACCTATTTGTATTGGGGTAAGAACCAGAAAGCATATCAAAGGTATTCTCCAAAAGCTGGCGTCAAAAAATATAACAAGAAATATAAATACCGTAAAAACAAACAATGACGAAATATATAAAGCCCGAGAAAGTATTTGTCGGCGCTTAGCAACAATTTCTAGGTTGTAAAAGTCCAAAACGTAAGAGAATATTAAATAGGTTATGATTCCAAATGAGAAGACAACAATTTTTAATAGCTCTGAAACGAATTTTTCATCAATAGCATAATTGACCAATACATTCAATGCAGCTATGACGATAAATAAATCTACCAATAGAAGTATGGACTTTCGCTCTATTGAGTTCAGTTTTTTTGGCCGTTTCATTTTCAATTTAAAGCGCTAAAACAATTTGTTTTGATATCATCTGAAAAATATTTCATTTCAAGGTCTTCACTTGTGTAAAGGTGGGGCTTCTTCAAACCATTTTTCGTCAATTATTTTACCTAGTAGATAATGTTTTTTATCGTTGTACCATAAAATATTTTTCCCGTCAGGGGACACGGTTGAACTTGAATATAAAGAATTTTCCGCTGGACGATTGATGAAAATCTTGGGCTCCCCAAACCATATTGGTTGCTCAGCGTCTTTCTGAAATGTTCCCGCTATAAGGTACACTGGACCTCTATTTTGATAGGCTGATTTGGCTTTAAAATCAAATCTATTATGCAAAAAGGCGTAGTAATAACCACTTCCCGCCTCGTTCCCTTTCCAATCATAAATTGGGCATGGGGAGATTGGTTGTAAAAACGGTTTTCCACCATCTTTGTCTAAAAGTGGTTTTGGTTTCATCCAAGTTATTCCGTTATCAATGCTTTGAGACCAATATGGGTATCCCGTCCCCGTTCTTAGTAATGCAAAAAGTCTATTATCCGGTAGTTTAACAATACTGGGTTCTTCGCACGTGGCCCCTCCATAATCAGAAGGGACTTCCAACACATTTTCATTGGTCATAAACCAGCTTATTGATAATTCTGAAATCTCTGGATGTTCATCAATATTGTTAAATTGAATAAACTCAACGGAAGTCCTATATCTCTTTTTTTTGCCCACCTTAGCATGCCTTGTAAGGCCAACTAAATATTTTTCATTCTTCCCCAAACGAAGTGGTTTTTGCCAAACTGCCCAATCCGGGGGGGTTGAAGGATTCTCTTTATCGGAATCCATTATTGGCATATTAATTTTCTCAGCATCACTCCAAGTCTCTCCTTCATCATCCGAATATCTACCATACATCCATCCACAAAGTTGTCCGGTAAGTCCGGTTTGACCATATTCTTGCTGATTCCACAGAACATATATCCTTCCTTTCTCACTGACCATAGGTATTTGCCAAGAGGATATTTCACGACGGTTGAGCACTGTTTCTGACCCTGCAATTACAATAGGGTGTTCCCAAGTCATTCCTTCATCATAACTCTTTGAAAAAACTACATGTTGATCCAGATGACCTTCATCACTTGCCTGGGTCCACATTGCAAATAATACTCCAGAAACTCCATAAAACACATGAAAATGATCATTATACGTGTCCCCACGTTGATTTCTTTCTTCTTGAGGTACGTAGACAATGTAATCCGGCTTGGTGTGCAATATATCATTTTTTAGTCCCGGATACCTCTTTGCTATTCTTTTAACATTAGACTTCTGAGCATTTCCGAAGAAAGTGAATGCCGTTATTATCAAAAGTGCTACCAAACGTTTCCGTCTTATCATATCGCAATCGTTTTGTCTTTTTTGTTCACAAAATAAAACATACTGTTAAAAATTGAATAAAACATGACCCCCATCTGCCTACCGATAATATTTTCCGTAAGAAAAAAAACATGTACTGTAACAAGAAAAATGATATATGAATAGTCTTTCCTCAACATCGCAATCCTAAAAAAATAAATAATGGTGATTATCCATATTACGAACCCAAAAAGACCATATCTAAGAATCATATCCAAATATTGATTATGCACATTGGTGTAGTGCAAGTGTTTGGGAAGTAAGTTTTTGGCTGACGCACTTTTTAACTCATGGTCAACATCCCCTGTTCCTACGCCAAACATTAGGTTTTCCTTAATTACGATTAAAGAACTTTCCCAAACTCCAAATCTAATCTCAAAATGATACGGTCTATAGTGCTCATCTCGGACAAATACCTTTTTGTACTTTTCAATAAATGTTTTGCCCCTACTCGAATTGGGCATTAAAATAAATAGTGAAAATACCATAAAACCTAATATGCAAATTAATCCGATCCATTTCATTCTGGTGTCTGGCATAATCAAAACCAGCATTCCCATGATAATGATGATACAGACGAGGGCCATTCTACTCTCAAGTATTTGAGAAATTAGTATCCCAACCGCCAAAACAAGAACCCCGAGGGTTTTATGTTTTTTGTTTGCTGTTTTTTTTGTGGAGAAAAATAAAAATAAGGTCGTGCTCAAAAAAACTATGTAAAGTGAGACATAGGTTCTATGCGCGTGTTCCGCAAACCATTTCATTAATTCGTTCAGATGAAAACCATTTGTTGAAAAAGAATATGCGGTGGACAGGAAAAAAGCGAGCAATAAAATCAAATAAAGCCAACGTATCAGTTTAAAAAGATCATCCCGAGAAAAGGTTAAGCAAGAAAAAATTATTGGAAACAACAAAAGACTGGCTTGTGTTTCAACCTTTTTAAAACCATTGGCAATATATGCTTCTTCGGTCAATAGCATTCCCAAAATGCATAAAAAATAGGCTATGCCAAGGATTAAAATATCAATAAGGTTCGCTCTTATTCGTTTAAGGATTCGTTTCTTCCTATCAAAACAGATAAAAAATAGTATTGACAACAAAATGGTTCCTGTCAGAATACTTGAGAGAACTGGCAGAATAAATACGCATAGCAATATCAATAAAACCTGAGGAAAGACCAGTCGATGTAAGACGCTTTCATCCAGGTTTAAATTAATATTTCGCTTTAGCATTCTGAATAAAGCCTTAAGGTGTCTTTGGCAAAGACCCGGTCACTGAAATGGTCACTGAAGTAGCTCTTTACACTTTTTTGAAAACTCTTAAATGAGAAAGTATCCATCTTTTTCAAAAAATTCACTATGGTATCAAAATCATTGTGTTTAACCACCAATCCTGTTTTAGTATCAATAACATAATCTGCCAGGGCCCCAACATCATAAACAATTACGGGAGTAGCAAATGCATAGGAATGAATTATAACTGCGCTCTGAGAAGCTGAATCATAGGGTAAGATTGTAAACGCGCACTCTTCATGAAATTCTTTTAGCTTTGAATCACTGATGAAATCGTTAAAGATTTCCACATTGGGTATTTCTGTTTGATCAAATTGGGGTAATTTGCCTTTTCCAGCAATGACTATTTTCCAATCCATTTCTTCGGTTTGGAATCTCTTGGCCAAAGCGAAGAGGTTGCTAATTCCCTTGTATGGTTCAATGCGTCCAAAAAACAGTAGTTTTCTATTGAAATCCTTCTCGATAAAATCTTCTTTGTATCCCGACAATTGAATAAAATGACTGCTCTTGGATTTAATCTGTTTAAGATATTCTTTGTTGTGAACAACTATATCAGTGGCAAGAAAACCCACTATTACTTTATTATATAGGCTAACAAGCTTGCTCTTTTGGTCTGGATGAGGAATTAAATCGTGTATTGTGAAAAATGTTCTGATCTGAAAAACGCGGGCAAAAAGCGCCAACGGTAAATTGGACGGGTGTGCGGAAATAAAGTGAATCACTTTTATTCCTTTGAATAATGCCCTGCAAGCTATGATTGGAGCTATGATAAAGTCTATTATTGAATAAATATCCAGAAAGGCGTTGTTCGTGTAGGAAGAAATCGTGTAGCTGAACTTCTCACGGCTCTTTGAGAAAATCTTGTTACCATAAAAAGATACATTGTCTTGATTTATATTATCAAGCAATGCCCCATAATAACTTTGAAAAAAAGCATTATTTGAATTACAGACTATGGCAACTTTTTTCACTTCCTTTATTTAAATCATGGTCGATATCCCTTCTTGCAAATCAATAAAATCATAATTCCCAATAACGGAAAATACCTTGTTCAGGTCAGGGGAGCGTCTAAGATGATCTCCTTCGCGCTCTTCCAAAAACTCAAACTTCGGTTCTTTGCCACATAAGTTCATAACTATTTTTCCAACATCAAGAATGCTAATCTCGTAATCGTTTCCAAGATTATATACGGTATTGGTCACTAATTTCTCAGAGAAAACCAACCTCGTTGTAAGCTCAACATGATCGTCTATATGAATGAACGATCTTGTATGCTTTCCATTCCCAAAAATTTTCAAAGGATATTCGCCATCTTTGACTCTTGCAACAAACTCTGGGATTACCTGCCCATATTTTGTACCTATCATTTTAGGACCGTAAACATTGAAGATTCTTAATACAATCCATTGTAAATGAAGTTGTTGACAATACAATTTAACATAAAATTCGCTTACCATTTTGGCCACTGCATAACTGTCACGATTCTGCTCTATCCTGAAGTAGGTCAAATCGGTTTCTTTGGTTGGTACATTAAAAGGTTCGCAATAATTTTCTGATGTAGAGGCAAATAAAATCAAGGGGGAAATCCTATTGTCCAATCCCTTAGCGGCGGACAGGGCTTTCAACAAGTATAGAGTCGCTACAGAATTAACTTCAACGACCTGCTGAGGCCTATCATAAAAATACTGGGTTCCGTTGATTGCAGCATAGTGCAATATTTGAATTGGCTTGTACTTGACAATAAGCTCTGAAATGGGACCAATATTTTCATAATCCGCCAAATCGTACTTTTCAAAAACCAAACCATAATCATTTATTAATGGATTGATATTGTTCAAGCTGCCACGAAACAAATTGTCAATGACAACTACGCCAAAATTGTTTTCACAATACCACTTGGCCATATAAGAACCGATAAAGCCGGCCCCTCCAGTTATTATTACATAGTCCTTTTCCATATTAATTGGCTATTATTTTATGCTTATTGACTTATTTTATAGTCTCCAAGCGTATGAACAAGAATGTTTTTTTCCGAATTAGCAACTAGGCTTGAGGCGTTCCAGGAATCCAAAAAATGTTTGTTGCTGTTTTCGGATATAATTTTTTCTGAATCAATCTTTTTATAGTTGGGATTGTTGTTCATAATTAATATCCCATCAGACTTTGCTACTAGTTTATAAAAATCATTTTCTGTAGGGCCTAGGCCAAGTTCACTCATCTCATTGGAATCCGCTATAAAATCGTGCAAAACAATTTCATACCCCATTGATTTTATTTTACGGGCTATGTTCACCGCAACAGAACCTCTCAAATCTGAGGTTTCTGGAACACCTTTGAAAGCCATACCTGACATTCCAATAACCTGGTCTTTTTCAAAATTGCTTGACACCCATTCCGAAACACTTTCTTCTAAAGATTCATTGTATTTCCTAGAGTTAACAACAAAGTTTTTTCCATTATGGTCCGGCATATTTTCTGAAAGAATATAGGGGTCTTTTTCTAGGCAGGGCCCTCCGACATATCCTGGAAGTGCAATGTTTGATCTTTGATATCCCAGATTTGAAGCTTCAATTGCCAAATATCCGTCTATACCAAAAGATTGGGCGATTTCATTAAACGCGTTCCCCATTGCAAAGTGTACGTCTCGGTAAGTGTTGTTAAATAACTTTACCAGTTCAGCTGTTTCAAGAGTTGGGACTTTAACAATGTTGGTGGTTAGTTTCTTAAAATAACCAGCGGCCAACTCATATGATTCTTCATTGTTTCCCCCAATAACCTGTGGCAAAGAATAGAGTTCTTCTATGGCCTTTCCTTCAATGGTTCGCTCTGGACAAAAGGCCACCTTAATCTCTTCGGGGCTTTTCCCAGAAAGTTTGGCCAAATGGGGAATAATCATTTTTCTTGTTGTTCCTACGCTGATCGTACTTCTAAGTACTACCCACTCCTCCCCAGTGTAATTCTTTGAAATTCCCTCCAAAGCAGAGAGCAGATATTCATAATTCACTTTTCCAGTTTGTGGATTAAGTGGAGTACCAATGGTGATAATGAATCCATCCAGATCAAGGTCTTCGGAAAAACCTTCATCCACAAATAGATTCCTGTTTATGCATAGTTCAAGAAATTCATCTATATGGGGTTCGTAAAAATGAGCTCTGCCCTTCTTAATGCTGTCTAATATTTTTTTGTTCTTTTCAACACCATAGACCTTTATTCCCCTAAGGGCAGAGGCAATGGAAAGCGTCAACCCTACATACCCCATTCCAACAATTCCTACTTTCATATCTTTAACTTACTATTTTTCTGTTAATTTATAAATCTCCTCGAACGGCTTAAGCCCGGGATGATGAAAATAATATTTCAAAATTTCCCGAAGGGCTGGGGTTTTCTTTTTATCCTGAATAAACTTTCTCAGGCCATCCTCCGTATTGTCTATGAAGGCAGTCGCGTTAGAGAAATACTCAGGTATTTTATGGTTCTTAAACTCCCATAGAAATACATCTCCAGTAATATTAAGAGCTAAAGAAACTAGCGTCGAATAATGTCCGATATATTTTATGCAATTCGGTGTTTTCTCTTTAATCAAATACGTTCTTTCTCTTTTGGTCACTTGGTCATATAGTTCATGTTTACTTCTGGGATGAAGCTTTAAGTATAAAGCTTGTTCAGGTTCCAATGAATTGTACATTGCCAATAAGAATTCGTCGAAATCTTTTTTTGACAACCTTCCATCTTCCACTAAAGTTTGACAAATGTAGCAAACAGCGTCCTCTTTTTCCTGATTTATTATTGAACCATACGCCTCTAAATCCGGGGATCCAATGCAACTAAATTGATTGGATGAAAAACCATAATTGGTCATAAAATAGTCTTTCCAATATTCGGAATAAACGTAAACTTTCCCGGGTAATACGTTTAATGCATTCGAAAATATACTTTGCCCCAAGTTCTTGTTGCCCAAAATATAAATAGAAAACACTTCAGAAAAACACGTCAACGGACTTGATTTTGTCTTCGATGATAAGGAAAGGATACTTTTAAAATAGAAGACCATTTTTCTAGCCTCTTTGATGAAAAAGTTAAGATTTCTCCTCATGAAAGGGATGAAAACGCCATGTTGTAAGAGAATGGAATCAATCCCCAATTTCTTGGACGTATTAATCAAATAAAATTCCGGAGGGCGTAAAGCAAAAATGAAGACTATGGAATCCGGAAAACCAAGAAAAACGGCATCAACTCCTGATATATTGCCCTTTAGGTTAACAAAGTAAGCACTTTTCGGGAAAGATATAAAGTCTACTGTCTCTTTCGAATATTTATAAAGATAAATAAAAACAAATTGTACTTCAGGGTCGTTTTTAGCATATTCGTCCGAAATCTTTTTGGGGAATCGTAATAAGGAGTAGTCGGTGAGCTCAAAAAATATGACTGTTTTCTTTCTCATTTGGTGAACCTTGTTTTCCTTTTTTTGAAAACCAGTATATCAAAATGCGAAAATATCGATTTTACTAACGATAAATTTTATACGCTCCAATTTTTACTCATTATCGTCAAATTTGAACAATCGAGTTTTTGAATTTGCCATAATCAACAGGAAAAGCACTGTAAAAAAAACGTAATCATATCTCTGGGGAAGCATTATCGTAGAAAAAAAAGCAAGTCCAAGGTAAGAAAGAAATATAGAAGCCAGCACTCCGTCCCTTTTGAGCAGAATCCATTTGAAAGCATTCACAAAAAACATGGCAAAAATGAGTAGTCCGAAAAAACCTATTAAGGCGTGGAATTGCAAGTAGGAATTATGCATCGTGTATTTTACGAACTTTATATTAGGGTCGGGATTTTTTAACATTCTCCATAAATTCTCCCAAACATAAAATTGATCATATCCCACGAAAAACCTAGTCAGGTTTAATTCTTTGATATACCACTCCCATAACTCATATCTTCCTGTTCCCAGACCCCTATCCAAGAACCTTTGGAATGCCGGTATATCGGTTAAGTCAAAAAAAACAAAAAAGAAGGAAAGTAATGTCATTAATATCACTGATACCAATAAAAAACGCGTAATACTTTTCCGAAAGTACCTCAATAAAAAGACGAAAAAAACGAACAAGCAAACGCCAATTCCTATGCGAGAATATGAAACTACCGAAAGGAAAAAGAAAAATACTGTAGGTGTAATATCCACATAATTTTTATAGTAAAAGTCTTTTATGGCCAGTAAAAACCAGAAGTGGCATAATATCGTTGTGTAAGTAGTTCTTCTTAAAAACTCGGTATTGCCCCCCTCTTGTGTAAAAAGAAAAATATAGACTATAAAAAGAATACAGTTAAAATAAAAAATGTTTTTTAAAGGCAGGCTTTTGAAGTTTAAAAAAAGATATAGCCAATGATTACCGATTGAGGTACCGCCAACATATAGAGAAGCGAATAATCCGAGTAGACATAATAATGCAATGCCAACCCCAAAACCACTATAAAAAGGACCGCCAGAAACGAGGGAAACAACAATAGTTTTCTTCTTAGGGAAAAGAAGATCAAAAGCAGGAATATAAGTGAATGTGTAATAATACTATACTGCCGGTCTCCCAAAAGCACCGCTACAAAACTGTTCTCTACTAAAAGAAATAGTAGCGTCACATTTATTGAAAATGGAACATGAATCTTATTTTGGGAAATGGCCTTCATCTAAATACTGCAATACCTGTTTTTTTTCTAATGACTATAAAAAGGAAAATAAAATCCATCACACTTTTGACAAGAAAGGACCACGCTGCTCCTTCAATACCAAATAAACGCACTAATGAAACCAATAACAAAAGGTAAAAAGGAACCATCAATAAATTAATATAGAAGGCGTATTTTGGAATTCCTACTCCGTATATAAATCTCAAAAAAACCAACGATAAACTTGATACAAAATATCCAAAAACCAAAATCCTAAAAACCGCTGTACTTTTCAGCATGTACTTTGTGTTTATCCAAATTTCCAGAAAGAAAGGAGCAATCAGCGTTAGTATGATGGAAGCTACCAATAGTGAATAGAATAAAAACCAAAATGTCTTCCTAAAGCTTTTCAACAGATTTTCAGTGTCCCCTTTGGAATACCAATAAGAGATTGCCGGAAAAAAAGCGGCTGTAATACTTCCTGAAACTAAAGTCATTTTTGATACCAAATCATAGGGTGTGGTGTAAAACGCCACCTCATCAAGTCCTATGGTATTTGAAATAAAAAATCTATCCAAAAAAAGAAATATTGGATTTAAGAGTGAATGACCTGTAATCCAAATACCGAAGAAAAGAAGCTCAATAAAGACTGTCTTTTCTACTAAATTTAGTTTGGGTGCGCCATATTCCCTAAAAAAAATGAACGTGTAAAGGACCCAAACCAAGAAATAGACGGCCAAAACAATGTGAAAAGATCCTATAATATCGAAACCCAGTAGATAACCAATACTGGGAGCAATAAGAATGGTACTGCTTAAAATGGTGCGCAGAACGGAAACCAAAAAAAAATTCTGCTTTGCCTCATAAACATTTCTGTAAAATGATATGAGTAAGGAAATTCCCCCAGCAATAGCCGCATACTTGAATAGTAGTTCTGCTACATGCATTTTGCTCTCCTCCTGAACCAAAAAAGTTGCCGATAAGGGTGAAAGGAAGTAAAGTAAGGCACATAAGGATATAGCGGTAATCAAATTGAAATAAAATCCGTTCGCCAGCAATTTAGAGATTCTATCACTGTCACTTTTGGCCAATGCTTCTGATAATTTTTTGTTTACAGATGGATTTATCCCAAGATTAAAATACATGAATAAAAAAAGAACCGTGATGGTAAGACTATAAAGACCCCACAAGGTGTCTCCGATAAATTCAATGTTCTTAGGAATAGCTATCAGGGCCAATAAAATTGGGATTCCCTGAAAAGAAATGCTTATTAGGCCATTCCTAAATACTTTTCCAACCGATAAGCTCTTCATAATTTCACCTAACCCAATTCATTTAACAAAATAACCCGGCGTTCACCTCTTCCGTAAACCCCTTCTTAGTCTATGAAGCCTTGCTCAAAATTCTCTAAATAAAACGTTCCTGGCAACGATATAAGTTTTCTGTTATTATACCCGTTAAATGAAATGTTATTGCCTTTTGCAGCCTCAAAATCATTTATTGAATCCCCTATCAGGCACGTTTCCCTGCCCGAATAACCGTGTTCCGCCATTATCTCCGATACCAGCGTAGTTTTAGGGGTAGGTGATCCATGAATGGAAATGAAATATGGTTTTAATTTTAGCTCTTGACATAAAAATTTCAATTCCTTTTCGTCCGACCCAGAAACAATATGGAAATGGAACCTTTCATGACTGTTCTTGATAAAGTTAACGGTTTCCTGAATCAGGTATTTTGGATTTATTAGCTCCTTTTTCATTATGTCGGAAAACTTGGAAGCTAGCACCATAATTTCTTCTTGACCAATTTCCTGGTTGAGGATTTCTTGAAAGAAGAATTTTATCTTAACGTATCTGGATAGCCCTCCATTCTGCCTGTGGAAGTCCAGGAGCTTTTGAACTTCTTTTGGGTTGTAATCTTTAACTACTTCATCAAAACCAAAATCTCTAATTGGCATGGAATTCAATATTACCCCATCGAAATCCCAGAGAATTGTTTTAATCATATTTTTTTTTGAATATCATTTCAGCAAGTTCAAAATCATCGGGCCAATCTATATCAAAGGAGCTCGTGGATTTTAATTCGAAAAGAAAGGGTTTCATTCCTATCCGATCTTCATAATTGATATAGTTCTGCCTGGAAGAAATAAAAAACCCACTATTTATTTCATAGTATACCGGCAGGGTTTGGGTTCTCGGCCACTTCTCATGCTCTCTATTGTAATTAATCGGCTTTCCTTTTTCCCAAAGGAACGTTTGCATTTTGTTAACCGCCATTAAACTGTCATGGCTTGACTCTTTAAGTGACAGGAAATACTTTGCTATCGCTTCGTCATAGATACCAGCATCAATAAAAGGGGATGTTACATGGGTCCAAAGTATGTGGTTTGCTTGGATTACTTTGGGAACGTAATTGATGAGCTCATCCGTGCTCGTCTTTGAAGTTGCCAGTTCTTCGGGGCGTCTGTCAAAAACTATTTTATCCGACCCAAAACTTTCGGCAATTTCAATAACCTTTGAATCGTTGGTTGACAATATGACGGAATGGGTCATTGTTGAATCCACCAATTGTCTAAGCTTTATTGTAAGTAACCCTCCGTCTATTCCTGCAAATATCTTGGTGTTTTTGTTGGGTATTCTCTCACTGCCCGCTCTACAGGGCAGAAAAACAGTAACCCTTTCATCGAAAGTAGCTGAATAGTGATTTTTCATCAATGTTCTTATAAGTTGTTTTGGTGCCGGAACTTACCACACAATTTGACAACAACAATTTATCTATTATATATTGGTTTTCATTTGCCAATTGAAATTTTACGTCATCTTTCGATTTTGCGTAGCCATCAAAACCAACTAAAATAATTTCCTCTGGGTCATGCAAAAGAGCAGTTTGAGCCGCAATTGTAAGTGGGGAATCTTGATAAATATCAGTGAACTCAATTTTATCCAATTCGTATGACCGCTGCTTAATTTCAGGGGGCAAAACCGTACCCATTTTTCTGGGGTATGGTGGAAAAATACATTCGTTTTCTAGGGTCTTACTTCCATTGAATTTTTTCGTTAACTTATCTCCTTCGGAACCTACCAAGCAATAATATTGCTTATGTAAAATATCAGAAAACAATTCTGCATTCTTAACCCCAGCATGAACTATGCACAAAGAAGAGTCGTCAAAAACACCTATTAGATTCTTAATTGCTTTAAGATTGTCCTTAATACTTTCTCCTCCTCCTATCACCAAAACCCTTTTCGGCTTTTTTTCAACTGCAAACAAAGGCAACTTTACGTTATCATGAATTTCATCTTTTTTATTTGAAAGTGCCATTACAATGCTACTTAAAGGGTACCTGTTTAGTCCGAGCCAATCCATAACGTCTTTTTGTGGTAAGGAGTGGGCCCCCGAGAACATATAGGGCAGACTTGTACCCCATTTATATTCCTGTTGCATCTTTTCAAATAACCCAACTATTTTGCTCAATTCGTTGATTTGAAAACTAATCTTTTGTTTTGATTCCAAATACGTTAAGATGAGTTCTGTTTTTAAGTTTCCTGCACCTCTGCCCATCCCTGTGATCGTGGCATCAACCATGACACACCCTTTTTCCATAGCCAGGAGTGTGTTGGTCATGGCCATTTCGAGGTTATTGTGACCATGAAAGGCAATCGGGATATTAGTTGTTGATTTAACCAAATCAATAGTGTCTTCAACATCTTTAGGAAGTACCCCTCCATAGGAGTCCACCATATAAAAAAAATCGACCAGTCCATCAATTTTATCCAATTGACTCAGAAAAGACCTATCATTTTTCCAATTGGACATGTACATGACATTAAATCCTACTTCAAAACCCTTCTTTTTGATTTCATGTGCCAATTCTGCGGCGCGGTTTATGTTTTTTGGGTTTATAGCCATCCGAACAAGATCGATGTATGGCTTACATGGATCCAACAAATCATCCAAAGTATTTATTTCCGTGTCTTTTTCATTTAAAATAATAGCAAGCTTTTTTGAGGGCATCAAAGACTTCAATCGCTTAAGCAAATATTCTGGGCAATAAAAGAATTCTCCCAGGTATCCTTTTAAGGGGACACTTCTATAGCCAACCTCGACATAATCGATTGGCAGGTATTCCATTGCCAAACAATAGTCTTTGACCAAGCTTTCTTGAAAATCCCAGTTTGTGTAATAGCCCCCATCCCTTATAGTGCAAGCTAATATTTCTGGCTTTCCCATCAAACTCGTGTTTTTTAATCTTCAAACATCAACGCGATATTCTTAACGTCGATAAATTTCTGTACTTGTATAATGTCTTTTAGACATGCTTTTTTAATCTTGAACAATAATCAATTTAAACCTGGTTCCCCACTACCCTGTAGTAAGATATCCATCATTAATAAAAAGTGTCTGCTTTAAAGAAAGCCATAAAATCAACTATTAAATACCTTAAAGAGTTTTATAAAATAACTTTGGCTTTTCTGTCAAGGTATTTAAAAATTGAAAAAAGGAAATAGCCGCCCAGAAAAATTAGCGGTGGCAATATTAACATGTCACCAAAAAAAGACTTTTTTACTTCTTGGGGTTTGCCAAAATTAATCACTTTGATTGCATTTTCACGTGTCTTCAACTCCACATTTTTGGCCTCTATGTCTTGGATCAAATTGTTTTTTAAATCAAACAATTCCCGTACGTTCAGTTGTTCTTCATTTTCCAAAATGATTCGGTTGTCACCTTCTTTACTTTCTGCAGCAGCGAGATTTGCAGAATACTGCATTATTAATTCGTCCAATTGAGCAATTAAGGCCTTGTTTTCCTGTATCCTGTTTTGGGCATTTTTAAGATACACCGCTATTAAATCGTTGAAATAGGGGTTTGAATTAATATAATTCATTAATATTTGAGCACTATTATACCCTTCTGTTTCATCTTTGTAAAAAAAAGTGATTTTATGGTTTAAGGAATTTCTACTTAAGATTTCACTACGTACAACATCAGACACTGTTCCCGAAATATCAAGTCCTTTTAAAAGCTCCAGATATTTTAGCTCATCTTCTAGTTTACTGTTCTTATCTCCCAACGACTCCACTTCTACTTCAAAACCTTTTAATTCTTCAATATTGATGCCAAGTGGTTCAAAAAACGTAGTGTTTTCCGCTTTAATATTAGCCTGGATTTCTGCAACGACGTCATATAGATAATCCTTACTTTCTATATTTGGTCGCTCAATGATCTCAGTTTTTATTTTAGCTGAAACAATTTGTTTCAGTCCAAAGCCTATTAATAGGCCCAAAACCCCTAATCCGGTTAAAATCCATACATTTTTTTTTAAGTAAATAAATATTCTCAAGATTAATCTAAAAGCCTTATCAAATCCCTTTTTTGCCAATTGAAACAGTGCCCCTAAATCAATTTCTTCAGATGTGTTGCCAGTTGGTTGTTCTGCCATAACTAATCTTTAAAAATTAGTTCTAATATTTTATCGGTAATTAAGTAAGTCGGTTTTACCCCCGTGGTGCCAAGACCGCCAGATGCTAGAGTACTTCCGGTTTTCAATGGATTATCAGAAGCATAGTACGCGTATCGTACTTTAATGTCTTTTCGAATACTTTTTCGAATCTTAGACGCCGATTGCACTGCTTTTTGATAATGCACGCCCTCCATCTCCAAACCAATGACATTCCAGGTGGATTCATGAAAAAACCTTAGAATATCCTTATTCTGGAGTGAAGTGCCCAATACGGTCACCATAGTCCCTTCAAACACATTAAGGCCATAGCCTTCAAAATCTCTGGCGCGCAGCTCATTTTCGAAAGGGTAATTATCGGCTGTTCCTTCAAAAATATGAGCAGATGGTATCATTAAATCACCTTTGTCACCATCCAAAATACCCGCTTTACCCATAATTGAAATTGAAACAACGTTTAAAAATCGTCTTTCGCCGTTGTTCACATATGGCTTTAAAAGTTCATCTATCGTTTCGTAAGCCTGTTCGCCAAAAGCATAATCCATTACAAATATAATGGGTTTGTCCGCCACATCTTTCTCTTTTGAAAAAGCATAACAACAGGCCATTTCATTGAAGCTTGAAGTATCGAAAAGCTGCACATCAATATTGGCTCCTGAACTGTCATCAATGTAAACCATTCCATTTTCCAAGGCGACGTTTTCAACGAGTTTACGTAGTTGCCCATTCTCAGATAAGCTCAGCGCTTTATAAATGTCCAAGGGTTTTTTATCTGCCATCTCTTCTGTCAGCGCCTTACGGGCAAACAAGGTGTTCATCACACTGTGCATATTTGCACTGATAATATGGATGGGGCGATGCAGCGCATTAAGCTCAACCAACTTTTTCTTTATGGTATTCGCCCATCGTTCCCCAAAAATATGATGGCCCAATCGTTCTCGAAGTAGGGGACTAAACGTTATGGTTCGTTTGTTTCCCGTAGTTTGTTCTTCAATGGACAGTTTACCCAACCAATAGATGATATTTAGAAAACGATCCTGTTGGCCATCTTTACTCAGCTTTTGATGAATATCAACAACCTCTTCAAAAGTTCTCCCTAGTATGTTGGCGGTGTGTATCAGGGCCACCTCTCGTCCCTGTGCTGTTTTCTTTTTACTCTCAACAAAGGCAACGAGTTTGTCCCAATCGCGAACGGTCGTGTGGTCCTCTTCAAAAAAAACCCTATCACAAATCTTATTTGACTCTATAAAGAGAAATGTAAGGTGGGTTAAAATATCATAGATATCGGATCGCCCTCGGGTTATCTCAATATTCATCTGCTCTTCGTCAATGCGATAGCAGTTTCTTCTTCGTTTGGGAGGAATAATGGGCTTCAAATGTGATTTTGAAAAGCCTTCATCTGATGTTAAATTAATGAATCGGCATTGCTCAATGCCCTCAGGAAGTCTTTCCAGTACATAAATCAACCCGTTGAGTTCTCCTTTTGCCTCGGCAACACTGCCATATATTTCAGGGCGTAGAACAAGAAGTGCGTTTTTTAGGGCATTCCCTGAAACACCAGAAGGCTTGTAAAAACCACGATTGAGAAGATGACGCATGGTGATATACAGTCTTTCAATAGCATTGGTGGACTCTTGCGCCCGAGTGGTTTCCTTGGTTCTGGAGGTCATTGTGGTATTTCCCCACAAAAATAGTGGAAATTATAATTACAAAAGATGGGGGTGTTAGGATGTCTGTACAAAAGGATGAAGTGCTGTGGCCAATTTTCTGTCATTTGACAACCTTTGAATTTTGTTCTGCCCGCCTAGCTTCCCAATGGATTTCATATGGTTTTTAAATCCGTCTTTTTTGACTTGGGTCAGTTTCAGACGTTGTAAAACCTTACCGTCAATCAAATCAAAATAGTAGCTGTTCTGTTTTTGTAGGGATTCATCTAAGGTTGAAATGAACTTTCTCATATCGGACGGCACTTTTTCAAATTCCACGAACCACTCATGATAAGGCAATTCACCATCTAAAGGTCCTGTCTGTGGTGCGACAGTAAATTCATTGACCTGGGCATTCGTAACAGCAATGGCATCTTTCATGGCCTGTTCCACTTCTTTGGCAATAACGTGTTCCCCAAAGGCTGATATAAAATGTTTGATTCTTCCTGAAACAATAACCTTGTAAGGGTTTGTAGAAATAAACTGAACGGTATCCCCAAGATTATACCCCCAAAGTCCGGCATCAGTGCTAATGATCATCACATAATTGACCCCCAGTTCAACATCGGCAATAGTCAAACGCTTTGAATCAGGTTCGAAGAATTCCTCTGCTTTTACAAACTCATAAAAAATACCCGAATTCAACAGAAGAAGCATGCCTTGTTCAGTCTGTGTATTTTGATAGGCAAAAAAGCCTTCGCTTGCCGGAAAAAGTTCTATACTATCAACGCGCCCTCCAATTAAATTTTCGAATTTGGCCCTATAGGGTTCGTAATTCACTCCACCATAAATAAAAAGTTGAAAATTCTGAAAAAGCTCCCCAACAGGTTTCTCGTGCTTTTCTTTTAGTTTTTCAAAATACATCTGTACCCATGAAGGAATACCGGCAATCACGGTCATATTCTCCGTCTCGGTCTCCTCAATTATAGCGTTGACTTTGGTCTCCCAATCTTCGATACAGTTCGTTTGCCAACTAGGCAAACGGTTTTTTTGAAGGTAGTTGGGCACATAATGTGCCGAAATACCGGAGAGACGCCCTGTTTTTATACCCTTGATTTCTTGCATTTCTGGACTCCCCTGCAGAAATATCATTCGGCCATCAACAAAACTTGAATTGCCCGTTTCATGGATGTAGGTTAAAATGGCATCTCGGGAGGCATTGACCTGATGTTTGATGGACTCTTTGGTAATTGGAATGTACTTCGCCCCGGATGTGGTTCCGGAGGTTTTTGCAAAATACAAAGGTTTTCCAGGCCAAAGAATATTCTCTTTGCCCAGTTTGATTTCCTCAACATACGGTTTCAAATTTTCGTAATCGCGTATAGGGACTTTTTCAACGAAATCTTGATGGTTTTTTATGTTTGGAAAACTGTGGTCGACACCAAACTTTGTGGTTTTTGCTCTGTCAATTAGCGTATTCAAAACCTTTTTCTGCGTATCTATGGGGTTTTGAATCCATCTTTGGTTTTTTCGAACGATATGTTGGGCAAAAATCTTGGCTGCAAATGATTTGAGCGACATGATATCAGTTGAAATCTATAAAATCAGTTGGATTCTTTGGCTTACCGTCCCGCCATAGTTCAAAATGCAGGTGTGGCCCTGTAGTGAGTTCTCCTGTGTTCCCAACAGCGGCAATGACCTCGCCCGAACGCACTAAATCACCTTGTATTTTATTGAGTGAACCGTTGTGCTTGTAAACTGAAATGATATTATCGCGATGTTCGATAAGAATAACATAACCCGTTTCTGCCGTCCACTCTGAGAAGATAACAGTACCGTCAGCAATGGCTTTTACTGGTGAACCTTGAGGCGCCACTACGTCTATGGCGTAATGTTTTTTTTCGGCATCAAAACCTTGGGATATGGTTCCTGTGACCGGAGGAAATAATAAATTTCCCAAATCTTCAAGATTTCGTTGAAACAAATTGTATTTGTCTTCCAAAGCAACTTCTTCGCGTAACTTCAAATCTTGGGCTATCGGGTCGAGGTTTACTTTTGAAGGATCAAGTTTGTATCGCTCAAAAAGCGAATCACGATTGGTCTCATTATTTTCAATTTCACCACGCAATACCAAACGTACATTATCAAGATACTTATTGGTATAATTTAAAACGGTCACTAGGGAATCCGTCTTATAGGTCAATTCGGTGGCCTGTCTTTTCAATTTTGTTGAGGAATAACCGGGAATGTATTCGCGCAAAGGGGTAAATGCTATTAATAAGGTCGTAAAACCTATCAATACTATGGTGCACAGGGTTCCTGTAACAAAGACATTCAATCGATTTAACTTAAAGGAAATTTTTTCTTCAAAAGTGCTTTCGTTCAAAATGACCAATCGGTATTTGTGTAGCAGCTTCTTTTTAATGTCCTTTCTCTTTTTTCTTTTTGCGGCCATACGAACAAATATAGTGCAGTATTGTTTCTTACATGATTATCATACCAATATGGGCAAGTTTTTGGGTTTAGCAAGACATTTTATGTTTTCATTTACAATGTTTGTGGTTGCTTTTCGTTCATTATAACAGAAAGCCCCAGGGTTTTTTGTATTTTTGGATATCAATTAAAGAATTTAAAGCTATGATTTCCCTTTCTTTCTTTTTAGGTATGTTAGGCCCTTGGCAAATCGTATTAATTGTAGTTGTTGTGCTCCTGCTTTTTGGAGGAAAGAAAATTCCAGAATTGATGCGTGGCTTAGGTAGCGGTATTAAAGAGTTCAAAGACGCTTCCAAAGAGGATGAAAAGCTTGAAGACAAGAACAGCGCAAGTTCTTAAAAGACCCATTTTACAAGCTTCAAGAATAATCACCTAGATTTTTTTCCTTTTTTTACAGCACATATATTCCATTTCACAACAAAAATTAATTTTCTTACCACCTAGGCCCTAATTTGGCGTTATGGCTAAACATTAAAGTATGTCTCTTTGACTGCCTTGATAGTTACCCTAACCCATAACAAACCATGAGGCATTTCATTCTACTTGTAGTAACTTTTGTGAACCTGAGCCTACAGGCGCAAGATATAGCGGTTTCAGACCTTCAAGCTGAACTTGAAGAAGAACTGGAGTTTGACCAAAATATCATTAAAATTGAAGCTGATAGTAGTGCTTCCAACCCACAAAGTAAGATAACCAAAAAGTTGCTTCGATTAGCGGACGAGGCATTCGAAAACATGTGGTATGCCGAAGCTTCAAAACGCTATGAAGAAGCTATTGTGCGCACCCATGGGGTTCCTGCAATGCAAACACTTCAAAAAGTCGCCGACGCCTACTACTATATCGGAGATATGAACAATGCCTCTAAATGGTTCGAAGTGTTATTTGATAACTATCAAGAGGTATTGTCAAAAGATGATTTGTTCAAGTACACACATGTTTTAAAGGGGACAGGTAGGAAACAAAATGCCGACCGAATATTGAATATCATTTCGGAAAAGAGTTTTGATGAAACAGCAAAAAGTCCGTCCTTTCTACAATATGAACAAAATGTCGTTCTTAAAAATCTTAAAATAAACACGAAGTATTCTGAGTTTGGGCCAGTCCCTCGGCTGGACGATAAGATAGTGTTTGCCTCAGCAGCGGATACGGGCATGTTTAGAACCAAGCGGTATAAATGGAATAATCAACCCTTCTTAGACCTTTACGAAGCAAAAACCACTGAAAAAGATTACGAGCTTAGTGGGGTGACCAAACTTTCTAAGGATATTAATTCAAAACAGCACGAGGCATCAGCTACATTTTCTCCCGATGGCAAGACCATATACTTTACCAGAAATAATGATGCTCGAAAAAAGAAAAACAAAAAAAATGTCAATCATTTGAAAATTTTTGTCTCAAACTTAGCTGACAAATGGAGCGACCCTAAAGAAGTACCTTTCAATAGTGAAAGTTACTCCACTGGTCATCCTGCATTAAGTCCAGATGGAAAAAAGCTTTATTTTGTTTCTGACATGCCTGGCGGGCATGGTTTTACTGACCTCTACGTGGTGGACATTGATGAAAATGGGCAGTTTTCAGAACCAAAAAACCTAGGGCCCGAAATCAATTCAAAACGAAAAGAGATGTTTCCGTTTGTTACAAAAGACAACATCTATTTTTCATCGGATAGGAAATCAGGTCTTGGTGGGCTCGATATTTATCAAAGCACTATACAGGGTGGCTCCATTCAAAACCCAGTCAACCTTGGGGAGCCTTTCAATAGCATTCGAGATGATTTCTCATACATGTTGAAGAAAGACGGTATCTCCGGATACTTGGCCTCGAATCGAAAGGGTGGAAAGGGTGATGATGATATCTACTATTTTGAAAAAGAAGAATCAGAGCGCCAAGTAGAAAACAGGAATATGGTTAGTGGTACCATTATCGATGCCATTACTGAAGCCCCAGTACCCAACGTAAGCATCGTCTTGTTCGACGCGAACCATTTAAAGATTGCTGAGGCAGAAACAGACGAAAATGGGAATTTTATGCTCGAAAACCTTATTTCAAACTATGATTACTCTTTAAACGCCACCAACAGTAATTATGAAGAAATTACCGAATCGCTCAGTACCAAAGACAATGTCGAAATAAAATTTAGAAAGCGCCTATGCCCTATTGATGCCGTAGATGTGGTGACCAATGATAACAATGAAACCATGTTCAAGACCGAAGCAGTATATTTCAATTTTGATAGTTATACCATTCGTGAAGATGCCAAAGAGGAGCTCGATAGGCTAGCAAATTATTTGGTAGACCATCAAGATATGAAGTTAAAAATTGAATCACATACCGATTCAAGAGGTAAGGCTGCTTACAATAAATACCTTTCAAAGAAACGTGCCGAAGCCTCTAAGGACTACCTCATTTCAAAAGGGGTTTCTCAGGAGCAGATTGTCAGCGCCATGGGTTACGGAGAAGAGCAATTATTGAACAATTGTTCTGACGGGGCCTCTTGTTTAAGACAAGCCCATCAATTGAACCGGCGTTCTGAGTTTATTCTTGTTCGAGAATAGTAACTAAAAACAAACCAATATAGAAAAAGGGGCGATAATCGCCCCTTTTTCATTTGATGTTGATTGTTCTTAAAATCGCCTCTAACTCAAACATATAATCTCGTTTTTGTGTGTTTGGAGCGAAGGTAAAACCTTCAATAACCAGCTTTCGGTTTCTCGCCTCATCATTAAGAATGTACGTCATAAATGGACCCGCCATAGGATAGCCATTGATTTCCCAGATACCTCTAGCCTCGGCCCCTTTTACGCCGTTAATTTCAGTGGGGAACAAATAAGGGGCAAATGCCTTTTCTGTAATCATATAAGTCCCTTCATCAGGACCTGGAATATATTTTTTCCCAATAGAATCACGCATTGCAACAATATCGCGTACAAAAGTTGAATCATTTGAAAAACTATCACCAGGCATACTATATACCACAATGTTCATGTTACCTTTAGGAATCTGACGATCCAACCAAACAAAATTTTCTTCTTGTTTGCTGACGCGATAGGCTGACGGTACGGTCATATCGACCTCAAAGACTTCCTGTAGGGCCGTTTCTTTGTTCAAAGAGCGTGTGAAGCGATTTTGACTCTCTGCAAGCTCTGTTTGCTTAAAAGCGCTTATTGCCGTAGGGGCTATTTTTTCCAGTCCGCTGACCAATTCGTTGTAATTGGTGCCTTTGACTACGGCAACCTTTTGGGGTTGGGCATAAACATCGGTTTTAACATGCGCCACGGTCAACGTATCCTGTTCTATAAAAAGAACGGACCTTGAATGAGCAGTGGCGCCTCGAAAAACCTGTGGGGGTACTTGTGTCAAAGACAAAATAGGTTGTTCCGGCATTAAACTTAGGGCTGGCCTGGCAAAAAGTTCCCTTACCTTGTCGCCGATAGCACCTCTCCAAAGTTCAGTGTCCATAACGACCATGAGAGAATTTACACTGCCTGTTGAAGGGGGCAAAAAGCGTTCTTTTGTTTTAGATTCTTTGCAAGAAAAAGCCAATATCAAAAGAGCAAATGCGAGTAGTGTTCTTCGTAACTTCATAATCTAAAGGTATGAATTTACGATAACCCTAAATCAAGTGAATACGTAAACTTATCCTTTGAATGAGTGAGTTGAAAAATAAAAAAGTTTGATGTCCCCTTTTTATGAAGAGCAATTACACAGCCTTAGTTTAGTGCCTGGTTTTAGGTTGTTTCCGTTCAGTCCATTCCATTCGCGCAAATTGTCAATACTTATGCCGGGATACTTTCTAGAAATCGTCCAGAGTGAATCACCGGAACGCACTTCATGAATCTTCGAAGGGTCGTTGGGCATTTGCACCGGTTTAGAAGGTTTGTTGACGACGGCAACAGCTTTCTTATTTGAAGTAGACACTGGTTTACGCGGATAAATGGTCAATCGCTGTCCTATTCTAAGGTTGTTGCTCCTTAAGCCGTTCCATCTTTTGATTTGGCTCACCCCAACGCCGTACCTTTCGGCAATCTTGCCCAAATAATCACCACTTCTCACTTTATAGCGAATTCGGTCATTGCTGTTCACCAACTGTGGCAAGGGCTTTTCTTGCTTTTCGAGTTCGCTCTTGGCAAAGGCATAAATTGCTTTCTCATTCGTAACAAACGTTCCTATATGTTTTATAGGAAGTCGTAGTGCATGCGTTTTTCCTTTAATACTGGGTATAATATCCAATTTGTACTGTGGATTCAATACTTGAAGCTCTTCCTTTGAGATATTGACCAAGCTTGAAATTTGGTCGAACGTGACGAGTTCTTTCACATGAACCGTATCGGTTTCAAAATAGGGCCGAGCTACCTTTTCTCCTTTTAAACCGTGCTCTTCTGCGTATTCAAAGAGATACATCGTGGCTAAAAATGCAGGCACATATCCTGCCGTTTCACGTGGAAGATTCCTTCGAATGTTCCAATAATTTTTATATCCTCCTGAACGACGTATGGCCTTATTTACATTTCCTGGCCCCGAATTGTAAGCGGCAAGTGCCAAATCCCAATCATCAAAAATATCATGGAGCTTTGCCAGATATCGTCCTGCGGCTTTGGTAGATGCAATGGGGTCTCTACGCTCATCAACATAACTGCTCACATCAAGACCATATATTTTTCCTGTAGAAAACATAAACTGCCATAGACCCGTGGCCCCAACCCGTGACCTTGCCCTAGGGTTTAAGGCCGATTCTACAATAGCCAAATATTTCATTTCCAAAGGAATATTATGTCTGTCCATTTCCTCTTCAAAAAGTGGAAAATAAAATTGACTTGCGGTCATCATTCGTTGCATCAGGCCCCTTTTTCGCGTCAAAAATGATTTGATCACCCGCTCCAAAGAAGGGTTGTATGCAATGTTGAATGGGGTCTTTTCATTGAGCCTTGCCAAACGCGCCTTTAGCGTATCTGTAGATAAATTCAAGTAGCCCAAACTATCTTGGGAAGAAGGTGTAATAATTTCGGCATACATTTCCTCGAAGAAAACATCATGCCTGGCCAACTCCTTCAGCCACAGGCTGTCATAGGCATACGCTTCTTCCATATCTTTCAATGAAAATTGGTCTTGATTGGAAGAAATCGCCGGAATCGTCAATGTGGCGTCTTGAATGGCATCATCCCCTTCTTGTAACAAAAGGGGTTGGTCATTTTTCAAAGAATCCATCCGTATTAGGGTACTGTCTTTTGCTTCTTGGGCATTTATGGCCAGAATGCCTCCCAACAGAAAAGCGAGTAGCACAGTAGAAAATTTTGAGGTCATTTTCAATAAATCATTTGGTTTGGGACCAACTAAAATGCAGCTTTTTTCCCGTATTCTAAAAAGAATAGGGTTAAAAACTTAAAAATCGGACAACTGTCCGTTCATCGATAACGTATTGATTAGCGCAATATTGCAGCGATACCCGGCAAGGTTTTTCCTTCAAGGCTTTCGAGCATGGCGCCACCACCGGTTGAAACATAGCTTACCTTATCTTGAAAACCAAACTGTTTCACAGCGGCTACAGAGTCACCACCGCCAACAAGCGAAAAAGCACCGTTCTGAGTGGCCTCATCAATGGAATTTCCTACTGAAATGGTACCCTTTGAAAAGCTTTCCATTTCAAAAACACCAACTGGGCCATTCCAAAGAATAGTTTTAGAGTTCAAAATAACATCCCTAAATTTCACTAAGGTTTCTGGCCCTGCATCCAGCCCTTGCCAGCCATCAGGAATATCAGTCACCGCCACCGTTTTGGTGTTGGCATTATTATCAAAATTGTCTGCAGCAATAACATCTACGGGCAAATGGACTTCTACGTTTTTGGCTTTTGCGTTTTTTAGAATATAAAGGGCCAAGTCCATTTTATCATCCTCACAAATTGAATCTCCTACACTGCCCCCTTGTGCTTTGATAAAAGTATAGGTCATTCCCCCACCAATAATAAGATGGTCGACTTTATCCAAAATGTTTTCGATTATGGTGATTTTTGAAGACACCTTGGCCCCACCCAATATGGCTGTGACCGGTTTCTCTCCAGTGCGCATCACTTTTTCAATGGATTTGATTTCTTTGGCGAGCAGATACCCAAAACACTTGTCCCCCGGAAAAAACTGCGCTACAATGGTCGTTGAGGCGTGTGCGCGGTGTGCCGTACCAAAGGCATCATTGATATAGATATCGCCAAACTGGGCCAACTTTTTAGCAAAACCAACATCTCCGTTGGTTTCTTCGTTATAAAACCGAAGGTTTTCCAACAATAATATTTCACCACTTTGTAGCTCAGCGTAGGCCTGCTCCACCACCTCTCCCACACAATCGTCGACGAATTTAATCTGAACTCCAATAATCTCAGAGACCTTTTCACAGATATGCTTTAGTGACATATCTTCATTGCGCTGCCCTTTCGGCCGCCCCAAATGACTCATCAAAACAGCGCTACCGCCATCTTCCAACACCTTTAAAATAGAAGGCTTTGCTGCTTCAATTCTGCTGGTATCCGTTACTTCGAATTCACCATTCAAAGGCACATTAAAATCGACACGTATCAGCGCTTTTTTATCCTCAAAATTATAATCGTCAATTGTTTTCATGGGTTGTTTGGTTTGAGTTTCAAAAATAACTATTTCCTAAGGCTGTCAAAACTAATTTCAGCTTCATCGTTTAAGTGGTGTTATACGTAAACGAGCGCCTTTAAATACGCTATATTTGGAGCGATGCTTTTTGATAATACTTTAGGTCAAAGCCACCTTAAGAATCACTTGGTCACTTCTACTGACAGTGGTCGCATTCCGCATGCCCAACTCTTTGTTGGCCCTGAAGGTTGTGGTATATTACCCATTGCTTTGGCCTATGCCCAATATGTCATTTCAAAAGTGCACGAAAAAGATTCTTCAGCGTACGATAGCTGCCTTCATAAGTGTGCCACCTTCACGCATCCTGATATTCACTTTGCTTTTCCTGTGGCGAACTCCGATAAGGTCAAGAGCCATGCCGTCAGAGACAACTACCTTCAAGAGTGGCGACAATTTTTATCGGAGCAACCCTATGGAAATCTTTTCGATTGGTACCGCCTTATCGGAATCGAAAAAAAGCAGGGCCAAATTGGCGTGGATGAGGCTCAAGACATTGTCAAGAAACTTTCCTTAAAATCGTATGAGGGGGGATACAAGATTTTAATCGTTTGGATGGCAGAAAAAATGAATATCGCTGCCTCAAACAAATTATTAAAACTGATTGAAGAGCCACCCAATCAAACGATAATACTCTTGCTGGCAGAGGAAGAAGAACAACTCATCGGTACCATCCGTTCGAGATGTCAGGTATTACATTTTCCAAGACTGCCTGAAGAAACCATTATAAAAGCTTTGATCAATAAAGGATTGACCGAGCAACAGGCCAATCAACTGGCCCATGAGGCCAATGGAAATTTTAACAAGGCATTGGACCTAATGAACCAAGATTCTGAAGATTTCATTTTTGAAAAATGGTTTGTACAATGGGTTCGAAGTGCCTTCAAGGCAAAGGGCAACAAGGGTGCGGTTCGCGATTTGATCATGTGGAGTGACGAGTTGGCGAAGGTCGGTCGTGAGGTACAAAAAAAGTTTTTACAGTACTGTCTTTCAATCATAAGACAGGCCTTGCTATTGAACTACAATACACCTGAGTTGGTCTACTCCAAAATTCATGTGAACAATTTTGAACTCAAAAAATTTGCTCCATTTGTGCATGAGAACAATGTTGAGGCCATATTCAAAGAATTGGAAACCGCTATGCTTCATGTGGAACGTAATGGCAATTCACGGCTGATATTTACAGATCTGTCTATTAAATTAACACGCCTTTTGCACGTAAAGGCCTCTTAAAAAGTATGATATGCATTTTCATTTAGCAAATAATTACGCTCAAATCGTTCTTCTTGTTTTATTAATCATTGTCTTTCTTCAAAGCGGCATTGATAAAATAAAAGACTGGAAGGGAAATCTTTCGTGGCTGACCGGCCATTTCGCCGAGTCTCCCTTTAAAAATGGAGTGCCGCTCTTACTGGGTATTATCACTGTGATGGAAATCGCCGCTGGAGTACTATCGGTAATGGGGTTGGTGCACCTTGCATTATACAATGATGCAACATTCGCCTTATATGGTGCTTTGGTCTCGGCTATAACCTTATTAATGCTTTTACTGGGGCAACGCGTGGCTAAAGATTATGAAGGGGCCAAGACCATCGTAATTTATCTGGTCCCAACCGTTTTTTTATTGTATTTATTGAAATAAAAAAGCCCTGATATTCAGGGCTTTATATCGTTTTTAATACTTTTTATTTGTTATACTTATCATTCAGGATTTTCAGAATTTCACCGGTCAATTCTTTCGCTTCGGTACCATAAAGTACACTACCTCCCTCTCCGCCGCCTAGGATATAAGTGTAGCCGTTAGCCTTACCATATGCTTCGATTTCTTTTTTGACCTTGCTCACTACGCTATCCATTTCGGTCTGCCCTTCGGTCTGCATTTGCTGTTCTTCTTGTTGCAATTGTTGTCCTAAAAATTGACTGCGCTGCTGTAAAAGTCCCAATTCTTCCTGTGCTTTTTTCTGTGACCAACTTTGGGCCTTGGTCTGAAGGCTTTGGTATTCTAACTGAAACGCTTGGGAGATACTGTCCCTTTTTTTGTTCATTACCTCTGCTCTTGCCTTGAACTTGTTTTCCACATCTTTTTTCTCCTGATAGCCATCCATCAGTTCTAGATTATCTACAAAGCCAATCTTGTCTTGTTGGCAAGAGATAAAAACGAAAACAAAAAGGATATACATTGCATTTTTCATGTTCTTCTATTTTTAAAGCACGCAAAAATAACAAAAGCCTTTACGCCACGCACCAAGGTTCAAAAATTTGTTGACCAGATTGGCTATAAGGTTTTCCTATTAAATAAAAGAGTCTTTATTGTTTTTTCTAATTAAAAACGGTTTGTTTTAAAGCGATTACACCACGCTTTCTGGTCAAGCCCTAAGAAAGGCCATATGATTGTCGATAGCGTCCCTTAGGCGTTGTTATTTCGCTTTTTTTAAGATATAAATGTGAGAGCTGTGCTCTTTTGAGAACATTCCCTTAGTATTTGACCATAATCCAATGGCCAAGGCCTTGAACCAATTTTTATGTCCCGTTTTATATTTTTCACTTAAGAGCGATACATAGAACGCATCAAACCACATGGGTTTTGTTTTAACAACCTGCATTTGTTGTTTCGAAAAGAGCTTCTCAATCGCTGTTTTCGAAAAATGCCAAAGATGTCGGGGCACGTCATATGCTGCCCAAAACGTTTTATAGTAGTTGGCATCAAATGACTTAAAATTTGGTACTGCAATAACTAAGGTGCCTCCTTCTTTTAATTTATCACACAATGCGCTCAAGCTCTCCTCTAATTCAGGAAGGTGTTCAAGTACATGCCATAACGTGATGACATCAAATTTGCGCGCTTCGATTTCCTTTAAATCCTTTTTTAGTTGAAGTCCTTTTTCTGAGGCAAGTCGATTTGCTGCAGGGTTAGGTTCAACACCTTGAACCTTCCAACCCCTTCGTTTGACATATAACAAAAAGTCTCCCGTTCCAGCACCTATATCTAGAAGCGTCTTTTCTCCATTTGTGTATTTCTTGACAAGATGAAATTTGCTTTTAAGATTGATGCCCTTCACCTTTTGGTACAGACTGTCAGGGAACGATTTGGCTTGGTCTGTATGTGAAATATAATTCTCCGATTCGTAATATCGAGAAAGATTTATCGGCCTAGGATGCGTAACGAGCATGTCTAATTCGTCGTCATAAAGCAACTCAAAAGTTTCTTTTGACAAAAAAAAGTCACTCGTTTTTAAATACGATTTCATTATAATTATGGGTAGAAAGGTATTCTTCTTTTAGGGCGCGAAGATACGCCAAAACCCTTTTTTGATTTTGATAGTTTTCGAAAAGACAATCTTTGTCGGTCTTTGAAAACACTTCAATTGCGATATAAAAATTTCCTTTTCGGGCAATACTGTTATCTTCCGTGGCGGTATACGTTTCAAAATCTTCATTGCCAAGGGCCGCATTTAAACCCATATCAAAGAGCAGAGGCAAAAGATTCAGTGAGGTGTTCTTCTTATCTATTTCATAAAAGGAAAAATAATACCCCTCATCTTCTAGCTGAAAAGGAACTTCAACATACACATAATAATCGTCAAGCTGATATTTTGTATTGATAAAATCATAAAATTCTCCTACGGCCTTAGGATCTTCAAATACAAAAAGTGTTTTTTTAGGAAGTCCTTTTTTGAAACGTTTTCCTTTTACGGTTTTATAATCAGAAATCTTTGGGGCAACTTGTAATGGGATGCAAGAAAAAGAAAACAATATTCCACATATAAGAATAGTAATTTTTTTCATGTTGACGGTGATATGATTAGGATATACTAATCAAAAACTAAGCCAAGTATTATCCTTTTAAGATTGTCGCAAACACCGCTTTGCTCAGAACAGCAATCCGGCTATCACCATCAGTTATCTTTATATTTTCTAAAGCAGCACCTCAAATAAACACGAGAAAAAAGGTCAAATCCATTCAAGAAGCCTATTAAAAAACAAGTGTTCCACGTGGAACGCACTATCTTTATCGCCCAAGAAAAACCAAAAGGACACTTATGTCAGATGGAGAAACACCACTAATTCTCGATGCTTGAGAAATTGTTACGGGCTGGATTTGCTTTAGCTTTTCCCGTGCCTCAGAAGACAAAGACTTTAATCTTGAATAATCAAACCCTTCTGGGATTTTTATGTTCTCTAGCCGTTGTAATTTATCAGCATTGTTTTTTTCTTTCTCGATATAGCCAGAATATTTAACTTGTATTTCAGCCTGCTCCAGAACTTCATTGTCCAACTCGTTTTCATCCACATAGGTTGATACCGTTTCCAATTCCATCATATGCCCCATGGTCACTTTTGGCCTTGAAAACACCTTGAACATTTTATCCGATTGCTTTACTTGTGCAGAATCCAACCTTTCCAATATCGGATTGATTTCATCGGGACTATAGCTTGTTTTTTTAAAAAATAAAACAAAATCATTTGACTTTTGCTTTTTTCGTTCCATGCGTTCCATGCGTTCTTTTTTCGCCAATCCCAATTTATAGCCTTTAGGGGTCAATCGTAAATCTGCGTTATCCTGACGCAATAGGGTTCTGTACTCCGCCCTTGAGGTAAACATACGGTACGGTTCTTCGGTTCCCTTGGTAATTAAATCATCGATAAGAACACCTATATACGCTTCATCTCGCTTAAGAATAAAAGGTTCTTTTTCGTTAATCTTAAGGTGCGCATAAATACCAGCCATCTATCCTTGGGAAGCCGCCTCTTCGTATCCTGTCGTTCCATTAATCTGACCGGCAAAATACAGGTTGTTAATCAACTTGGTTTCTAAAGTATGACGTAGCTGTGTTGGCGGAAAATAATCATATTCAATTGCGTACCCTGGTCTAAAAAACTTGACACTCTCAAAACCTCTCACCGAACGTAGGGCTTTGAATTGAATGTCCTCAGGAAGAGAAGATGAAAAACCATTTACATATACCTCAACCGTATTCCCACCCTCAGGATCCACAAATAATTGATGCGCATCCTTTTCAGAGAATCTATAAATCTTATCTTCAATGGATGGGCAGTACCTCGGGCCGATACTTTTTATTCTTCCATTGAACATTGGGGAACGATCAAAGCCTTCACGTAACAAATCATGAACCAAAGCACTTGTATGTGTCATGTGACAATCACGTTGAAAGTTTAATTTTTGGGTCTCCGTATACGAGAATCGCTCTGGGTTCTCATCTCCTGGTTGCGGAATCATTACCTCATAATTCAGTGACCGCCCGTCTACCCTTGGTGGTGTTCCGGTCTTCATTCGACCGCTGTCAAAACCGATTTCCGCCAGCTGTTCCGTAATACCCGTTGCTGCTTTCTCACCAGCCCTACCCCCGCCAAATTGCTTTTCTCCGATATGGATTAGGCCATTCAAAAACGTTCCATTGGTCAACACCACTGCTTTACCCTTAATATCAATACCTAGCGAAGATCTAACGCCGACAATTTTATCTCCCTTCACCAACAGACCGGAGACCATTTCCTGATAAAAATCTACGTTGGGCGTTTGCTCCAATAACAGACGCCATTCTTCGGCAAAGCGCATTCTGTCATTCTGTGCGCGTGGACTCCACATGGCAGGACCCTTGGACTTATTGAGCATCTTAAATTGGATAGCTGACTTATCCGTCACGATTCCGCTGTAACCTCCCAATGCATCTATTTCTCGCACAATCTGACCCTTTGCGATTCCTCCCATTGCGGGATTGCATGACATTTGGCCTATTGTTTGAAGGTTCATCGTCACCAATAAAGTTTTGGAACCCATATTCGCAGCTGCCGCGGCTGCCTCAGCCCCAGCATGTCCTCCTCCTACAACTATTACATCATACTGCTTTTCAAACATAATCCTATTGTTCCACGTGGAACATCTTTATCTTTTCATTTTCCTTTCTTCGCATTTCCTCTTTCTCCCGAGCACCCTTGTCACCGTAGCCCAACAGGTGTAATACCCCATGCACCATTACCCTTTTCAACTCTTCTATCACACTAACCTTAAAAACTGATGCATTCTCTTCCACCCTCTCCTTAGATATAAAAATGTCTCCCGAAATACATTTGCCTTCACCATAATCAAAAGTGATAATGTCTGTATAAGTATTATGATTCAAATACTTTCTATTCAGCTCAACCAGGTATTCATCGTCACAAAAGATATAATTCAAATCAGAATAGGTGAACCCTTCAGAGGTGACCACCCTATCAATCCAATCGGAATGCTCTTTTTCATTCTCCAATTTAAAATCGACTTCATAATTATAATTGATTCCCACTGCCAAAGTATACCTTTACCTTATTCTGATAATCAGGGCGCAAAGGTAAGGCTTGCCGATTTAAAATTTCTAACTCGTCACTACTCAAGTGTAATGATTCCGGTCTGGTCAAAATCGGTGATTCATATACTTCCTTATTCGTTTTACTCTCCCGTTCCTTTTTCTTTCCTTGTCTTAATGCAGCGTTTTCAAGTTTCATTAACTCATGTTGAATTTGATTCATTCGGTTAAGTGTTCTTTCTGTGATCCCATTCTCCAATAACTCATTCTCAAACTGCTCCATTTGTAACGCCAGCTTCCTTCCCAAATTCCTTCTTTCAGCGTCTATAATATTCTTAAGTTGCTCCTCCAATGCATTTCTCAATGTCTGTTGCTCTTGATAGATTTCATAAATCTCTTTTAACTGTGCTTCAGACATTCCTTGCCCAGTGCCTCCATTAATCCCATCTCTTTGTTCTCCCTGTCCAGAATCCCTTCTTTCCTTTCCTGAGTTTCCTTCACCCCCATTACCTTGAGTATTCCCATCTCCACTTTGACCATTTTCACCCTGCTCTCCTTTTTCACCTTCCCCCGATTGGTCTCCCTGCTTACCAGACTCTCCCTGGCCTTGTTGTTCCTCATTTCCAGATTGAGAACCTCCTTCCATTTTGTCCTGCAATTCCTCTTGTTTTTTAATAATATCGGGCAATTGAAATCCTTGACCCTGTCCTTGGCCCTGACCGCTCATCATACTTTGCTGCATATTATCAAGCGTGTTCGCCAAAAAATCGGCTAATGCATTTGATGCGTTCAACACATATTGTTGGTAAGACGCCGCTTGATACATTTGGTTGTCGGCAATACCCTCTAAACTTTTGTCCACATTGTAATACACCTCAGTAATTTGTTCATTTACAAATTCTGATAGTTCAGCCCTTCTTAAAGAAAGTGCGAACAAACTATCATCGACATGCTCAAACAACTGACGAAGTTCCTTCTGCTGTCGAACGGTGTTAGAGAACTCGCTAATTTCTGCGCTGTTCTCGTTCACCTTGTCTAACAACCCTTCCTGCTTAAATGAAAATGTAATTAGATTATCAAGAATTTGGCGAAGCATCTCAGCGTCTTCAACAACACCAGAAGACCCACCTTCGCCAGACATACTTTCCTGCAACTTTTCGGATAATTCCTTCATCTTCTGAGCAGCAGAATTCTGTTTCTGTGTTGCCCCATTATTCTCGGGTTTCATTCCGCTTTCTCCGGCATCCTTTTCACCATTATCCTCACTTAACTTATCCAAAGCCTCCTTTTGATCTTTCTTAATGGACTCTTGTTCGTTTTTCGAATAGTCTAACTCCAATGGTTTTCTCAACGCCCTATTGTCTCCTCTTAATTCATCCAATTCCTCAGAAATCTTTTCGAATGCTTCATTCAGTCCTTTTTGCGCTTCGGTTTGCGATTCCTTAACAACACTGTCCTGGGCCAATTCCATTTGCTCTAACGATAGTTCTTCAAGCTTTTGCCCTAATTGCGCTGCTTTTTCGGTGACATAATATCGCTTTGTCAGTTCCAATAACTGCTCTAGATTTCGTTTACTCGAGCCTTGCGATTTTGCAAGGTCTTCCAAACGTTTCTTTAGTTCTTCCCTTTCAATCTTATCTGCTACTTTTTCTAGTTGCTCCAACAACTTCTGATTCTTCTTTGCCTCCAACTCCTGGCGTTCCAAACGCTCTTGAAGAAGCTGGTTCATTTCATTATCACCATCTTCCTTCTTCAGGTTATCTTTTAGTTCTTTGCTAAACTTCTCCATCAGCGATTCCTGTTGCTTCTGTTTGTCCAAGAACTGTTTTATTCTTTCCTTATCCTTATATTCCAAGTTACCTTCCTGTTTTTGATCTCGATTGATTTCATTTAATTCTTCATTTTGCTCCTCAAACTGGTTCAACCGTTTATCAAAATCATTAATGAGTGACTCTTGATTGTCCAATCGCCTCTCTTCCAACTGCTTATCATTAAATACTTCGGTTCTAAAGACCTGACTTCTTGTTACCTTTCCGCCCCTAAGTCCATCATTATCAGTGACTTCGAAATACATTTCATAAGTTTTACCCGTTTCAATGGCCAAACCTGATGGAAACGTATAATAAAATTCAGCAAACGCTTTATTTGGCTGCACCAGTTCCATCTTCTTTTTATCACCTCGGTCGCCAACTTCATAATACACCAAACGCACTTTACTTACCTTGTGATCATCGCTAACCCCACCAGTGAAATATAACTCGTTGGGACGTAGTGAATCCCTCGCCTCCTCTACTCGTATCTTTGGTGACTGATCTTTTAGCACATTCACTCGGTACCCCAATCTTTCGTAATTGATTACCCCTTCATTTGATGTGGTCAATTCATAGTCAGCCGATTCATAAATTCGTTTACTGTATTCAAAACGATTGTCCGTTCGCACAAAACCAACCACTGTATCTGTCGTTACAAATTGTATGGAAGAGGTGTTCATTCCCTCCATTTGCCATGTCAATTTTGTTCCCTCCGGAATGGTCACATTTCCAGTTCCCTTTACTTCTTTATTTTTAAGCCCTAGGTACTCTGGATACTCCAATGCCAAATTAAAATCAACGATAGCAGGTACTCGAGTGGCCTCCAAACGATATTCCCTTGAATACACAGCATTTGCCTTAAATCGAAAATTAAAACTGGAGATTGGCTGTTCTATACGCATTTCATGAACGCCATTTCCTACACTTTGCATCACCATTGATTGCCCGTCTTTCTCCAAAAAAACTGTTTCTGGTGCCACGTCGCCAATTGTTCGCACCGATAGCGTTAACTCGTTATCCTCTAAAACCTTTAACTTTTGGTTTTGCAATATGAACTGAAAAGGCGCAGGTGGTTCGTAAGCGATATCGTAGTTCACCACCCGTTGGTACGAGCCGAAAAAATCGGCAATATTGCCCGAAAGCCAAACCAATACAATCACGCCAAGAGGAACCAATAGGTATTTCGCATATCGCACACTATCCTTAAAATTTATGGCGTCCGTAAATGACAAGGGGCGCAATTCGCTAGAACGTTGCGCTATGGCAGCAGACAACAAATCTGATTTTTCAGAACTTTCCGACCACTCCAAAAGGTTGACCAATTTGTCGCCCACAGTTGAAAAATGCTTCCCTATCAATCGGGAAGCTTCCTTTTCTGGAATACCCTTTCGTAACTTGAATAAATAACTCAACGGAACAACAATATATTGATACCCCAATACAAAAAGTGTAAGCAAAAACCCCAGGAACAATACCAAGCGCCATGTTGTCGACAACCACAGTGCATACTCCATAGCCGTGACCACAATAAATAGCAATAAGCTCAGCGTAAGAAAGAGCAAGACACCTTTAATCAATCTTTTGGTGTAGTACTTTCTTATAAATGCCTCTAGCTTAACTAAAATGTGCTCAAAATTGCCCAATGTTCGTTTCTTTCTTCCAATTTAGGTATTGAACCAAAAATGACCCTCAAATATTATGTTAAATCCGTTATTCGGCCAACCATAACAGTTCACTACCGTAGTTACTCATACGCTATATTTGCAACCTAATTTTATGCTATGAGTCAAAAAGTTCGCGTACGTTTTGCTCCCAGTCCAACAGGGCCTTTACACATTGGTGGGGTACGCACAGCGCTGTTCAATTACCTTTTTGCCAAAAAGAATAAAGGCGAATTTATACTTCGTATTGAAGATACTGACCAAAATCGCTATGTTGAAGGGGCCGAGGACTATATTATCAACGCACTCAATTGGTGTGGTATTCCTTTCGATGAAGGTATAGGCAAAGAAGGCTCGTTTGGTCCCTACCGCCAAAGCGAACGAAAGCATTTGTATCAACAATACTCACAGGAACTGTTGGACAACGGCCATGCCTATTATGCCTTTGACACGCCTGAACAATTGGATTTCCACCGAAAAGACCATGAGGAAAAAGGTAAAACCTTTATTTACAACTGGCATAATCGGTTAAAGCTTGACAACTCACTCTCACTTTCTGAAGAGGCCGTACAAGACAAGTTGAATTCCGGAATTCCATACGTCATTCGTTTTAAATCACCGCAAGATGTAAAGGTAGTTTTTGAGGATGTTGTTCGTGGAACCATAGAAATTGATTCCAACACCTTAGATGATAAAATCTTGTTTAAAAGTGATGGAATGCCCACCTACCATTTGGCCAATATTGTCGATGACCATTTGATGGAAATAAGTCACGTCATTCGTGGGGAGGAATGGTTGCCTTCTTTGGCACTGCATAACCTATTGTATGATGCCTTTGGATGGGAAAAACCCGTTTTTGCGCACTTGCCCTTGATCATGAAACCCACTGGAAAAGGGAAGCTGAGCAAGCGTGATGGGGAAAAAGGGGGATTCCCAGTATTTCCGTTGTCATGGAACGAATCGCAAGGCTATCGGGAAGCAGGCTATTTTCCGGAAGCGGTCGTCAATTTCTTGGCATTATTGGGTTGGAACCCCGGTACCGAACAAGAACTTTTTTCATTAAATGAGTTGGTTGACGCCTTCTCATTAGAGCGTGTCAACAAATCTGGGGCACGATTTGACCCTGAAAAGACCAAATGGTACAATCATCAATGGTTACAACAAAAAGGTGATGAGGAATTGGCCAATATGTTTGAATCGGTACTTGACGGAAAAGAGATTCCTCGCGATGCTCGGAATGACACGGCTGTCAGGTCGAGCGCAGTCGAGACCTCCTTCGACTCCGATTACGTTCAAAAAGTGGTGGGATTAATCAAGGAACGAGCCGACTTTGTCTCTGATTTCTGGGAGCTGGGTAGTTACTTTTTCGAGGCGCCAACTCACTATGCTGAAAAGCCTGTCAAAAAACAATGGAAAGAGGATACAGGCAGTATTCTTAAGAAGGTTGCTCAAATTATCAGTAACACCGACGATTTTACCTCAGCAAATTTGGAGACCCATATCAAAGCCTGGATTACCGATAGCGAACTGTCTTTTGGTAAGGTCATGGGGCCTTTACGCTTGGTCATTGTGGGCGATTTAAAAGGGCCGCACCTTTTTGATATTCTAGAGATGCTTGGTAAAAAAGAGTGTCTGCAAAGAATTGAAAAAGGGGTGAACGTTTTGGGGTGACCTGTTTCGGGGATAATGCTATGCCAATAAAAACTTAAGCCAGTAAAAAGGTCTACGTTCTAGGGTAATTTTATCATTGGTTCAAAACTTTTCCCCTCCTTGGAGGGGATTAAGGGTTGGGTTTCATTCTATCTATTTTGTCTTTGATTTCTCACAGAACCCAACCTAAATTATTTTTCACTTCCAAATCGTTGAATCGGGTTACTATAACCACAAGGCTTTCCAATGGGTTTTGTCGTATCTTATCTTTTTCTTGATGACTATCTTTAAAATGAATTGAGCCATCAACTTCATTTGCCCGTTTTAAGTCTTTGCAATAAAAATCGACAATATATCGGTCTATTGGTATTTGCCTGCTTAATCGTACGCCTAACGGTTTCGGCTATGGCCCGTGGCCAGCGCCAGACAGTTTTTATTATATTCAAGTTAGGAAAAAATGGCCAAGCGATAGGCATGGGCTATAGCCATTGTTACAGGCAGTTTTTAATAAACTTCATAGGCATATTTAAAAATTTCCTTATTCCCATCACGTTTTTTTATCACTTTTTTAATCCTATCCAATTTGTCGTATTTAAAAAAGTAGACTTCTTTGTGATTTTTATTAAAGAAATTTTTAGTTCGCTTGATTAATTTCCCGATTGAGTCGTATTTGGAAGATTCTCTTCTGCTCATTTGACCATCTTTTTCAAATAACTCCATTTTTAAGAGGTTATCACTTTCGTCAAAATGGTCAACTCTGAACAACCAACCGTCGTCTGTGTAATGTTCCAACTTTCCATCGAGTTTTACCTCGTCCAAATGTCTTTTCTCGCTATACTTAGTTCCATTATGATCGAATTGAATCTTGGTTACATATTTTTTATTATCCAAATATTCATAACGGTATTGAACATAAATTTGGTCATTTTGAAATCTTGAAGATGATAGCCATCTCATTTCACTATCCTTTACGTAAACCTTTTTAGAAGTTATTTGCCCTATACTGTCGTATTGTGAATGAGTTCCGATATTTTCGCCCTTTATAAAGGTTTCTTTCGTATAAAGAATGCTATCCTTTATCTTATACATGAGTTCCGCACCATTATCATAGCGATAGTAATACCCATACCTGAATGAGCCATCTGGTGAGAAGTGTTTTTTCTCTATCATACGGTTTAACACATCCCATTTATAAGTTGAATGTCTAACAGAATTATTTTCCATTCCAACTGTTTTTATGAAATTCCCGTTCTTGTCGAACTCAATTGAGGATGACAACACTTTGTCACGAAGAAAGGTGATTTTTTTTAGGTTTTTTTCTTTCGCATATTCAATGGTAGTCTTTCCTTCATTAAGTGTGTTGAAGATTCGTTCCGGTTCATGTTGAATCTGTCTTTGTCCGAAAGTCAAGGAAAATGAGAAAAGAAAGAGTATTGAGAGTTTGTTCATTAAATTGATTCAAATTGCCTGTAACGGTCTCGGCTCGTATGTTTGGTCTTCAAGGATTTGGTTATAAATATAGATGTTTATCCAATTAAAATCAGCTCATAAATAGAAGGGACACCGAGGTCTCGGCTAGGTACATCATTGGTGATACCGTATCATAGGAATT
>JBHJJC010000027.1:0-8535 GCA_050042945.1 Croceivirga sp.
AAACTTTGCGATAATAAAGCTTTATTGGGCCACGAACATGATTTTGGTTTGCAATATTCTCATATACCCAATGTTTATTTTTCTCAATATACAAAAGGCCAGAACACATGCCCAATAGCCAATTAGATTGAAAATGGTTACACATTTGTTCGAAATAGTTAGCAGGAAGTATGATATCAGCGTCAAACTTGCCAATGAGGTCGTATTCGTCAGAGGCTTGTTTTTTTCCGTAGTTAAAGGCTCGAATGACTTTCGCCCCAGGTAAGTGCCCTTCGGAACTTTTGTGCTGAACTACTTTGATCCAGGAATGGTTTTTTGCGAATTCTGATGCCAGCTGGAAGGTGCTATCATCAGAATTATCATCGACCACAATAAGTTCTTCTGGGGGGTGGGTTTGGTGAACAAATGCGTCGAGGCAATCACCAATATATTGCGCTTCGTTATGAGCCGGAATGATAATGCAAATACGCATTGGCCAAAAGTCGAATTTTCGTTATTTAGAATTCGATATTGATGTTTTTTCAAGTCTTTCTGCATAGACCAAATAGTATCTATCGGTAAACCAACGAAACAAAGGCCTTAAACCAATTTTTTTTGTGGGATTGGTCCATTTTAAACGACTCTTTATTTCCCATCCTGATTTTTCCAGTAACCAGTCAAACTGCCAGTCTTCAAATTCATGGTAATGGCGGTCCCAGGGGTCAGTCTTGCTTCGGTAGGCCTTTGCAAACCATAAACGCATGGGTATGCTCGCCACTAATTTATCTGATTTGATTTCTCGAAGTACATTATACGGGGCAACTAGGTGTTCGAAAATTTCAAAAGCGGTGACCACTTTGGCTTTTGAATTTCTGACGGCGTTAAATTCAATATCCAAATCTTCACCTTGGGTATTTTCAACTTTGTACCCTTCATTTCTCATGATTGCGGAAAACGGATTATCAATTCCTAAATCAAGAATGGTTTCATCGGTCGATATGTGCTTTTTTAGAAACGCTAAAGTAAGCCGATATCGCTTATGTGGATATTTCCCTTCGTACATAACTGCCAAATTCTAAAAAACAAATTACAAATTCCAGGATTTGGTCAAGAAATGAAGAAAAAGCAACTCGATTTCGGGATTTGATATAGGATAATCAAATTTGATATACCATAGCATTGATATTCATCCCTGCCCCAACACTTGCAAACATTACCATATCACCCTTTTCAACGGAATGATTTTCCAATCTGCCATTTTTGACTTTATCGAAAAGTGTTGGAATAGTGGCCACAGAACTATTACCCGTTTCTTGAATCATCATAGGCATCACATCTTCCGGAGGTGTTTTTTTATATAAGCGATAAAATCGTTTGATGATGGCTTCGTCCATTTTTTCATTGGCTTGATGGATAAAAACCTTCTTTATATCATCAATGGAAACGCCGCTTTCGTCGAGACATGTTTTCATGGCCTGTGGAACGTAGGTACAGGCAAATTCATAGACTTTTCGACCATACATTTTGATATACCGTGTATCGGGACAGCTATCAGGGTGATAACTTTTGTCAAAAAATAGGTGATATGCTTCATCATTGGCATGGGTTTGGCTGGCATGAGCCAAAATATTTCCTTTTCCTTTTCCTTTTTGAACAATGGTCGCACCTGCACCATCAGCATAAATCATGCTGTCGCGATCATTGGGATCAATGACCCTAGAAAGGGTTTCGCCTCCTATGACCAGGCAAGTATTGGCCATACCGCTTTGAATAAAGGCCTTGGCCTGAATCATTCCTTCAACCCAGCCAGGGCAACCAAAGATCATATCATAGGCGACACATGAGGTATTCTTGATTTGAAGTAAATGTTTTACCCTTGTGGCAAGACTAGGTAGAGTATCACTTTGAATTTTTCCTTTGGAAACATCGCCAAAATTATGGGCAAAAATGATATAGTCTATAGTTTCTTTGTCAATATTGGCATCGGTTATCGCTCTTTGGGCTGCAAAAAAGCCCAAGTCTGAGGTGTTGTACTTTTCGTCGGCATAGCGACGTTCAGCAATACCTGTAATGGCAGCAAATTTTTCGATTACCGTTTCATTACCATAACCCAAAGCATTACCGCCATGTTCTAGAAAGCGATGACTTAAAAAGTCTTCATTTTTGGTGATAATGGTGGGTAAATAGCTTCCGGTACCCGTTATTGCAATTTCCATTTGATGTGTTCCTTTTAAGGGCAAGATAAAGTATGATTGAACTTATATACTATGCATGCATAAGAAATGAATGATGCCCAAAGACTGAAAGCAGTATATAATCCTAAAAAAAGCAAAACCCATTTAGGGTTCCTAAATGGGCGTATAATGCTATTTAACTGGCTTTTTAGACTTCAGCGTACTCTTCAATTGCAGGACAGGTGCAAATCAAATTACGATCGCCAAAGGCCTCGTCAGTTCGTCTTACCGTGGGCCAAAACTTATTGTCTGCCAAATAATCTAATGGAAAAGCAGCTTTTTGACGGGAGTAGGGGAAATTCCATTGATCGGAGGTCACCATGGCAAGAGTATGTGGTGAGTTCTTCAGCACGTTGTTAGGGTTCTCCATAAGAGCCTCGTCAATTTCTTTACGAATGCTAATCATCGCATCGCAGAATCTGTCTAGCTCTGCGAGTCCCTCACTTTCAGTAGGTTCAATCATCATTGTTCCCGCAACCGGAAAAGAGACCGTAGGCGCGTGAAAACCATAGTCCATCAAACGCTTTGCAATATCGGTTACTTCGATGCCGTGCTCTTTAAACGGTCTGCAATCTATAATCATCTCATGCGCCGCTCTGCCGTTCTCGCCAGTATACAGCACATCATAAAAGCCGTCGAGCTTTTCTTTGATATAGTTGGCATTTAAAATGGCAATTTTGGTCGACATTTTAAGTCCCTCGGCGCCTAGCATTTTGATATATCCATAAGAAATAAGACATGCCAGGGCACTACCCCAGGGGGCTGCGGATATGGCTGTTATCCCTTTTTCGCCACCTGTTTTAATTAACGGGTTGGTTGGTAAAAATGGTTTTAGCTGTTCGGCAACGCAGATAGGGCCAACACCTGGGCCACCACCGCCATGCGGAATCGCAAACGTCTTATGTAGATTTAAGTGGCATACATCCGCACCAATGGTAGCTGGATTGGTCAAACCTACTTGCGCATTCATGTTGGCACCATCCATATATACCTGACCACCATTGTCATGAATTAGTTTTGTAATATACTGGATGGAAGATTCAAATACCCCGTGCGTTGAAGGGTAGGTAACCATTAGAGCGGCTAGATTTTCGGAGTGGTCGTTCACTTTTTCTTCTAGATCGATGACGTCAATATTTCCCCTTTCATCGGTCTTGGTGACCACAACTTTCATACCTGCCATTACTGCCGATGCAGGATTCGTACCATGTGCCGATGCTGGAATGATACAGATATTACGATGACCTTCGCCACGTGATTTGTGGTATGCTCGAATGGTCATTAAACCAGCATACTCTCCTTGCGCACCGGAGTTTGGCTGTAAAGAAGTCGCTGCAAAACCGGTAATCACATTTAACTGCTCTTCCAGTTCGTTAAGCATTAACCGGTATCCTTCAGCTTGTTCTAATGGTACATAAGGATGAATATTGGCCCAATTGGCCCAACTCAACGGTAACATTTCAGATGCCGCGTTTAATTTCATGGTACAGCTTCCCAAAGAAATCATGCTATGGTTCAGTGCCAAATCCTTACGTTCCAACTTTTTAATGTAACGCATCAAATCAGTTTCAGAGTGATACGAGTTAAAGTTCTCGTGTTCTAAAAAAGAGGATTTTCGCGTTAGGTTTTCAGATAAAATTTGACTGTTTTCATCAAGAATAGTAAATCCTGTTTCGATTTCGTTCGTTGGTGAAATACAAGAAATTATTCTTTTTACATCTTCATCTGATGTTGCTTCATTTATGGATATGGAAATCTCATTTTCATTGATATAATTGAAATTGATTTCATTCTTTTCCGCCAATTCCCTGATTTTATCGACATCTTCAGTCCTAAAGTGAATAGTGTCAAAATATGAGGTATTAAGAACTTGATAACCTAGGTGCTTTAAGTTGGCCTCAAGAAGTTGGGCTTTATCATGTATTCGTTCAGCAATAAACTTCAATCCTTTTGGCCCATGAAATACCGCGTACATCCCAGCCATAACCGCCAACAGTACTTGGGCGGTACAGATGTTTGAAGTCGCCTTGTCACGTTTAATATGTTGTTCACGGGTTTGAAGTGCCATTCGCAATGCCGGGTTACCGTCAGTGTCTTTTGTCAATCCAATGATACGGCCCGGTAAGTTTCGCTTGTAGGCCGCTTTTGTGGCAAAAAAGGCAGCGTGTGGCCCACCATAACCTAGGGGAATACCAAAACGTTGTGTGGTACCTACGACAACATCAACCCCCCATTCGCCGGGAGGGGTTAAAAGAATCAAACTCATGATGTCTGCCGCAACGGCTACTTTAATATCATTCGCTTTTGCTTTTTCTACAAATGCAGCATAGTCATTCACTTGACCATATTTGCCGGGATATTGCAAAAGTGCACCAAAGAAACTGGAGTCAAAATTGAAATTTTCATAATCACCGACGACCAATTCTATATGCAGAGGAGCCGAACGGGTCTCGAGCAAGCTTAGGGTTTGTGGTAATACTTCTTCAGAAACAAAAAACTTTAGTACTCCATCTTTTTTTTGTTGTCTTGAACGGACATCATAGAGCATGGTCATCGCCTCTGCAGCGGCGGTACTCTCATCTAAAAGGGAAGCGTTGGCAATTTCCATTGCAGTCAAATCACAGACCATTGTCTGAAAATTCAACAATGCTTCCAATCGACCTTGTGCAATTTCTGCTTGATATGGCGTGTAGGCGGTGTACCATCCTGGATTTTCAAGTATATTTCTTTTGATTACCGAGGGTACAACACTTTCGTTATAGCCCAGACCAATGTACGATTTAAAGGTTTTATTTTTTTCGGAGAGCTTTTCGATAACCCCTAAAAATTCGGGCTCGCTCATCGCTTTGGGTAGTTTAAGACCATCTTTCAGTAAAATATCAGCAGGTATGGTTTGTTCTACCAGTTCATTTAAATCGTTTACTCCAACGATTTCGAACATTTTTTGAAGGTCATCCTCACGGACACCGATATGGCGAAGTGCAAAAGATTCTGTATTCATTTGTTTTATGAAATAAAGTGGCAAAATTAGCGAATAAATCATTGAAAACCTTCAAGATGGAAGTGGCCCAATTCAAATTTGTCAACTAAAAAATTCAGCGTAGTATTTTTGTTCAATGTTATATATGGAGCGGTTTTTTCAATTTTACATCAACGCTAGTATTCATGTCGCTTTGGCGGTAATTTCCCTTTGTATTGTAACGGTTCAAAGGTTAAACATTTCAGTAGAATATGACTTGGTGGGATTTCTCTTTTTTGCCACTATTGTCTGTTATAATTTTGTGAAATACGGTGTGGAGGCCAAAAAGTATCTCATTGTGGCCAGACCTGCCCATAAACCCATTCAAATTTTTAGTTTTTTTTCTTTCTTGGCATGTTCGTATTTCTTTTTTCAGTTGCCTACTCGTCTTTGGGTGATTATTGGCATTTTAACCTTGTTATCGGCCTTTTATGCAGTACCTCTTTTACCACGCTCGAAAAATCTTAGAAGCCTATCCGGTTTTAAAATCTTTCTGGTGGCCGTCGTATGGGTGGGTTTTACTGTTATTGTGCCAGCTATTTCCAATGGACTTGGATTTTCAATACAAGTATTGTTATTAGGACTCCAAAACTTTATTCTAGTGCTGATTCTGATTTTACCTTTTGAAATAAGGGATTTGAAATATGATAAAGTGGAATTGAAAACCCTTCCTCAACGATGGGGCATTCCGAAGACGAAACGATTCGGCTATATACTGGTTTTTTTATTCTTGATCCTGGGGTTATTATTGACCAATGGCCAATGGCCTAAAATGGCTTTTTATGCTTTGATTTCTATTCTTCTTCTCACAGTTTTGCGAAGAACAAAGTACCATCAGTCTCCTTATTTTTCCTCTTTTTGGGTAGAGGGTATACCTATCTTATGGTTATTGCTGCGAGAGTTTTGTCAATCGGTGCTTTAAAATTCCTCTTCAAGCTTCTTTTTCATCTCCGCTTTCTCCTTTTCCGATAGGGCGTTCAATTCTGCACGCTCGCATAAAGAAGTGAATTTTGTGTTACGTTGGCTAAATTCTGAGCATTCTTTCCAAAAAAAGATGAATATTTTAAGCTGCAACAATTCCCACCAAGTAGCCGCTCCATATTGGCTTTTGGTACACAGCATTTTTGTCCTTTCACGAAGTACTTTCATACGTCTAAAACCAGTTTTTGTTCATACAGCCCATTAAGGCGGTTCTGGCCCGGTGTATCATGACCCATAGATTTGACGGATTGATGCCCAATTCATTACAAATATCTTCAGTACTAATACCCTGTATTGTTTTCATGGTGAAGACCATTGCTTGTTTTGCAGGTAATTTAGAGATGCAGTCTTGAATGGCAATACCCAATTCTTCATTCTCAATAGCGCCGTCACCTCCTTTGCTGAAAGGGTCCGCTACACGCTCTTCCAACCAGTTTCCCTCATCTTCGTCGGTAGAATAGTTAATCCTTACTTCTGCCTTGCCCTTTTTTGAATTGATTTTGCGATAATGGTCAATAACTTTGCGTTTCAGTATTGCAATTAACCAGGTTCTCTCTGCGGCATCACCCTTAAAATTTTTGGATGACTTCAGTCCGGCGATAAACGTTTCTTGTACCAAATCTTTGGCCAATTCAGTATCGCCAACCCTAGATAAGGTATAGTTGAAGAGGTAGTCTGCGTAATTATCTACCCATTTTTCGGGCTGTAGTTGATTTTCGGGCATTTTTATTTTACCTAGCATCAAAATTACGTTTTTTAGTTCATGATTTATTCGAAATACAAATAACTCCTTGAAATATCACAAAACCATTACAGACCGTTCATTTGTTTGATGATTTGGTCGTTTTATCATCTTAAATTTTATGAAATAAGTCAATTCAAGGGTAACATCTAATATGGTTGTTTTAATTTCATTCACTGACAACCTCTTTATGATTCATAATGGTGCGAAAACAACGTCTCTTAAAAACTATCCGAACTGGTATACTATTGATAGCTTTGTTGGGTATATTGCAGTATGTTCAGGCTCAAACCGATACACTTTATTATGATGCCAAGTGGAAACCTTCGATAAAAGATAGCGCTAGTTTTTTTCGACCCCCTCCGATAAAGGAAGGTGATTTTTACCGGGTAAAAGATTTCTACATCTCAGGAGAACTACAGATGAATGGGCGCTCAAAACATTATAGTAAAGATACCTGGGAAGGCCAGGTGATATGGTATAATCAAGATGGTAGTATTTTTCAACAGGGTGAATATTCGAACGGCAGATTGGACGGTGATTTTATTACCTTCTTTAAAGGTGAAAAGCTTTTGGCAAACTATAAATATGGTAAGCTTTCTTCGGGCAAACAGAATTTACGTTATAAGGGCAATACGCAGTATCTCACCGAAAAGAAGAATGATACTACAGTTGAGATAGTTCATGATGGAGACCTCAGCGGCATTCGATTTGAACGATACAGTTCGGCTAAGGAATACGATTTTATTGTGAGGTACTTCGATAATAGCGGTGAATTTTTAGGTCAACGCTATAAGATGCCCAATGGTAACTTTGATGGTATAGAGGTCCTCTATTATTACAATCCACTTCGGATAAAAACGGTCAATTATTTTAAAGTGGGGCGTCAATTTGCATCAAGCAGTTACTACCCCAACGGAAAGCCTAGGGCACTTTTCAAAGAAAAACCTGATTTGACCAAAACATTTTATGACGCAGCTGGTAACACCATTTCCGAAATGAGTTATACCACAGACCAATATGGACTTAAGCCTTATCAAGGTACCCTGGTCAACTTCAAATATACCTATGAGGACAAAGCGTATTTGAAGAGTTCAAAGAAATCGTACGACGCAGGTAAAATAATTGAGGACATTATTTATTACGATAACCAAAAAATAAAGACGAAGACGATATTCAAGCCTGCAGGACAAAAGCATCTGCAGATAGGTTTTGATAATACGGGCAATGAAATATCCCGTATGGAGTATAAGAATTACCTTCCTTTTAACGGAATAGAGCTATTGACCGATAGAGCGACAGAATACAAAGAAGGTAAGCTAGTCGAAGAAAGGGTCTACTACGCAAGGACAAAAGATGTGTTTAGTATAAAAACCATAGAAGAAGAAAGATACTACGATAAAGAAGGGAAACTTTTAGGCACTTTAAAGTTTGACCTCAAAGCAGATTATGAAAAACCTTGGAAAGGAATACGCTATTACCAAGATTATAATGGTGGTATCAGTTCATTTGAACAGTATGAAGATGGATTTATCATAGAGAGAACAAGTTTTAGAAGTAGAGTAGTGGACGATAACAAT
>JBHJJC010000028.1:0-18262 GCA_050042945.1 Croceivirga sp.
CCACTATTGTTGGCAAAATAAACCAGGTGATCTTTTGATTGGGCTATACCCCAATTTTGGTTTTCTGCACTGAATTCTTCCGGGGTAAAATTTCTGGATGGCGGTAATTCTTGACATTGAAGCAAGTATGTCACCAATAAAAAGAAAATGAAGAACGGTACGCGCCTATTCACCACAAGAATTTTCCTAAATATAGAAAAAAGAAAGGATGTTAAAGAGGCAAGAATTAAACGATTTCAGCACTCAAGCCGGCTTGCAACAGCTTCGAGCAGCGTGGCTTCAAGTAACTATATTCCCCCGTTTTAACAGTACATTTTCCGTTATAGTGTACAATCAAAGAGCATTGTTCTGCCTGCTCTGGCGTATGCTCACAGACGGCTATCAGCGTACTAATGACATGGTCAAAAGTATTAACGTCATCATTGAAAAGGACAATTTCGTTCTGGTCAACGATTTTTTCTTCCAGTAAAAGCGATTCAGATAATTTTTCTTTTACCCCCATGCTAATTAACCTACACCTCTAATGTACATATTTTGCCGCTACCCAGTTGTTTTGAGTTAGATTTTTTTCAAATTGTAAATCATACTCTTTGCATTTTGTCGAAATCATATCTAAATCATTTAAATAGAATCCACTAAGCAACAAAGTACCTTCTTGATTCAAACAACTGGCATAAAATCGGATATCATCTAAAAGCACATTGCGATTGATATTCGCTATGATCACATCGTATTTCGAACCTTTGAGCAAAGAAACATCTCCCATTTGTACCCTTATATTTTCACAATTGTTTCGCTGTATATTTTCAATACTATTCTCTACACACCATTCATCGATGTCAATAGCCCTCACTGGTTTTGCCCCCTTCATTTCTGCTAATATGGCCAATACCCCGGTACCACAGCCCATATCCAATACCTTTTTGTCATGTAGCGGTTCATCCAATAATAGCTTTAGCATCATATGGGTAGTTTCATGATGACCTGTTCCAAAACTCATTTTTGGCTCTATTACTATTTCAAAAGGTAAGCCTTTGGCCTGATGGAATGGTGCCCTGACCCTGCATATTGTATTAATCTCTATGGGATGGAAATTTTTCTCCCATTGTTCGTTCCAATTCTGTTGCTCGATTTCCTTGATATTCCAAGAAATGGTGAATTCTGGATTTTGAACTACAAAAAGTTGATTTAAATCGTAATGGTCCCATTCTTCCTTTTGGATATAAGCCAACAATCCATTATCAGTTTCCACAAAACTTTCAAAACCCAATTCTCCGAGCTCTGCGATAAGAATTTCTCGGACAGGTTTCTCAGGAAAGACGGTAAAGTTAAATTCTAGATAAACCACCAAAGAACAGATAATGGACTTACGCCAACAACCTCAACCAAATTTGCACAAACCATTGAAAATGAAGGGCGTAAATTCACGTTATGAAATGGCTTTTACGATGGCTATAAAGTCATCACACTTTAAAGAAGCACCACCGATTAAACCCCCATCTACATCGGGTTTGGAAAAAATTTCTTTGGCATTGGCCGGTTTTACACTTCCTCCATATAAAATGGTTACACCACTAGCTACGGTTTCATTATAAGCCTCTTGAATGGTTTTTCTAATAAAAGCATGCATCTCTTGCGCTTGTTCTGGTGATGCAGTTTCTCCAGTACCTATGGCCCAGACAGGTTCATAGGCCAAAACAATATGCTTCCATTTATCTGTAGTTAAGTGAAAGATGGCGTTTTTAAGTTGACCTTCTACTACAGAAAAGTGATTTCCACTCTTTCGATCTTCAAGTTCTTCTCCAAAACAGAAAACCACCCGTATATTTTTTGAAAGTGCCATATCGACTTTTTTTGTCAAAAGGACGTCGTCTTCACCAAAATAAGCCCTTCGCTCTGAGTGGCCTAAAATCACGGTCTGAACACCAACGTTTAACAACATATCCGCAGAGATTTCACCGGTGTAAGCACCGTTTTCAGCAAAATGCATATTCTGGGCAGCAACCTCAATCACGGAGCTTTCCAATTGAGTGCGAGCGGAGGCTAGGTTGACAAAAGTAGGTGCCACAATCACCTCAGCTTCCGTATCGGGGAGTTTTGCCGCAAGCTCAGAGAGCAAGGCTTCGGTTTCCTCTAAATTTTTATTCATCTTCCAGTTGCCTGCTACTATTTGGGTTCTCATAGTTTTGTAAGTGTTTAATAAAGTTCTGTGTAAATTGATTCGAATAATGGAAGGGTCTCAGTTGAATTCTAACTCATCAAAATCGTTATAATGTTTCTTCTGTTGTATGGTGCCTTTTTCTAAAACTAAAATAGCAGGATTGGAACGTACGATTGTTTTCAAAGTCGTCATATCAGTAAAATAAAAATCAAAATCGAGACCGTACTCTTTTAAAACCGCCTTACTTTCCCCTTCGCCTGAGGCTGACATACCGATGACTTTGTATCCTTTTTCCAAAGCTTCATCAGTATAGACCTTCACTTCTTTAAATGCTTGCAAATTACTTCTGGCCAAATCGTATGTGATGACCATGACCAATTTGGATTTACCCAACATGCCCTCAGTAAAATCACCACCATCTTTCTCTATCGTAAAATCATGAATTGGTGGTTCATAACCTTCTTGTACCACCTTTGTTTCTACCCCAATAAACTCTCCCTCAACATCTGGATAGCCCCCTTCAGTGACATATATTTTTTCCTCACCATTGTTGTTAAATTTCCAGGAAAACTCTTGAATGGGCTTTGGTGCATCCTCAGGAACGGACATTCCCTCAGCAATGTTTGCGCCTATTTTATAGGGACGAAAGTCTATAGATGGCAAATGATTAAGAACCCGGTTACAAAACAAAATACACAATACCGTTGCCATCCCAAGAAAAGCTAAGTTCAGTTTTTTGGAGAATACAGGTTTTATGTAGCAAAGTCCCTTCCATAAGACTAGAATTAACACGAGAAGTACAACATCTTTCGTGAATGATTCCCATGGCGTTAATTTGACTGCATCACCAAAACAGCCACAGTCCGTGACCTTATTAAAATAGGCGGAATAAAAGGTGAGAAAAGTAAAAAATATAATCATCGCCAAAAGGCTCCAAACAGTAAACTTTGGTTGAAACCCCAACAAGAGCATAACTCCTAGGAGAACCTCAACGATGACCACAAAAATGGAAATGGCCAGGGCATAGGGTTCAAAAAAAGGTAGATTTAAAACCGCTTGGCTAAAATACTCCTCAAGCTTAAAAGAAAACCCAACGGGGTCATTCAGCTTGATAAGTCCGCTGATAATAAAAAGAACCCCAACAAATATTCTTGAAAAACCAACCAAATACCTCATTTCACTCCTAAATGTATTAAGGCAAAGACCGCATAATTGACCATATCTTCATAATTGGCATCAACGCCTTCACTGGCCAAGGTTTTACCCTTATTATTCTCAATTTCCTTAACCCTTAAAATTTTTTGCAATATGAGATCGGTCAACGAACTGACTCGCATGTCTCGCCATGCTTCTCCATAATCATGGTTCTTGGCTATCATCAACTGTTTCGTTTTTATTGCTTGTGCATTATATAATGATAGGGCCTCTTCGGCATTCAAATCAGGTTGGTCCACTATTCCCTTCTTGAGCTGTATCAAGGCCATTAAGGAGTAATTGATAATGCCAATAAATTCAGATGATTCCCCTTCGTCAACTTTTCGAACCTCATTTTCTTGAAGACTTCTAATACGTTGTGCTTTGATAAAAATCTGATCGGTCAATGAAGGGAGTCGTAAAATTCTCCAGGCGGTGCCGTAGTCTTTTGTTTTTTTCTTGAAAAGCTCCCTGCAGGTATGAATTACCGCATCGTATTGCTCTGAAGTTTGCTGCATCTATATGCTATTTCTGCGTATTTTTCGGCAAGGCATTGTACTAACTTTGCCATCGTTTCAAAGATAGTTGAATCTTATCAAATTGAATAGACGGTAATGACCTTAAACTGCAAAGGAAAACTTATTGACTTGACTACCCCAAAGGTGATGGGGGTTTTAAATATTACCCCTGACTCCTTCTATGATGGAGGTCGACATAAAAATCCTGATGCGGTGCTAACGCATACCGAAAAAATGTTGGGAGAAGGGGCTACATTTATTGATGTCGGCGCTTATAGTTCTAGACCTGGGGCAGATGATATTACTGAAGACGAAGAGCTACGTCGCATACTACCTGTTGTGGATTTGATATTACGTGAATTTCCTGACACCTTACTTTCGATTGATACATTTCGGAGTAAGGTGGCAGAAAAATGTCTTCAACTCGGAGCAGTCATGATCAACGATATTTCATCAGGACATTTAGATAACGCCATGTAGAAAACCATTTCTGAAATTCAGGTTCCTTATATCGCCATGCATATGCGTGGTAATCCACAGACCATGAAAACCCTTACCCAGAATAATGACCTCTAAAAGGAAATAATGTTTTACTTTTCTGAGGTTCTTGAAAAAACACAGGCTCACCGTATCAACGATGATATTATCGACACTGGCTTCGGATTTTCAAAAACGGTTTCCAAGAACTTTGAACTGCTTGGACAATTTCAACTGTTCAAAACACTTCAAAGGGTATTGTTGGCAGGGGTAAGCCGGAAATCAATGATTTACAAAACCTTGGGTACTTCCCCTCAAAATGCCCTTAATGGTACAACGGCACTTCATATGGTCGCTTTGAACAAGGGTGCAAATATTCTAAGGGTACATGACGTTAAAGAAGCCCTTGAATGTATTCAATTACACCTCGCACTCAAAAAAGAAGATGAGTCACCCACCGAACGTTGAATGCATTTTCCCTAATTTTACAAAAACACAGGGCCATTGGAATTTTTGAATTTTCTTGAGTTTAAAATCACCGATTTCATTGACATTATCCTGGTCGCCATATTGCTTTATTACATTTACAAGCTTGTTAAAGGTACAGTAGCCATCAATATTTTTATCGGAATCGTGATTGTGTGGGCACTATGGAAACTCACCGAACTACTGCAAATGAAAATGATCAGTAGTATGGTGGGTGGTTTTATGAACATTGGACTAATTGCCCTTATTATTGTATTCCAACAAGAGATTAGAAAATTTTTATTACTCATTGGCTCAACCAATTTTGCCTCAAAACGCAGTTTTATACGTCATTTTAAATTCTTAAAACAAGAAGCTTTGCCCACAGATGTTAATGTCGATGCCATTATGGGAGCTTGCAAGAATATGGGTATCAGTAAAACGGGGGCCATCTTGGTATTGGAACGAAACAACAATCTTGATTTTTTGCGCTCAACAGGTGATAAAATGAATATAGAGGTTACCCAACCCATTATTGAAAGTATCTTTTATAAGAATAGCCCTTTGCACGACGGTGCAGCAATTGTACAAGACAATTTTATCACCGCTACCAGGGTCATTTTGCCTGTTTCCAACGAAAGGAACATACCGCTTCGATTTGGATTACGTCACCGGGCAGCAGTGGGTATTTCTGAGAAAACCGATGCCACCTGCCTGGTCGTCAGTGAGGAAACGGGAATGATTTCATATATCAAAAACGGGGAATTCGTTTTATTTAAAAATCTGGACGAACTTGCAGAGTTGATTAAAAAAGACCTGGCCTAGTGAACTGCAAAACCTGTAATAGCTCACTTCGTTCTGATTTTCGTTTTTGTCCACATTGCGGTGCCAAAGTAATTCGAAATCGGCTTACCCTTAAAAATATATGGCAAGATGTAAGCGTTCATGTCTTCGATTTAGACAATACATTTTTAAAGACCTTTCGCCATCTTTTTCACAAACCTGATGTTGTTATCAATAGCTTTATCTCAGGAGTCCGGAAAAAACACATGAATCCTATAGGCTATTTCGCTATCGCCATTACCTCTTCAGGAATCTTATTTTACATTTTAAGAAACTGGTATGCGGTTGACTTCACCGGTAATGATCTTGATCAGGAGGTAGCGGCGAAAACAGATTTTGTTTTGGACTATCAGGGCATTTTATCCTATCTCTTCATACCGGCCTATGCAGCAATGACGTGGCTTCTTTTTTTGGACACTAAAAAGTTGAATTATACCGAACATTTAATCGCTAACACTTATATAACCGCACAGACGTACCTTGTTCAATTTCTGATATGTTTACCTTTATTTAGCTTCTTCGAAATCACTTACCAAGATTTGAATTGGTGGATACTGTTACTTTCAACAATTTATCAATTCTATGCTTTTCAAAAACTACACCATGTCAGTAATATCAGTGCAATACTACGCGCATTAGGCTATTTGATGATGTTCTCACTGTTTTTGATGGGAATCGGCATTCTATTTGTCGTCATAGGAATGTTAACGGGAAATGTCGAATGGGAGGATTTTAGACCGAAATAATCTAAGCAACTTGTTCTTCTTGAAGAAATTGGGCTAGATAAAGGTCACTGTAATAGCCTCCATTTTTCAATAGTTCTTGATGTGTGCCCATCTCGACAATTTGACCGGCAACCATAACAAAAATTCTATCAGCCTTATTGACCGTAGCCAAACGATGGGCAATGATAATTGAAGTACGCCCTTTGGTAATCTTATCGGTCGCTTCTTGAATCAATTGTTCGGTATAAGTATCCACGGAAGAGGTAGCTTCGTCCAATACCAAAATCTCTGGATTACTGACATAAGCCCTTAAAAAGGCAATCAACTGCCGTTGACCGCTTGAAAGCATAGTGCCTCTTTCTTTAACATTATATTCATACCCTCCAGGAAGACTGCTCACAAACTCATGTACCCCTATTTGCTTGGCCGCATTTTCAATATCGCTCAAGCCAATGGTATCGGCCCTTAGTGAAATATTATTGGCAATTGTATCTGCAAACAGAAAGACATCCTGTAATACTACGGCAATATGTGAACGCAATGAGGCCAGTTTAAAGTCTTTGATATCAATACCATCAATAGAAATGGTACCCGAATCAATTTCATAAAATCGATTCAAAAGATTGATGATGGTTGACTTTCCCGCCCCTGTGGCGCCGACAATGGCAATAGTCTCTCCAGCCTTGGCCTCAAAGGAGATACCGTGTAAGACCTCTTCATCTTTACTATACCCGAAACGTACATCTGAGAATGCAATATCTCCTTTTATGTGGGGTAGTTCCAAGGTGCCCGAGTCATTAATATGACTATCGGTATCTAAAATTTTAAACACTCGATTGGCGGCAACCATACCCATTTGAAGCGTATTGAACTTATCTGCTATTTGACGCAATGGTCGGAATAACAGTTCCATCAAAAAGAAGAATGCCATAATGGTTCCAATATTGGTATCCCGCACGGATTCTATCTGTTGGATTACCCCAAAATAGACCACAAGTCCTATTCCTATGGAATTTGATATTTCAGCAACAGGAAAAAAAATACTGTTGTACCAAACCGTCTTCAACCAAGCATCACGGTGTTTTTTATTGATACTACGGAATTTCTCCTTCTCTATACGCTCTCGATGAAACAGTTGTACAATCTTCATTCCTGCGATACGCTCTTGAACAAAAGAGTTCAGATTTGCTACTTGGGCGCGAACATCAATGAAGGCCACTTTCATCGCCCTTTGAAAAAGACGGGTAGCTACCAAAATCACAGGAAGAATCGCAAATACGATCAAAGCCAATCGCCAGTTCATATATATCATGACGACAGCCGCGGCCAACATCTTCAATACATCGGCCACGATAACGAAAAAACCTTGACTAAATATCTCCCCGATGCGTTGCATATCAGCAACAGTGCGCGTCACCAAAAGCCCTATGGAAGACTTATCGAAATAGGTCATTTTAAAAGACATCATTTTTTCAAAAAGTCGTGTACGGAGATCTTTGATAACAGATTCACCAAGAAGGTTGGCAAAATAATTGAACAACAATTGAAATACAACCTGACCGAGAAGTACACCCCCCATGACCAAGATAGCCGTTAACAACTGCCCATGATTTTTGGCATCAAGTGCCTTGTTAATAATGTATTGTACTATTATCGGAGTGAATACGGCAAATGCTGCGGAAAAAATACCCGATAAGACTACCGTCCAAAAAATACCCCCATAATACTTGGCAAAACCGAAAACCCTTTGAAAAAGTTTAACATCAAATGCTTTGCCTATTTCCTCTTCCTTACTCATTTAAAAATAGCCTCTGGATAACTTACTTTAGTCAAATATAATCCTTTTGCAGGCACTGAAACACCGGCTTTACTTCTATCCTTACCTTCAATAACCGTTCTAATATCGGCCACCTCGCGCTTACCCAAACCAATTTCAAGCAAGGTACCCACTGCGGCCCTGACCATGTTTCGTAAAAACCGATCCGCAGAAATCGTGAAGACGAGTATTTCTCCTCTTTTCTTCCAAAATGCAACCCGAATGTCACATACAAAAGTCTTCACATCTGTATTGGATTTTGAAAAACACTCAAAATCAGAATACTCCATCATAATGTTAGCAGCCTCGTTCATCCGCGAAATCTGTATTGGACGAAATACCAAATGGGCAAAATCATACAAGAAAGGATTCTTTTCTCGGACTACCCAGTACTCATACGTACGTTCTGTGGCATCAAAACGTGCATGTGCCTCAGGCACAACTGACCTCAACGATTTTACCATAATGTCATTGGGTAAGAAAGCATTTAATCTCAAAAGCATTTTATTGGTATCCAATTCTTGGGTGTAGTCAAAATGGGCAAACATTTGTTTGGCATGAACCCCAGCATCGGTTCGACCGGCCCCCAAGACTGCAATGTCATCCCTAAGAAGGGTGGAAAGTGCTTTTTCCAACACCGCTTGCACACTAATCACGTTGGGTTGATTTTGCCAACCATGATATGCTTTCCCGTGGTATGAAAATTCTATGAAATATCGCAACGAATCCGTTTTGCAGCGCAAAGATAATTTAATAGCCGACCAGCCATAGAACGCCTCGGCTTTTTAGCATATTTTTAGCGAATGATTAAGGTGCTTTTACTTTCAGACACCCATGGCCATATGGATGATGTTATTTTAAAATATGCCCGACAGGCCGATGAAATTTGGCATGCGGGTGATATTGGCACCTTAGCGGTAACTGACGCTTTAAATACAATAAATCCGGTTCGCGCAGTATATGGCAATATTGATGATCATGTGATTCAGAAAGAGTATCCAGAACACAATCGCTTTACCTGCGAAGAAGTGGATGTTTGGATGACGCATATAGGAGGGTATCCAGGCCGCTACAACATAAGGGTCAGGGAAGAAATTCAAAAAAATCCCCCAAAGCTATTTATTTGTGGACACAGTCACATTCTTAAGGTCATGAATGACAAAAATTTGGGGTTGCTCCATATGAACCCTGGAGCCTGCGGAAAACATGGGTTTCATCAAGTCCGCACCATGTTGCGATTCACCATAGATGGAAAAAAAATTCAGGATCTAGAAGTTATTGAATTGGGTAAACGCTAAAAGGCAGTTACTAGTTCTGGACTTTCTACACATTCATAAGAAAGAAAGCTAGCACCGTAAGTAATCCAAAAATGGACGTCTAATAGGCAAACACGTAAAAACAACTTATGAAAACACTTGTGAGCAAAAGCCTATCACTCTTGGTACTGGTTGTTGCAATATCCTGCGGCCCAAAAGCCAAAAAAGAAGAAACTACTGAACCGGCCGTAGTAGAAGAAATGAACAAAGCCCCGATGTACAATATCGAAGACCCCCAATCCATCTTGGCGGCAATAGAACATGCCAGCGGCGGATGGAACGATCTTTGGAATAAAAAAAACGTAAGCTACGATTTGGATTATCGCGTACCCGCAAATAATGTAGCAGATGTTTCAACAGAGTACTACTTTTTTGAGAACGAGGCATCATTGGCAAAATACAGCGAACACAAAGTAAACTTTATGCAAGATAAAGAAGGCGAAGTGACTCAGTATTTTGATGGCGCCAACACCAAAGTGATGGTCAACGGTAAGATAAGTGAAGATGAGCAGTTAAATGCCGTATCCAACTTTTTACGACGTACAAATTATTATTGGTTTGCCATGGCCTACAAATTGAATGACAAGGGCAGCACCGTAAGTTATGAAGGTCAAGAAAGTTACAATGATATCGATTATGATATATTAAAAATATCGTATGACGCAACGGTTACGGGTAAAAATCAGAATGATTTTTACATTGTATACGTGAACCCTGAGACCAAAATGATCGATCGCCTTTTCTTTTCCTTACCCTTTTTGGGTGTTGAAGAACCTGTCATTGCGGCCAACTTTGAGTACGAAAACATTGATGGACAAATGATATCCACAACACGTTCTTTCTTTATCCCAACAGAAGAAGGGTATGCCGAAGAGCCTAGTATTTATGAAACAATGACCAACATAAAGTTCAACAACGACTTTACACCGGCTTCTTTGATATCACAATTTTAAAGGTTATCAAATATCTGCAAATAAAAAGCCCGGTCAATGACCGGGCTTTTTCGCACTAATACTACTAAGATGTTAGGTTTAACGCAAACGATCTACAGATTTTACAAGATCTTCATCCTTTTTGATGGCCCTATTGGCCAGGACCAGATAAACGATAGAAAATACAGGAATCAGCATCCCAATACCCTTCTCAGAAACCGCCGTCTCTCCGGATAAGTTTAGCGATCGGTAAACGAAAAATCCCAGTAAAAAAAGATTCAATATCATATTCAATCTGTTTACCACAAATTGATTTTGTCGTTTTTTAAACAAAAAAATAGAAATAAGTGAAAGAGCGCTTATGACTACAAACGCAGTAAAAACCATCAAATTGTCTTGGGCATACACTTCAATTTCTTCGACACTCTTCCAAAGTGAAAGTATAAATGGCAATGCACCTGCACAAAATGTGACAACTATTAAGTACAATGTCTGTATGCGTTGAATCATCTTTTTTGCAAGTGGAGCGCAAACTTACATCGGTTTATTGACAAATAACACTTGTTCTTTTAAATATTTTTGTATAATTGCAGTGTTATATACTAAGACACCTGCCTAGGGAAATCTATCCCCCACAGCTAAATCCAAGTACTATTTACTCCAAAATCCAGATTTACGTTTAATTTATTTCCTATTTAATGTTTGAAATAACAGATTTAAAAGCCAAAAAACTACCTGAATTACAGGAAATCGCTAAGGAATTGAACATTCCAAAGGTCAAATCCTTAAAGAAATTAGATTTGGTCTACCAAATCTTGGATGTACAAGCATCCAACCCTTCTGCGGTAAATGAAACCAAAGAAGAAAACCCCAAAGAACAAAAACCAAAAAGACCGAGGGCACAAAAGAAAACCCAACAAACCAGTGATAAAAAAGTTGAAGTCCCGGTAAAAGAAGTTAAAAGCGACGATAAAAAAGAGGATGCTTCAAAACAGCAGAAAGAGCAACATCGTCAAAACGGCCAACACAAAAACCAAAATCGAAGAAACCACCAAGACCGGCGTCACAATAATCAAGATCGCCGTAACAATAACTTCGATAAAGACTTAAAAAACCGTTATAAAGAGCCTGAATATGAATTTGACAGCATCATCGAGAGTGAAGGCGTTCTTGATATTATGCAAGACGGTTATGGTTTCTTACGGTCATCTGATTACAACTATCTATCCTCGCCTGATGACATTTATGTATCACAAAGTCAGATTCGCCTTTTCGGATTAAAGACCTGTGATACCGTATTGGGCAATATTCGCCCTCCAAAAGAAGGAGAGAAATATTATCCACTAATTTAGGTGAACAAAATTAATGGTTTGGACCCACAGGTAGTTCGCGATCGAGTCGCCTTTGAACACTTAACTCCCTTGTTTCCAAAAGAGAAATTTGACGTAGCAAGTAGACAAACAACGTTGTCCACTAGGATTGTAGACCTATTTTCTCCCATCGGTAAAGGACAACGGGGTATGATCGTTGCCCAGCCCAAAACAGGTAAAACGGTATTGTTAAAAGATATTGCCAATGGTATTGCGGCCAATCATCCTGAGGTGTATCAAATCATATTATTGATTGATGAACGCCCGGAAGAAGTCACCGACATGCAACGCAACGTTCGCGGTGAGGTTGTGGCCTCAACTTTCGACAAAGAGGCCAGTGAACATGTACGTGTAGCCAACATTGTTATTGAAAAAGCCAAACGTCTGGTAGAATGTGGTCACGACGTTGTGATTCTATTGGATTCCATTACCCGTTTGGCGAGAGCTTATAATACTGTACAGCCAGCATCAGGTAAAGTACTTTCAGGTGGTGTTGATGCCAATGCATTGCACAAACCAAAACGTTTCTTTGGCGCGGCAAGGAACATTGAAAATGGAGGTTCGCTTTCTATCATAGCCACGGCACTGACCGAGACCGGTTCTAAAATGGATGAAGTGATTTTTGAAGAATTCAAGGGTACTGGTAATATGGAGCTGCAATTAGATCGTAGAATCAGCAATCGTAGAATCTTCCCAGCAATAGATTTGATTTCATCTTCTACGCGAAGGGATGATTTATTATTGGATGAACAAACCATTCAGCGCATGTGGATCATGCGCAAGTATTTAGCGGATATGAATCCCGTAGAAGCAATGGAGTTTATGGAACAACGTATGAAACAGACGCGCAGTAACGAAGAGTTTTTGATGACCATGAACGAATAAGCAATCATACAAAAAAACAACTTATTAAAACCCGATGGAGCTTTCCATTGGGTTTTTTGTTAATTTATTTGTGGTAAAACCCCTATCTTTAAGAAGTAATCCCCCACAAACCATAACCACTTTAAACTAAACTTATGAAAATGAATCGATTAAATTTCACCAGAACAACCTTTGGTCTACTTGGGCTGGCACTACTTTTACTAGGGGCCTGCAATACTCAAACAAAGAAAGAAGTTGCTCCAAAAATGATGACCCAAAGCGTTGATGAGGTAGACGCACCAGAAGAAATCATTTCTTTGGATGAAGCAAAAGTTCTGTGTGAGAACTACGAAAATCGAAGAGCGTCCCAAATCATGGAATTCGAAATGGCCCAGAGCGATGGGAAAGAAAAGTTCATTCCGACACAATTTGTGGCTTTTGATTTAAAAACCTTAAAAAGGTACATAAAGTATGTCGAGCAAGAAGCCCGAAAGGCCAAGGTTATGCCAGACAGTTTGCGTATCTATCTGGGTAATTATGGAAATGAAGGAAAAGAAGCTAACCATAACACAGTTTTTATATTACCTACGGCCAAGGTAGGTAATGACTATGGGGGGTTTTATATCGGCGACAACGGCCAAGCCGAACTGATTCGAAACTATTGGCCTAGAGGTGGAGAAAATGGAGATAGTGAAAACAAATCAAAAGCTTCTTTTGTACCCAGTTTTAGTACAAGCCTAATGTCTGGTGGTAGTTTGGTCATGAATCGCGGTCAGAGCGGTCCACCGCCATTTGGTGATTTTTAAACGCCATGTTTCAAGATATAATCGAATTTACTAGGGAACATTTCAATATTCCTATATACTTTATATCCCTTTTAATATCATTAGCCAACTATAGAAAGTTCTTTGATACAGTACTCAAGTACTTACCTGCATTAATTGCGTATACTTTTTTCAATGAGCTCTTGGGATATTTCATTCGGTATTCAGATAAGTTTGCTTTTTTTGAGGATATTACGTTTGCAAATGATTTAATCTACAATATCTATGACCTCTTCTACTATGGTTTTTTCTTCTGGGTATTTTGGAAATTGGTCAATTCCATCAAACTGAAAAATGCGATTAAAACTCTAGCTATTTTGGCACTCTGCTTATATATTATAAGCTCATTTTTTCAAAATCCCCTTGTAATGACCCTATATTATGCAACTACTTTCTCCTCATTCGCACTTGCAATCAGCACGATGTTATACTGGGCAAACCATTGGAGAGACTGGAAATGGAATATTGAAAAACACAATCTGATGTTTTGGATATCTTTTGGATTATTTGCCTTTCATCTTACTTTTTCAATATTGTATCTGAGGGGTACTCTGAATCCTGAAATTTGGTATAAATATAATTTTCAAATGATTTTGCGACTTAGCATTGTCATAATGTATACGCTGTTCTGTATCGGATTTATCGTAAGTAAGCGAAGAGCTTTCAGGTAAATTGATTTTCACTTCAACTTTTACGGTTTTCACAACATTTCCCTTCCGTTCATCGATTCAAAAATAATTTTTGTAAGATTTTTCGTTCATTTATTGACAAAATCCATTTACCGATGGTTTTGCACATTTAATCGACATCTTTTTAAGACTCGAATACTATAAGGTCTTTATAAAAAAAGAAACATAAACATTTGTAATACAAAATACGAACGATGAAAATTTCCCAAATCTTTTCACCGGCCTTATTGGCCGCTTTGCTTTTGACCTCATGTGTTAAAGACAAATTTGATGATGGTATTCTTCCCGATGGCGAAATCGAAGAAGAGGTACCCGTTACCGAACTCTCATTGACAGAGCTTCAAATACCGGACGGTTTTGAGTTTAAAACTGCTGAACAGGTAACCGTAACCTTTAACGATCCTTCACCTAATGCCCTTTATACGGTATATGCATACAATGATGTCAAATATACCCTTGAAGAAAATACGGTCATCAATGACGACGGAGAATCTATAACAGCGCCCTCTTTCGAGTCCGATGAATACAATCAAATTCTTTTAACGCAAAAATCAGAAGGAGGTACCTTTCAAAGCACTACCTCGATACCCTCATACTACACTAAATTGTATGTTCGTCGAAAAGAAGGCACTTCCTTTAGCAGTGAAATTCTTGATATTGTAAACGGTACAGCGACCTATACCCATACAGATTTCAATGGAAAGGCCAGACAAGCCGAAGTAGCTCGATTTAAGTCGAAACAGATTTTTAGAAAATCTAGGGCAAATCGCAATATTGAGATTGACTCCCTATACTGTGTCAATGGTTCAGGTCAACTCTTTACGGTCAACCCTTTGAACGGGAACATGACCGATTTAGCAGCAATGCCCCAAGGCAGCTATACCGCAGCAATTGATCATACAAATCTATTTTTATATTCTATCGGTAGAAGCAACCCTTACCCATTAATGCGCTATGATATGGTCAACGATACGTGGTCAACAATAGGCAATGTAGGGATGGGTGGGCCTCGATTGGACTATCGTGAACAAGATGGTTTATTGTATTTTTCTACAAAAGCAAAATTGTACACAATTGATCCCTCAAATGCTTCTGTTATTTCAACATGGGATATCAATAATCTCGATGTAACCGGGGGGGGCGACTTGGCATTTGCTGCCGACGGAACCCTATTTTTATCTAGCTTCGGCGGATTGTACCGTCTTGATTTGGACAATAATAATGAGTATCAAGCTACCCGAATCAGCGCAGACAACCTGCCATTCAACCCAACATCAATGACCTTTGATTCCATCAACGAACTCTGGCTGGCCAATAGCAGTTCTAGTTCAAATCTAATCATAATGGATACGGTCACCGGCGGATGGGAATACATTTATGGGCCTAATTCTACTTCAGGAATTGACTTTGGCAGAACCATAAATGACCTGACCACATACACCATTATTGATGAAGAAGCGGAAGATCCTGATACGGATGGCGATGGTATTCCTGATAGTGATGATGAGTTCCCTGATGATGCCGATAAAGCCTTTGAACAATTTACACCCAGTAAGTATGGTTGGGGTACTGTGGCTTTTGAAGACCTTTGGCCTTTCTTAGGGGACTATGACTTCAATGATACAGCAGTAAATTACAGGTTTGTTGCCGTACTAAATTCTGAAAACAAAGCTGTTCAGCTAGATATCTATTATGAAGTGACCTCTGATGGTGCAGGACTTACCAATGGGTTTGGTATCGAATTGGAAAACTTAGTACCTTCTCAAATAGCATCGGTGTCTGGTTATCGTTTAACCGAAAACTACATTTCTATCGGGGCAAATGGTCTGGAAGAGAACCAAGATAATGCAGTAGTTATTTTCTTTGACGACCACGAGAAACAACTCAATCAGCCAGGGGTCATCAATATTGCATTCACCACCCCACTGACAACGGCCGAACTAGGTACTGCACCGTTCAACCCATTCTTGATCGTTGGCGAAGACCGTTCAAAGGAAATTCACTTGCCCAATAGAAGTCGTACTTCTCTGGCGGTCAACAGTTCAAATACGGCCGTAACAAATATGGATACCGATGGAAACTATCAAACACCAACGGGATTACCTTGGGCAATCGATATTGTACATAACTTTAAGCCACCTAAAGAAAAAGTACCTGTGAACCAAGCCTATAATTTCTTTAACCAATGGGCTACTTCAGGTGGCAATACCTATAACGACTGGTATAAAGATAATAGCGGTTACCGAAATACATCACAGCTCAAAGAATAGTATTGACCACTAAAAAACCCCCTTCGAATCGAAGGGGGTTTTTTTTATTATGTTTTACGAACGAATTACATTGCGGCGACCCTACTCATCAACTTACTTTTTAAGTTAGCTGCTTTGTTCGAATGGATAATGTTCTTTTTGGCCAATTTATCAATCATACCTACGACGGTAGGCAACAATGTTTCTGCAGCCTTTTTATCTTCTTCATTACGAAGTTTTTTAACCGCATTACGCATAGTCTTATGCTGATAACGATTGCGCAATCTAACCGCTTCGTTTCTTCTGATTCTCTTTAATGCCGACTTGTGATTTGCCATTTTTATGATTAAAAATTAAAAGCTGTAGTGTTTATTCATACCTCCAAACACTACACTATAAAACTGTTTAGTAGCCCGTAGGGGAATCGAACCCCTGTTACCAGGATGAAAACCTGGCGTCCTAACCCCTAGACGAACGGGCCCTTTAACAATGAACGTTTAGCCTAAAAAAGGAACAGATAATTTATTCATTATTTAAAATATTGTCTTTTAGGCGGGTGCAAAAATACAACTATTTTTTTCTATTGCAATAGAACCTAACCAATTTTTAAACAGCCTAATAGGCTTTAGCAAACAGCACGCGATATGGTGAGGGTTGACCAGTGACCATACAGTGACCTTCTTCCTGACTTACATGAATAGGTATACAACGAATGGTCGCTTTCGTTTCCTCTTTGATTTTATCCTCTGTTGCTTTACTACCATCCCAATGGGCAGCAAAAAATCCACCTTTCTCTTCTAATAACGTTTTGAATTCGTCGTAAGAATCAACATGGGTGATGTGGTCTTCTTGATGCTTTTTGGCCTTTTGATAAATATTGATTTGAATCGCTTCCAAAAGTGCTTCTATCTTTTCCAGCACCCCGTCTATCGCAACGGATTCCTTCTCCAGGGTATCCCTTCTAGCTATTTCAATGGTACCGTTCTCTAAATCCCTATTCCCTATGGCCAATCGAATGGGTACTCCCTTTAATTCATATTCATTGAACTTAAATCCCGGTTTATGGGTATCGCGATCATCAAATTTTACCGATATTCCCTTATTTTTCAAAGCATCAACTAAAGGAAGTACCTTTTCTGAAATCACCTCAAGTTGTTCTATACCCTTATAAATGGGAACAATGACCACTTGAATCGGCGCCAATTTGGGTGGTAAAACTAGCCCATTGTCATCGCTATGGGTCATAATCAATGCTCCCATCAATCGTGTAGAAACCCCCCATGAAGTAGCCCAAACATGGTCTTGCTTTCCCTCTTTCGTCGCAAATTTCACATCAAACGCCCTGGCAAAATTCTGTCCTAGAAAATGGCTGGTTCCTGCCTGAAGGGCCTTACCATCTTGCATTAAAGCTTCAATACAATAGGTTTCTACCGCACCTGCAAAACGCTCACTCTCCGTTTTAGTGCCCTTGATGACCGGTACCCCCATATGATTCTCGACAAATTCGGCATATAGATTCATGATCATTTCCGCTTCCTTTACAGCTTCTTGTTCAGTAGCATGGGCCGTATGCCCTTCTTGCAATAAAAACTCAGCCGTTCTTAGAAAGAGCCTTGTGCGCATCTCCCATCGCCCCGCATTCGCCCATTGCTTAAGAAAAAGGGGTAAATCGCGATATGACTGAATCCATTTGCGGTACGTATCCCAGATGATGGTCTCTGAAGTAGGTCGAACAATAAGTTCTTCTTCTAACTTAGCATCTTCATCCACTACAATTCCACTACCATCCTCGGCATTTTTCAATCGGTAATGGGTGACG
>JBHJJC010000029.1:0-10614 GCA_050042945.1 Croceivirga sp.
TAGCTAATTCTTCTGAAAGTTCTTGAGATAGTAGTTGTAGTTCCATAAGCTGACCTTTAAGCGTTAGTAACCATTGTAGGTCAAAGCAATATTGAATTGGGGCTATGCTTTATCTAAAGGTCAGACCATATTAAAAATAAGCATCAATTATTGTGCCTTATTTCTTGTTAATTATAAAAGCTATAACAATAAAGGAAAACATGAAAACCATACTAAGCGAATGGCTTGTTCTAATGAGCAAAATTCCTAAAAATGGTATTTTCTAATAGGGATTGACCGAAAATGAGGTTATTTGACCCAAAAAATGTTAAAATTTCAATTTTAACACAAAAGTGTGCAGAAAGTGTGCAGAAAAAAAGGCTTCCAAAAGTGTTAACTCTCGGAAGCCTTGCTATTACTGGCGGTCTGGACGGGACTCGAACCCGCGACCCCCTGCGTGACAGGCAGGTATTCTAACCAACTGAACTACCAGACCAATGATTTTATGTCGATTACCATCTACACTTCCGCTACAGCGGGATTCAAATCTTGTTCAATGCTTTTTGTAAAGCGAGGGCAAATATACCCACATCTTTCGGTTTCGACAAAACTTTTTTTTAATCACCCAAATTTTTGTCGCTCGACCAAAAACGTATTCAATACTGTTGAAAAATCAGAACGTACATCAACATCGACATACCTGATTTTGTATTGCATACATTTTAATTGCAAGGCTTTGAGGTAACGGTCTATTGCGGTTTGGTAAGCTTGCTTAATGTTATCGGCATGCAAGTCGATATGTTCGCTGGTTTCTACATCAATAAAGCGCTTTGGAGAATTGTCAAACTGAAATTGTCGCTCCAAATCCTTGTCCAAAAGGTGAAAGAGTACAATCTCATGCTTATTATATTTTAAATGGCGAAGGGCTTCAAAAAGCTTTTCTTCTTCCACTTCGGTCTGAAACATATCGGAGAAAATAAAAATCAGGCTCCTTCGATGGACTTTTTCAGCAATGTGGTGCAAGAAATGATAGGTTCTCGATTTTTTCTCCCCTGTTTTCTCCTGTGCGATGTGATTCAGTTGTGACAACAGCATTTGAAAGTGCCGTTCACTGCTCTTCTCTGAAGTATAAAAGCCATTGGTCTCTCCGTATACGCTGAGCCCAACGGCATCGCGTTGTTTTTTGAGCAGGTTCATCAAAGCGGCAATGGCCAAGACGCCAAAACCAACTTTGTTCAAATTATCTAAAGATAGGTTTTTGACCTCTGGATAATACATTGAGGCGGAATTATCCAAAATCATATGGCATCGAAGATTCGTCTCTTCTTCATATCGCTTGGTGTACAATTTATCGGTGCGGGCAAATAGCTTCCAATCGATATGCTTGGTGCTTTCGCCAGAATTATAGATTTTATGTTCGGCGAATTCAGCAGAGAAGCCATGAAACGGACTTTTGTGAATTCCACTGATAAATCCCTCGACAACCTGACCCGCCAATACCTCTAGATTTTGGAATAAAGGGGCGTTATGAAGTTCGGTTATTACATTCATTACCATCGAAGATAAATGAAAAAGGCCTGGCGAACACCAGACCTTTTTTAAATTTTAACTAAGCTTTTATTTCTTACAAAGCAGCATCGATAGCATCAGTGTACACTTTTTTAGGGGATACCCCTACTTGACGGCTTACGATTTCACCACCTTTAAATACAAGAACCGTGGGTATATTTCGTACGCCATATTTTGCTGCAAACTCTTGGTTGGCATCTACATCAACCTTACCTACCACTGCTTTACCGTCATATTCGGTACTCACCTCTTCGATAATCGGACCTACCATACGGCAAGGGCCACACCAAGCTGCCCAAAAGTCTACCAATACCGGTTTGTCGCTCTTTAAAACAACCTCGTCAAAAGTTGCGTCTGTTATTTCTAGTGCCATGTTTATTGTTTTATAATTCGCAAATGTAGTCAAATCAAAACCCTATTCCTTACGTGGGTGGTATCTATTTTGATTATCAAAGCATTAGTAAAACCAATGCTAGTTCAGTTTATAATGCACTTCTTGTTCTTCCAATACATTTAAGAGTGTCGTATTGATGTTGACCTTCTGTTTTCTGCTCGATAGGTTCAACTTTATTTCTTCTTCCATCTCGTAGACAATAAAGCTTATTGGATGTTTTCCTTGATGGGAGTCCAACGTATTCTTCAACTCCTGTATACGTTTTTCTTGCAAGGTGGCCACATTTAATTTGATGGTCAACTTCTTGGCATAGGCCTCCATGACATCTTGCAATTGCTTGAATTCATTGAACTGTAATCTGGGTTCCCCTTTTTTACCGGTGTCACGATTGACCCATCCTTCGCGAACAAATACCTTGATATGTATAAAGGAATTGATCATCAGAAAATGACGAAACTTCAAATACTCTTCACCAAAAATTCGAAATTCATGGGTATCGGTATAATCTTCTATGGTAAAAAGTCCCCAGCCTTTTCCATTTTTTGAAATTCTATGTTGTACATCTGTGATTACCCCCGCAAAGGTCAACTCTCTATTCACATAGCCTTCAAGCTCATCTTTGAATACCGAAATACTGGTGTTGCAAAAGGAGGTAATCTCTTTCTTAAAGTCATCTAAAGGATGCCCTGAAATATAGATGCCAACGACCTCTTTTTCGCGTCGAAGCTTTTCCATAGTGCCCCAATCTTCACAGGGTGGAACAACGGGTTCAGGTATCTGAACCTCACTTGCCTCACCGAAGAGGCTCACTTGGGAAGAGTTTTCATTTTCTTGGAATTTGGCCCCATATTTAATGACCTTTTCCAAAAAACTGACCCCATCACCTTCTTGATGGAAATATTGGGCACGATGGGTATTGGAAAACGAATCGAAACCTCCGGCCAATGCCAATCCTTCAAATGCCTTTTTGTTGGCGGACCGTAAATCTGTTCTTTTGGCCATATCAAAGACTGAGCGATAGGAGCCATTTTCCTTACGCTCCGCAACGATGGCCTCTACGGCAGAACGTCCTACCCCTTTTATGGCCCCCATACCAAAACGGACAGCCCCATCTTTATTTACCGCGAACTTGTAATACGATTCATTGACATCAGGCCCTAAGACTTCCAAGCCCATGCGCTTTGCTTCTTCCATAAAGAAGGTCACCTGCTTGATGTCGTTCATATTGTTTGAGAGCACTGCAGCCATATATTCGGCTGGGTAATGCGCTTTTAGATATGCCGTCTGGTAGGCAATGTAGGCATAACAGGTCGAATGGCTTTTATTAAAGGCATAAGAAGCGAAGGCCTCCCAGTCTTTCCAAATCTTCTCCAAAATATCCCTAGGGTGCCCATTTTTTTCGCCGCCCTCCAAAAATTGGGGTTTCATTTTTTGTAGTACTGCGAAAATCTTTTTCCCCATGGCCTTTCTCAATACGTCGGCATCACCTTTCGAGAAATTGGCCAATTTCTGGGAAAGCCGCATCACCTGTTCTTGATATACGGTAATGCCGTAGGTATCTTTGAGATACTCTTCCATCTCAGGAAGGTCATAGGTAATTTCCTCTTCACCGTGCTTCCGTGAAATAAAGCTTGGAATATATTCCATAGGTCCAGGGCGGTACAAGGCATTCATGGCGATGAGGTCGTCAAAAACCGTGGGCTTAAGACTCTTCATGTGCTTTTGCATCCCTGGGGATTCATACTGGAATATCCCGACGGTTTCCCCTCTCTGAAACAGTTCATAGGTCTTTTCATCATCCAACGGAAATTCATCGGGCACCAACTCCACATTGGTTCTTGCCTTAACAATTTTGACGGTATCTTTGATAAGGGTCAATGTCTTTAATCCCAAGAAATCCATCTTTAAAAGCCCGGCATCTTCAACAACGGAGTTGTCAAATTGGGTGACGTATAAATCAGAATCTTTTGCCGTGGCCACCGGTACAAAGTTGGTAATGTCATCAGGAGTGATGATGACCCCACAGGCGTGAATACCAGTGTTTCTCACCGAACCCTCAAGCACACGGGCCATGTTTACGGTACGTCCCTCCAAATCGTCAGTCTCTGCGATATTGAGCAACTCATTGATTTTGAGCATATCATCGGCACGAAACTTTTTCTTGAGTTCAGCTTCTTCTTTTCCAAATATTTTACCCAATTTGCCCATCGTCGGAATCAACTTGGCAATACGGTCGGCATCACTCAAGGGCAGATCCAAAACTCGAGCGGTATCACGAATCGATGATTTGGCCGCCATGGTGCCATAGGTGATGATTTGGGCCACCTGATTGGAGCCGTATTTATTGATGACGTAGTCCATGACCTTTCCACGACCTTCATCATCGAAGTCAATATCGATATCGGGCATCGAAACCCGATCTGGATTCAAGAACCGTTCAAAAAGCAAATCGTATTGAATGGGGTCAATATTGGTAATCTTTAGGCAATAGGCCACCACCGAACCTGCGGCCGATCCTCTACCGGGCCCTACGGAAACCCCCATGTTTCGAGCTTCTCGAATAAAATCTTCAACAATCAAAAAATAACCAGGATATCCTGAGTTGGCTATAGTGGCCAATTCAAAATCAATACGCTCTTCTATCTCAGGGGAAACTTCAGTATACCGCTCTTTGGCGCCCTCGTAGGTAATATGTTTTAAATACGCATTTTCCCCACGTTTGCCCCCATCTTCCTCATCGGCGGCATCATGGAATTCTATTGGAATATCAAACTTGGGCAAGAGCACATCTCGCGCCAAATCATAAGGTTCCACTTTATCCACAACGTCTTGTAGGTTCAGAATCGCTTCTGGTAAATCTTTGAAAAGCTCCCTCATTTCGTCAGAGGACTTGAAATAGTATTCTTGGTTGGGGAGTCCGTATCGGTAGCCACGGCCACGGCCGATGGGGGTATTGACCAACTCTCCGTCCTTTACACAAAGTAAGATGTCATGGGCTTCTGCATCTTCTTTTTTGCCGTAATAGGTATTGTTGGAAGCAATCAGTTTTACATTGTGCTTTCGGGCAAATTGAATCAAAACCTGGTTGACTCGGTCCTCATCTTCTTGGCCATGTCGCATGATTTCAAGGTAGAAATCTTCTTCAAAGGTCTGTTTCCACCAAAGTAATGCCTCTTCCGCCTGTTTTTCGCCAACATTCAAAATTTTATTGGGCACTTCACCATATAGGTTTCCCGAAAGGGCAATCACATGTTCTTTATAGGTTTCAATGATATTTTTATCGATTCGGGGTACGTAATAAAAGCCATCGGTATAGGCCTTAGAGGCCATTTTGGCCAAGTTCTGATAGCCAATTTTATTTTTGGCCAATAGTACGATTTGATACCCATTGTCTTTGGTCGACTTGTTGCTGTGGTCTTCACAAACAAAAAACTCACAGCCAATGATAGGGGTAATCTCTTTTGCCGTGGGCGTCTCTCCGTTTTCAAGTGCTTCCTTGTTATTTTCCCTTACCGTTTTGTTATGGGCCTTCACCTGTTTTACAAAATGGAAGGCCCCCATCATATTGCCATGGTCGGTCAGCGCCACAGCAGACATTTCGTTCTCAGCGGCCAGCGCTACCAAATATTTGGTGCTCATGGTCGATTGCAGTACCGAGAATTGGGAATGATTGTGCAAGTGCACAAAATCTACATTAGCCAAATTGGCAATGTTCTTTTGTAACTCAACTTCAGTGGTACCCCCGGTATCTTTTTTCCATAGGGCATCGGCAATCTCTTTGGAAGCCTCTCGAAGATTAATATGCTTTAGGCCAATACGCGGAATTTCCTGTGGATTGGCCTCGGAAAATTGTTCAAAGTAATTGGGTTGAACATCGAGTTGCTCTTCGGTAAATTGTCGCTTTCGTACCAATTCCAAAAAACATCGAGTAGTTGCCTCTACATCGGCAGTAGCATTATGGGCCTCGGCAAAGGGTTGACCGAAAAGATACTGGTGCAATTCGGTAAGGGTAGGAAGCTTGAACTTACCGCCGCGACCACCAGGAATTTGACATAAGGATGCGGTATGCTCGGTACAGGTATCCAAAATAGGCAACTCTTGTAAGGGGTTCTCAACGCTTTCGCGAAAAAACTCGCAGCCCATGACATTCACGTCAAATCCTACATTTTGCCCGACTACAAACTTGGTCTTTGATAATGCCCCATTGAACTTTTTGAGTACCTCTTGAAGCGGAATCCCATCTTGTTCGGCCAAGGCTGTGGAGATACCGTGAATTTGTTCCGATTCATAAGGGATATTAAAGCCGTCTGGTTTAATGAGATAGTCTTGATGGTCGACCAAATTCCCCATGTCATCATGCAACTGCCAAGCTATCTGTACACATCTGGGCCAGTTTTCGGTGTCAGTTATTGGTGCGTTATAATTCTTGGGCAGACCTGTAGTCTCGGTATCAAAAATGAGGTACATTATAGTGCAGTTTCGAACAAATAAAAGTAACTAAACAGATGTTTTTGGTAAAAAGGAGTTGTAAGCAGTTATCAACTGTAAAAAAGCAAATTAAAGGGTTGCCAAATCATAGATTTAATGTATTTTTGCAACCGCTTTTAGCGAAACAATGAATTAATAATCAGGGTCGGGCACCCTACAAATTAATGTGATATGCCAGTTAGAATTCGATTACAGCGCCACGGTAAAAAAGGTAAACCCTTTTATTGGATAGTGGCTGCAGATTCCAGATCAAAGAGAGACGGTAAATTTTTGGAAAAGTTGGGCACCTACAATCCCAACACAAATCCTGCTACCATCAATTTAGATGTTGATGGTTCTGTGCAATGGTTGCACAATGGGGCACAACCTACCGATACGGCTCGTGCGATTTTGAGCTACAAAGGCGTTTTAATGAAGAAGCACCTTCTGGATGGTGTTAAAAAAGGTGCTTTTGATGAAGCTGAGGCAGAGAAACGCTTCATAGCATGGTTAGAAGAAAAAGAGGGCAAGATCCAAGCAAAGAAAGACGGGTTGAGCAAAGCAGATTCAGACGCCAAGGCCAAGGCATTGGCTGCTGAGAAGGAGGTCAATGAAAAACGTATTGCCTCACAACAACCAGAGCCAGAAGTAGTTGAAGAAGCTGTTTCTGAAGAGGTTGCTGTTGAAGCAACCGCAGAAGAAGTCCCAGCTACTGAAGCTTCGACTGAAGAAGCATCTACCGAGGAAGCTACACCAGAGGCAACTGAGGAAGAAGCTCCGAAAGAGTAAATTCAGAAGATGCGTAAAGACGAGTGTTTTTATCTCGGTAAAATCGTATCAAAATATAGTTTCAAAGGGGAGGTATTGCTAAAATTAGATACCGACGAACCTGAGATGTACGAAGGAATGGAATCAATTTTTGTCGATTTGGGCAAAAATTTGGTTCCATTTTTTATTGAAAAAAGTCAATTGCACAAATCAAGTTTACTTAGGGTGCAATTTGAAGACGTCAACGATGAGGCTACCGCGAATTCCCTTTTGGGCAAGGCCACCTATCTGCCGCTGACCCATCTACCGAAACTATCCGGAAATCAATTTTATTACCACGAGGTTATTGGTTTTACACTACTGGACGCCAAGCACGGTGACATTGGTGTGATTGAATCCATTAACGATTCCTCTTCGCAAGTGCTTTTTGAAGCCAAAAAGGATGGAAGGGAACTCTTGATTCCGGTTTCTGATGATATTATCACCAAAGTAGACCGTAACACAAAGACGATTTTCGTGCAAACGCCTGAAGGTTTGGTGGATTTGTACTTAGGTTAAAATTCCAAATCACAAATTACAAGTTCCGAGAAGTGCCGTAAATCACAAGGTTTGTGATTTTATATCTTTAATGAAATTTCCAACCCAAATTCCAAAAACGGTATAGTGGCAAAAGAAAAAGTTTATGATTTAGAAGAACGTACTTTCTTATTTTCTAGGTCTTGTCGTAAACTGGTGGAAAAACTTCCCAGAACTATTTCAAATATTGAGGATGGAAAGCAGTTGGTCCGTTCCTCCGGTTCAGTTGGTGCAAATTACATTGAAGCGAATGAAAAGCTAGGGGATAAAGACTTGGTATTTCGTTTGAAAATTGCGCGAAAAGAAGCTAAAGAATCAAAATACTGGCTAAGACTGTTAAACAGTTTAAATGATTGTTTTGAAAAAGAAATAGAGGACTTAATCCAAGAGGCTGAGGAATTGAGAAGAATTTTATCTTCGATAATCAATAAAACCAAATAGTGCTTTTTGGCATTTGGAATTTAACTATTGGAATTTTGGCGAAACAATCGTTCCGTTTTAAACAATTCACAATCCATCAAGAGAGGTGTGCCATGAAAATTGGGACTGATGGCGTATTATTGGGAGCGGTTGCTTCTGTGGAAAACAATCCTAACAGTATTTTGGATATTGGTTCAGGAACGGGAGTGATTGCACTTATGTTGGCCCAAAGAAGTGGGGCCGAAACGATAGATGCCATTGAGATTGATGATGAAGCCCACGGGCAATGTGTGGAAAATTTTGAGGGGTCACCTTGGTCAGATAGATTATTCTGTTATCACGCTTCGTTTCAAGCATTTTATGGTGAAATGGATGAAACGTATGATTTGATTGTTTCAAATCCTCCCTTCTATACAGAAAATGTTTCCAGCGGAAATATCAAACGTGATAAGGCTAGGCAGAATGCCGCCCTGCCCTTTGAACAGCTTTTTGAGGGAGTACATAAATTATTGGCAGAGAAGGGGGTATTTTCTTTAATCATCCCAAAAGACCATGAAAACAGGGTGTTTGAACTGGCTGAAAGGATTGGATTATTTCCTTTTGAAATCCTTAGGGTTAGAGGTACAATAGATGCCTCGATTAAAAGAAGCATTATTCAGTTTTCAAGATACAATGGAAAGCTTACCGAAAGTGTGCTAACCATTGAAAGGGAAAGGCATCGGTTCACCAAAGAATATATTCAGCTGACCCAAGACTTTTATTTAAAAATGTAACAATAGGGCTGTATATTGTTACGTTTGATTCCTACCTTTGAATTATTATTTGAGGTCATTCTGGTAGAGAGGGAAATCTTTTAATAGAGATGCCCAAATGTAGTTCGACTGCATGTAGTATGACAGCTTAAATGACAATTAAAAATTGATTAGCTATGAAACCCGATTTGTTCGAAGCTCCTGACTATTACAATTTAGATGACCTGTTATCCGATGAGCACAGGCTGGTTCGCGATGCCGCGCGACAGTGGGTGAAACGTGATGTTTCTCCAATCATTGAAGAATATGCCCAAAACGCTGAATTTCCCAAACAGATTCTTAAGGGATTGGCCGAAATAGGGGCCTTTGGACCTTACATTCCCGAAGGATATGGTGGTGCCGGTTTGGATCAAATCAGTTACGGACTTATCATGCAAGAAATCGAACGCGGAGATAGCGGGGTCCGTTCCACCGCTTCAGTGCAATCTTCTTTGGTCATGTATCCCATTTTTGCTTACGGTACTGAAGAACAACGTAAAAAATACTTACCTAAACTCGCAACAGGAGAATGGATGGGCTGTTTTGGATTGACCGAACCCAATCACGGTTCCAATCCTGGGGGTATGGAAACGAAATACAAAGATATGGGCGATCATTATCTTTTAAATGGTGCCAAACTATGGATATCAAATTCCCCTTTTGCCGACCTTGCCGTAGTATGGGCCAAAAATGAGGAAGGCCGTATTCATGGGTTGATCGTAGAGCGAAGCATGGAAGGCTTCTCCACCCCAGAGACCCATAATAAATGGTCACTACGAGCCTCCGCCACAGGAGAGCTCATTTTTGATAATGTCAAAGTGCCCAAAGAAAATTTATTACCCAACAAATCTGGTTTGGGTGCCCCATTAGGTTGTCTGGATTCAGCGCGTTACGGTATTGCTTGGGGAGCGAGTGGCGCCGCTATGGATTGTTATGACACCGCTTTGCGTTATGCCAAAGAACGTTCACAATTCGGTAAGCCCATTGCTGGTTTTCAATTGCAGCAAAAGAAATTGGCCGAGATGATTACTGAAATTACCAAAGCCCAACTACTGGCCTTCCGTTTGGGACAATTGAAAAATGAAGGTCGCGCTACTACTGCCCAAATCTCAATGGCGAAACGGAATAATGTCGAGATGGCCATCAAAATTGCGAGGGAAGCCAGACAGGTTCTTGGAGGAATGGGAATTACGGGTGATTACAGTATTATGCGCCATATGATGAACCTCGAAAGTGTCATCACGTATGAAGGTACCCATGATATTCATTTATTGATTACGGGTGCTGACATCACAGGAATTCCGGCTTTTAAATAAAACACGTCTTAGGTTTAGAGGCCTTTTGTAACTTTACCGGTAACCAAACTATAGTTACCTAAGTATGAAAACCCCCTCACGAAGCACCTTTTTAAGACAGCTCGGCCAAGGAACGTTAAGTTCTTTTGCTGTTCCCTTATTTGGGCCTGAATTGTTGACGCATTGGAAGTCTATCGGGCCGCACGACCATATTAATATCACTGAAGAATATTGGGATGCCGTAAAGTCGCAGTTCCATTTTGCTGAAGGACTGCACTATTTCAACAATGCTTCCATGGGTGCTTCTTCCACACCGATTCAGCAAGCAACCGATACCTTTAGGGCCACTTTGGAT
>JBHJJC010000030.1:0-17001 GCA_050042945.1 Croceivirga sp.
GTACCTTTCTTTGATTTCTTCGATTCAATGACGGCCCCAGTGTTATCAAAAATTTCATGTATCGCTTGAATCTTTTCCTCATCGGTCGGAACGATGAACTTGTATAGGTAGTTAGAGGGCCATTTGGTGTTTTCCAAAAGCTGCTCTTTTAATCTATCATAAAACTCTTGCGAGTCTTTGTCTTGCATAAGGTGTTTTTTACAAAGATAGTAATGTCCAAAACAAATGGAGATTCCCGTTCAAGCTGTAAATTTGTGCATAATCATCAGCTATTGGGACCAAAGAAAATTATCATCACTGGCGCACCAGGCACGGGCAAAACAAGTGTCATAAAGGCATTGGAAACACTAAAGTTTCATTGCTATCATGAAATCATACGTGATATGACGGCAAAAGCGAAAAATACTACCACGGAAAAAGAAAAAATTTCGAACCCCTTGGTATTTGTCAATGACCCAATGGCCTTTAATTCAGCACTCCTACATGGTAGAAAAGAACAGTATCTGGGCGCATCACACTTGAACCAGAAAATTTGCTTTTTTGATAGAGGCGTGCCGGATGTTTTGGCGTACATGGACTATTTCGAACAGACCTACCCCGCTGATTTTGAAACGATTTGTAAAGAATGTCAGTACGATGCCGTTTTTATCCTTCCTCCGTGGAAGGAAATCTATAAATCAGACAATGAGCGTCTAGAGAGTTTTGAAGAAGCAAGAGACTTACACCTTTACTTGACCCAAACCTATGAACACTTTGGATATCAGCCTATCTTAATGCCTTTATGCAGTGTTAAAGAACGAGCGCAGTTTGTTATAAACAATATCAAAAAGTGATGGCCTCTCCGCTCGATGTTCTTAAAAAATATTGGGGGCATACCCAATTTAAAGGATTACAAGAACCGATCATAGAAAACATTATTCAAAAGAATGATGTTCTGGCCCTTTTGCCTACGGGAGGTGGAAAATCCATTTGTTTTCAAATACCCGCCCTTCTAAATGAAGGTATATGTGTCGTGGTTTCACCTTTGGTGGCTTTGATACAAGACCAAGTGGAGAGTTTAAAACAAAAAGGTCTAAAAGCTGTAGGTTTAACAAGAGGTATTCCCCCCAATCAATTGGATGCCCTACTAGATAATTGTATTTATGGTAATTACAAATTCCTTTACCTTTCGCCCGAACGACTGCAACAACCTTTGGTTCAAGAGCGCATAAAAAAAATGCCCGTAAACCTTATTGCCATTGATGAAGCGCACTGTATATCAGAATGGGGTCATGATTTTAGACCCGCTTATCGACAGTGCGAGGTGCTAAAGACATGGCATACGAACGTACCTTTAATTGCTTTGACTGCCACGGCAACACAACGTGTTGCAGGTGATATTCTTGATAATCTGGGCATACCTCATTCACTGGTGATAAAGGATTCGTTCAAAAGGACAAATATTCATTTTAACATTAAACGAAAAGAGGATAAAAGGTATACGGTCAATACCATTCTGGAAAAATGTAAAAAAAGTGCGATTATCTATGTTCGCTCGCGAAAAGAAACCGTTCTGCTTTCAAAGCAACTTAACCAAAGCCGGATGACCTCGAATTTTTTTCACGGCGGATTAACCAGTTTTGAGAAAAAAGACCGGTTATCAGATTGGGTAAAGAATGAATTTAAGATTATGGTCGCAACCAATGCCTTTGGTATGGGCGTCGACAAAGCGGATGTCGATACAGTGGTCCATTACAATCTACCTGATAGTATTGAAAATTATTATCAAGAAGCGGGGCGAGGTGGAAGAAATGGAGCCCAAGCACAAGCCGTTATGTTGGTCAATGAAAATGATATTGAGCGGGCAATAAGTCAATTCTACAATTCATTACCTGACTTGAGTTATATTAAATCGATTTATAAAAAACTAATGGGATTTTTCCAGATTGCTTATAACGAAGGGAAAGACGAAAGTTTTAACTTCGAATTAAATGCCTTCTGTAACGCCTATGGCCTTTACCCCTCAAAGGTATACACCACTTTAAAGATTTTGGACCAAAACGGTATCATTTCCCTATCTGAAATGTCAAAGGAATTGAACTCCATTCAACTCGTTTCAAAAAAGGACGAACTCTTCGGATGGTTAAAAAAATATAAGGGTATGGCAGGGGTGGTTCAAACGCTACTTCGTACATATGGTGGCGTTTTTGAATTTGAAACAAAAATCAATCTTACACTATTGGCGAAAAAATCCAATCAAAAAGAGCGCTTTGTTGACCAAACACTAAAACAATTGGCCAAAGATGGTCTAGCTCATTATAATAGTGAGACACAGGATGTTCAAAATAAGTTTTTAACTCCTAGAGAAGACGACAAAACCGTTTATCCCATTGCAGAAAATATTGAGAAATTAATTCAAACCAAAAAGGAAAAATTTAAAGCAATGCTTCATTACGCCCATAACACCAAAAAATGTCGCACAAATATGCTGTTGGATTATTTTGGCGAAAAGGCTGGAGAGCCCTGTGGAACCTGTGACATATGCATATCAAAGTTAGTCCACAAGACGTCATTGAAAGAATTAAAGCAGGAAATTAGAGATGCCCTGAAGATTGATGATAAATCTTCGAGGCAATTGGCCAATGAAACAAATCAAAGTGAAATGGAATTGCTTTATGCCATTCGAGAACTTTTGGAAGATGGAGAAATTCGGTTAAAAGGAAAAAACAGTTATGGCATTTGATAAGACAAAGAGAGCGTTGAGAATAGTATTCATGGGAACCCCGGATTTTGCCGTTGCTGGGTTAAAAAAATTGGTTCACGCTGATTACCATATCGTTGGAGTAGTCACTGAGCCGGATAAGCCCGCTGGAAGGGGGCGAAAATTACATCAGTCCGCCATAAAGGTATTTGCAGAAAAAAAAGGACTCCACCTTTTACAACCCGCTAATTTAAAAAGTGAAGCGTTTGTGACCGAATTAAAAGCCGTACGACCCAATCTTCAAATCGTTGTGGCCTTTAGAATGCTTCCCAAGGTGATATGGCAAATTCCAGAATATGGCACCTTCAACCTTCATGCCTCACTCTTGCCCCAATATCGGGGAGCCGCCCCAATCAACTGGGCCATAATCAACGGTGAAAAGAAAACAGGGGTAACCACTTTTTTTATCGATAGTAAAATCGATACCGGTGAAATCATCCTTCAAAAAGAGACTGCTATTGAAAATGACGAAAGTGCAGGGGTATTGCACGATAAATTAATGGATTTAGGAGCAGACTTGATTTTAGAAACCGTTGAATTGATAGCAAGAAAACAAGTTACTGCACAAAAGCAACCAACCAATGATGTGCTATTACCTGCTCCAAAAATCTTTCGTGAAGATTGCAAAATTGATTGGTCATTACCAACGGAAGCTATTTACAACTTTGTTAGAGGGCTTTCACCCTACCCTTCTGCATGGTCAACAATAAAAAATGGGGAAGAGGAAATCGTCTTTAAACTCTTTCAAACAGAAATGGAAGAATCAAAACACCTATATGAGACAGGTACCATAGTTAAAAGTACTGGTGTTTTGAAGGTAGCTACCAAAGATGGCTTTTTACATCTTACGGAAATGCAGCTTTCTGGAAAAAGGAGAATGACGATAAAAGAGGTACTTAACGGATTGAAGCTTGAAAATGAGGCGCACATGCGCTAGCCCTTGTTATTATTGGGATTAGCCAAAAGCTTAAATTTAATTGCTTTTATCAACAAAGGCTTCAAGTTATCAACAAAAACCCCGATTTCCCTTGATTTCACTTGGTTCGCCGGCTTTTCCGTATAAATTTGTTCAGCTTTAAAATTATTATAACAACAATTAATTTAAGTTAATTATGAACAAAACAGAATTAATCGATGCTATGGCAGCTGATGCTGGCATCACCAAAGCAGCAGCTAAAAAAGCATTGGAATCTTTCTTGGGCAATGTCGAAGGATCTCTTAAAAAAGGAGGAAGAGTATCCTTGGTAGGTTTTGGATCATGGTCAGTTTCTAAAAGAAATGCTAGAGAAGGAAGAAATCCACAAACTGGTCAAACCATCAAGATTGCTGCAAAAAATGTTGTAAAGTTCAAGGCAGGATCAGAATTGAGCGATGCAGTGAACTAAAGATATGTTCTTATCATTTAAAAAGCACTTCACGACCAGTGAGGTGCTTTTTTATTTTTGTCACTTTTGTAGTTATCGTTTAAAACATTACATTTAGTTATCAACACTGACGTGACAACCAATGGAAACCAAAGCCAAAAAGGGAAAATTACTCATCGCAGAACCCGCACTTACCGGCGATGTTTCCTTTAATCGATCAGTGGTTTTGCTTGCAGAACACAATGACGAGGGTGCCGTAGGCTTTATCTTGAACAAACCCCTTGAATATGATATTAGCGACCTCGTTTCAGAAATTAAAGTACCTCTTAAAGTATTCAATGGTGGTCCAGTAGAACAAGATAATCTCTATTTTATTCATAAAGTACCACATCTTATCGAAGAGAGTATAGAAATTTCTGACGGTATTTACTGGGGTGGTGATTTTGAAAAAATTATTGAATTGGTCAACAATAGTATAATCACCGAAAACGATATACGTTTCTTTTTGGGCTATTCGGGTTGGGCTTCATTGCAACTTGACCAAGAACTCACATCGAAATCGTGGGTAGTCGTCAAAAATGAATATCAAAGCGATATCATACAAAAGAGTACCACTGCTTTTTGGAAAGAAAAAATGATTGAATTGGGTGGTGAATACCTTATATGGTCCAATTCTCCTGAAAATCCTATTTTAAACTAGTCATTCTCGCCTGGGCATCTAATTTAGCCAAAATCTTTCTACCCATTTCATTTTGATAGGTCTTTTTTCGGTATTTACTTATCGGAACAATACCTAAAGCAATATTCACTGCAAAAAGTTCATCGGCCTTTTGAAGTTCAAATGGAGAGATGGCCTCTTCTATGAGGGTGATATCCTCAGACCGTTCTATTATCTCAATAATTTTAGTTCTGATGACCTCGTTCTTCACTCCCGAAGATAATGGCGGAGTCTTTATCACCTTATCCTTGGCGAGAAAAATTGCCCCTTGAGTGGTACCGACAACATGCTTCGACGTATTAAGTACAATACTATCAGCATATCCATTTTCTTCGGCAAAAATACTGGCTGTAACCGCTATTGTCTTGTTATTCGTATTCAAGTTGGTCAACATATCTTGATTGACGAGAAAATCCTTAAACAACTCCACCTCATAGGGTTCTTCATCAATAGTATAAAAAGATGAAGTCAATGCTTGACAAGAAATAAACCAACTTACCTGATTTGTTTTTGGCAAAAGACTTTGACTGAAATTCCTAAATACTGCAAAAGTGATTAAAGCTGAGTTGTTCAATACATTATTTTGCTCGATAGTTTTAAGGATTTCACTTTCAAGATACTCCATGGTGAATACCGTAGGAATTTCCATGCGTAGAATACGCATGCTGGCCATTAGACGAAAATAATGTTCTTCCCAGAAGACAAGATTGCCGTTCATGACACGCAGTTCTTCAAAGAGAATATCTCCAAAGCGGAGACCCCTTTGGTTTTCATTTAAAAAATTGGAAGCTGTTTCTAAAATTGCGCCATTGAAATTGACCATCTACAATTGAAATTAAAGAGCGCAAAGATAAGTGATGTTGACGTCTTCTTACTTCGAACCCAAAACCTGCTTGAGGTCGGCAATTTGATTATGCCATAACATTTTGACCTCATCCATCTCATCGTCATCGGCATGGTCAGAGATGAATAATGAAACGTCTTTAGTAATCTCATCAACAATAATTCGCATTTCGAAATAACAAGATTCATCTTCATTGTCGACCCAAGTAAAGCGCACAAATTCATCACTTTTACGCTTCAACAGTTTTGCCTCTTCCTCAGCACCGTCCCAAATAAAGGTGAAGATTTCACCTCTAGAATTGACGTTGTCGGCAAACCACTCTGAAAGTCCTGAAGGAGTTGAAATATAGTTATATAATAATTGAGGGGAGGATTGTATCACAAACTCAATCTCAAATTTTGTTTTATCGCACATGCACTAGGCCGTTTTTAATTGAAAAATATGAATCGTCAATATAAAAAAATAAATTGCAATTAATAAAATAAACCTGAATTTTGAAGTAGCAGAAATTAACCAGTATATTTGCAGCCGCTTAAACTACATGGCGAGGTAGCTCAGGTGGTTAGAGCGCAGGATTCATAACCCTGAGGTCGGGGGTTCAAGTCCCCCTCTCGCTACATTTAAAGATAAGGCTTCTCATTTTTGAGAAGCCTTTTACATTTTTTACTGTACAACATATGTACAACATCAATATTCGATTTAATAATTAAAGTTTTATAGTTCCATAAAACGTTCTTATTACCGCACAACTCTTCCAACCAATTCATTTCCTAAGTTGGCTGGGCCTAAAACCAAATTTTCTAAAAAAGGCATTGGAAAAATTACCGACACTTGAATATCCGATATCATATGCAATAGATGTTATCTTCTCATCGGTGTTCTAGATTTTGTCGTAAGCCATTTTTAATTTTAGGTCAATGTAAAACGCTATGACACTCTGTCCGGTAGATTCCTTGAATCTCGTTTTAAGCACATATTGATTCACCCCAACATATTCGGAGACCGATGACAACGACAGTCTATGGTCGAGATTGTCCTCAATGTAAGATCGGGCTTTCTTTATTTTTTCACGGTAAAATGCTTTATCCCCAGTAGCCGATTCCGGTCGTTGCCTTAAGGATGGTATGGAGTGAAATATCAGCTCGATAATCTTGTTTTCCATAAATGCCTGTTCCAAAGAACCTTTATAAGGATTTTCTAAAATCGATTTGATTATTTTTCTGGTGAACAGGTCCAGAGCGGTATATTCCTTATCCCGATGGAAGACATTTTCATTCTCGATTGCCTTGCGCATTGAAGAGAGTTCCTTAAAATCGCTTAAAAATGACCTTGAAAAATAATCAGGGTCAACCCTAAAGCCAAAACTTTTATAATTACAATTTTCGGGAAAGTGTATCATACACGTGCCCCGCTTCTGATAAAGTACATTGAGGCTGTTCGGTCCGATCTTGAGCGTTCCGCCTTTTTCGACCAGCACCGTGCTGGTACTGCCCGATAGTTGGTAATGGAACTGCAGCCAATCATCAGCACCTCGGACCTCGATTTCCAACGGTTTTTCCGTTTCTAGCCACGAGTTGTAAACGATAAAATTCTCTAGGTCGATTTCCGTCTTTTCACCGACATACCCATTTCCATTCAGTTTCCTTTTTTTTCTTCTCAAAGTGCGATGCTGCGTGATACGTTCGGGTTTCTTCTTAATGTAATAACTTCATTTGCCTATACAATAACAAAATACCGGCAGAAGGTCATAGCTTTCCAAACTAAAGACTGCCCAATGCCCAAAGTACACATTTTTACTAGAATCTTATTATCACTTGTAACCTGTGCCCTCATTGCCCAGGATGATTTTGAAATCGTTCAAGCAAAGGGAACGATTACCGTAGATGGAATAATGAACGAACCGGATTGGAGCGTTGCGGCCGTTGCAACAGATTTTCAACAATATTTTCCGAGCGATTCAATTTTGGCCAAGGTACAGACCGAGGTCAGGATGACCTATGATAAAAATCAGCTGTACATCATCGCCAAAATGTACAATCTCGGCGAAAGGGAGTATGTCACACCTTCACTGAGAAGGGATTTTAGGGGCGAGGCCAATGATGTCTTTACCGTTGTGCTCGATACGTATGCCGATCGGAACAACGCCTTCCTTTTTGGGGTTAATCCCTTTGGGGTACAGCGGGAAGGCCTCATAGCCAATGGGGGCAGCGTGGCCAACGACAACACCTTTTCAACGGGCTGGGACAATGTCTGGTATTCCGCGGCCAGAAGGTTCGATGGTTTTTGGATGGTCGAGATGGCCATCCCGTTCAAAACGCTCCGGTATAAGAAAGGGTCTCCCTTTTGGTATGTCAATTTCTACCGTTTTGACAGTACCTACGCTGAGCAGTCCACATGGTCGCCGATTCCACAAAACCAATTTATCATCAACCTAGCCTTCTCCAAAAAACTCTATTGGAAAAGACCGCTTGACGAAAGCCAGAGCAACCTTTCGTTCATTCCCTATAGTACCTTTAGAAACACTAAGGATTTTATTGCCGATACGCCAACGGATCATGAATTTAACCTGGGCGCCGATGCCAAGGTCGGAATCGGTCCTGCGCTTACACTAGACCTAACCGTCAATCCCGACTTCTCGCAAGTGGAAGTCGACCAACAGGTGACCAATCTCGATCGGTTTGAGATATTCTTTCCTGAACGGAGACAGTTTTTTCTTGAAAATGCCGATCTGTTCGGCAATTATGGGCTCGAGGGTACCCGTCCCTTCTTTTCCCGCCGTATCGGTGTCACGGTCGACCCAGTTACCGGGCAGAATTCACAGTCCACGATCTACGGCGGTCTTAGGTTGAACGGAAAGCTAAATCAAAAACTACGGGTAGGATTGCTCAATGCCCAACTGGAGCAGAACGAGGCCTCATCCGTCCCATCGACAAATTTTTTGGTGATGGCCGCGGAACACCGGTTGCTGTCACGCTCCTATTTGAGTGCTTTCTTCATCAACAAACAAGCATTTTCGGATGATATTGATGGAAGGTTTACCCTATCCCCCTCAGTATATAACAGGACTATGGGCGTGGATGTCAACCTCGCTTCGAACGATAATATATGGAACGGTAAGTTCTTTTACCATCGCTCTTTTGATGAGGTGGAGCGCAACTCGGAATTTGCAACAGGCGGATTTTTGAATTACAACACCTATCGGTGGCAAACTGGGGTGACGGCACTAAGTATTGGCAGGGGCTTCAATCCCGAAGTGGGCTTCCGACGCAGAAGGAACGTCTTTCAAGCCACTCCTCTCGAATTGCTCAATCTAAAGCCGAAATCGGGACGTCTACAAAGTTACGGTCCGGGAATTTCCGGGGACTGGAGTATGGAAACCATGAATTTTAGCAAGCTGGACCGGAACAGCGGGGTTGGGTATAGCATGAATTTGCGAAATACGGCATTATTTAAGTTTTCGGCGAAACGGCAATATACGTTTCTTTTGGATCCCTTTGAACCAAGTGGACTGAACGGACGACCACTCGAGTAGGGAACGGAACTTACCTTTGATTTTCTAACCGCAGATTACACTTCCGATACCAGAAAAACTTTTTTCTTTGAAACGTCGCTGCAATTGGGGGAATTCGTTAACGGTCGCCGGCAGCGATTTGGAGGAACATTGACCTATCGGTACCAGCCCCTTGGTTTTGTTTCTGTGAATGTGGAATACAACAGAATTCGATTGTCCGAAGGTTTTAAGGACGCCGACCTGTTGCTCTTGGGGTCGCGCCTGGACTTTACTTTCACCAAAAACTTGTTTTTGACCACTTTTGTGCAATTGAACAGCCAGATACAGAATATGAATATCAACACCCGCCTGCAATGGCGGTTCAAACCAGTATCCGATTTATTTCTGGTCTATACCGACAACTACTTTGCCGAAAGTCAGGGTACTGATGGGGGCTTGGTTTTTCCCGCTATTCGGTTTCCAAGGCAACGGGCGATAGTTCTTAAAGTCAATTATTGGCTGAACCTTTAGTGGATATCAAAAATCCTTACTCTTTTGGATTGGAAGGAAAAAATGAATTTATAAAATCAATTACCAAAATTTAGATTATGAAAAAAGTATTGAAAATTTTAATGTGCCAAGTACTGATGATACCCTTTCTATCCAACGCCCAACAGGGTTTGAATCTCGAGAACGTTAAGAAAATAGTTGAAGCCGTCAACATGAAAGATGCAACGCTCTATGTCAAAAATTTCCACACCGACATCAAGGTCTTCCTTTATGAAGACCAAGAGTTTAAACTTAAGGTTGCTGGTTCCCAAGCACTTTTCAAGAACAGGGCTGCCCACTTTAAGAAGCATCCCAAGGTGCGGAACATAATCAAACATCTTGTCGAAATCGACGAAAAGGTCATCATTCACGATAGGGTCTGGCTCAGCCCCGATGTACCGGAGGGTAGCGATATTGTAGAGATTTACACGTTTGATGGTGCAGGGAAAATTGTGAGGGGCGACGTGATACAACAAAAAAATCTGTTTGCCAAGGAGGGTGGTTGATGTCGGTTTTGGATTTGGGGCTTGTTAGTCTTTTAAATGGGCTAATTCTCGGGATGGTCTTTTTTTATCAAAATTCTTAACCGTAATGTCCCATTTGTAGTTATTTTGATATTCTCGTTCATTTCCTTTTACGGGACATTTGTTGTAACTATTATGTTGATGTTAATTTAGCCTTGCTGTCTAAAATATAGCGTTCATTTTGCTTTTAACGCTTCTTCTCCCATTCCATGCAAATAATATCTAATCTTGTTGCCTAGGATATGAATTGGTGTACAGCATATGCACAACATTTGATATTATTTTGATGAGATTCAAAAAGTCAAAAAAGTTATGATTCTCTCGTTAATAATTGTTTTTTATCATATTACGCAAACAAATATCTCTGAGTCATTAACCCTACTAGGTCATTCATATGAAAATTATAGGTTATACAGCATTTGTGGGCGATCAAAATTACTCCATAATTAGAACCTCGATTTCATATCCCTGAGGTCGGGTTCAAGTCCCCCTCTCGCTACCATTTGGCCCGTATTTCAACGAATACGGGCTTTTTAATAATAATTAGCAAACCCAATTACTTCCGTTTCCCTAAAAGTATCCCATCCCCCCTTTTCTTATTTTTGAAGAGAACAAAATCAATAACCTACCATGAGAATCATATGTACATTAGTCGCCTTTATATTATTTCTATCAGGTACTGCCCAGGTAGATTTTCAATACTTTCAAGATTTGGAATACCGAATGATTGGCCCTTTTAGGGCGGGAAGAACAGTAGGAGCAGTAGGTATTCCCACACAACCCAACGTCTTCTTTGTCGGTCATAACAATGGGGGAGTATGGAAAACCGATGATTACGGGAGGACGTGGCACCCTATTTTTGATGATGCCCCAACGGGTTCCATAGGGGATGTAGCCGTTTCTCCTAGTAATCCTGATATCATTTATGTAGGTACTGGGGAAGGGCTTCATCGACCCGACTTGGCTGTTGGCGATGGCATGTTTAAATCGATTGATGGTGGAAAAACATGGAGGCATGTGGGATTGGATGATGTGCAACAAGTGAGCCGCGTCATTGTCCATCCGAAAAATCCTGATATAGTCTTTGTAGCGGGGCTGGGGCATCCATACGGAGCCAATCAAATGCGCGGTGTTTTTAAATCAGTGGATGGAGGCAAGAATTGGGAAAAAGTGCTTTACATCAACCATAATACAGGGGCCGTTCAAGTCGAATTTGACCCAAACAATCCAAAAACGTTGTTTGCCAGTATGTGGGAACATCAAGAAGGCCCTTGGGAAAATGCCAAATTCTCAGGCCCCAATAGTAATCTTTACAAGTCTACTGATAGTGGAAATACCTGGCGAAAAATCACAAATGGCCTACCTACATACAAAGAAGGCCTGGGTAGAATTGGGGTAGCTATTGCCCCAAGCAATTCAAACCGTATGTATGCCACTGTTGATGCCAAAGAGAATGGTGGAATCTATAAAAGTGATGATGCGGGTGAAAGCTGGATTTTGATCAATACCGACTACCGCCTGTGGGGCCGAGGCAGTGATTTTGCAGAAATCAAGGTACATCCAAAAAACCCAAATCAAGTCTTTATTGGAAATATCGCGGCCTACCGTTCGGATGATGTAGGAAAAAGTTGGACATCAATCAAAGGTGCCCCTGGGGGCGATGATTATCATCGCATATGGATAAATCCATTACAGCCTGAAATAATGTTGTTTGCAGCCGACCAAGGTGCCGTCATTACCGTAAATAGTGGAAAAACATGGAGTTCTTGGTATAATCAACCTACAGCACAATTATATCATGTCAGTACGGACAACCAATGGCCTTACTGGGTCTATGGTGGACAGCAAGAGAGCGGAGCTATTGGTGTCGCAAGCAGAGGCAATGGTGGACAAATTACTTTCAGGGAATTTATAGGTGTTGGCGCAGATGAATATGCATATGTCGCAGTCGATCCAAAAGACCATAATATCGTTTACGGAGGCCGCGTATTGCAATTTGATAAACGAACAGGGCAGACACAATTCGTAGGCCCTGAGGTCTTGCGCTCAGGAGAAATTCGTTTTTTGAGGACCATGCCTCTTATATTTCATCCGAAAGATGATGACATGTTATTATTTGGCACCAATGTGGTTTGGAAAACGATGAATGGCGGCCAAAGCTGGGAGAAAATAAGCCCTGATTTGACGAGGAAACGACCTGAAGTCCCCGATAGTGTTGGGGATTTCTACTCAAATGAAATGGAAACCATGCCCCAGCGGGCCATTATATATTCATTAGGTCCTTCGCACCTCAATCGAAATATTATCTGGGCCGGTAGTGATGACGGCTTGGTTCATGTGACACAAGATGGGGGAAAGACTTGGAAAGACGTTACCCCACCAGAGCTCAAATCTTGGGATAAAATTTCCCAAATCGACGCCGGACATTTTAATGAGGGTACCGCATATATAGCCGTCAATGCCATTAGAAAAGATAATATGGCACCATTGGTGTACAAAACCCATGATTTCGGAAAAACGTGGGAATTGATAACCAACGGTATGAACAAAAACGGACCGGTAAATACGGTTAGGGAAGATCATTCCGCACCGGGCCTACTTTTCGCGGGTACAGAACGTGAAGTTTATTTTTCATCGGATGATGGGGCCAACTGGCAATCATTGCGCTTGAACATGCCCGCCTCCTCCATTCGTGATCTGGTCATTAAGGATGATGACTTGGTCATTGGTACCCATGGAAGGTCGATATGGATCATGGATAATTTTAGCCCGTTGCGCGAGCTGAACCAACTGAAGAACAAAGTACATCTTTTTAAACCTTCGCTGGCCACCAGGGTCCGCGATAACATGTTTGGAGATACCCCATTGCCACCGGAAGAACCAACAGGTGAAAACCCCCCAGATGGTGCCAATATCGATTTTTATCTTCCTTCAGATGCCAAGAAAGTTTCATTAGAAATATGGGATTCAAAAAAACAATTGGTTCGCGAATATAGTAGTACAACCCAAATGAAACTCCCTGACAGTACAGGGCTTCCCCATCCCACATACTGGATTCGCCCGAAATCAAAACTTTCAACAGAAAAAGGGCATCAACGCTTTGTTTGGAACCTCAGATATGAAAATCCGAAGAGAGCAAAACGAAGCTATGCCATTTCTGCAGTACAATATAACACGCCGATTAGTCCAAAAGGTCCTTTTGTGGCGCCAGGCATTTATACCATCAGATTGACAGTGGACGAAAAGCCGCTGGAACAAGAAATAACCGTTAGAATGGACCCTCGTGTCAAAAGTTCTGATGCTGACATTCAATTGCAGACAGATTTCTCTTTAAAGGTCTATTCTGCATACGAAGAATTGGTTGCCACCCGCATAGCGGCTCAAGAGATGTTTAAAAATAAAAGGGTTAATAAAAAAGTAAAAGCCGTACGCAATAAGTTTATAGGCGAGAAAGACCCTAGCGAAGGCGACCAGCTCTATGGGAGCATTTATGATGTGCCATTCGAAGATGAGACCCTTGTAGGACTACAAGAGAAGCTACTTCATACCTTGATTGTGCTTCAAGCCAGTGATAAACGGCCAACCGAAGCAACCATAACAGCAGTAGGTCAGTTACTGGATATGAAGGATAGGTTTGTCAAAGAATGGAAGAAATTAGAAATGAATCGTTGATCTTTTTCTAAAACACTAGCATAATTTTCAAACTTTACAGAAAAATATAGTGTATAACATTTTTCCAAAGCGCTGCATTTCAATACTATTCATTTCAATTCAAGGCCAATTGTTGGGATTGAACCATAACTTTTGGGATAGTTCTGCTTTCAGGATAGAGGATAACTAGTGTCTCACTGCCCGTAAGCTGTTTTTTTCTTACATCAATATTAAATATTCCTTGATTTAGGCTAAAATAAAGTTCATCAAAAGCCAATCCATTCGTTACTATAGCATATTTATCATCTGCCAGAAAGTTTATTTTGATATTCGTACCACAAAGGTTTATGTATTCAAAACCCTTTTCAAATAGGGTTGTGGCTTTTTGGGCTGAGACAGAACAGAAAAAGAAAAAGCTTAAAATACTGGACAAGTAGATTTTTAACATAGTAGGTATCTTAAAGATTGGGACTTACAATAAAGAACATTCATTCATGTTATGCCAAATGGTTTTCGACCAAATACATGATATATCAATATTTTCGATAAAATACAGAAAGATTCAACCAAAAATTGAATCTTTTACTGTAGAAAGTGTATTGAAAGCATCAAATTATAAGACTGATGAACATCAAGTCATTAGAAAATATCATAAACCGTAAGGTCTTAAACCGTATACTTTGAATATTTCAATATGTGGGATTTTGGTCGGTTCTATTGTGCCGATTTCATAATTTCATCCACGACTTCAGGATTTAACAAAGTGGAAGTGTCCCCTAAATTACCGGTATCTTTAGAGGCAATTTTCCTGAGAATTCTTCGCATAATTTTTCCACTTCTGGTCTTGGGCAATCCAGAAGTAAACTGAATCTTATCTAATTTGGCAATCGGACCTATATGCTCCGTAATCAACTGATTGATTTCCTTTTTCAAATTATCCCGATTCCTTGATTCACCGGTTTCCTTTAAGGTAACATAGCCGTAAAGGGCATTTCCCTTTATATCGTGTGGGAAACCGACAATTGCCGATTCCGCCACAGCTGGATGTTCGTTGATTGCATCCTCTATCGGAGCGGTACCCAAATTATGGCCAGATACGATGATAACATCATCTACGCGGCCCGTAATTCGGTAATATCCAACTTCATCGCGCAAAGCGCCATCACCAGTAAAATACATATTGTCAAACGCAGAGAAATAGGTGTCTTTATATCGTTGGTGATTACCCCAAATAGAACGTGCAATTGAAGGCCAAGGAAACTTCATACACAAGCGACCTTCAACCGAATTACCCTTAATCTCCTTCCCATTTTCATCCATCAATGCGGGCTGAACTCCAGGCATAGGTAGCGTCGCATAGGTGGGTTTGGTTGGCGTCGCAAACGGAATTGGAGATATTAAAATCCCTCCTGTCTCTGTTTGCCACCACGTTTCGACAATAGGACATTTCTTATCTCCCACATGATCATTGTACCAGTGCCAAGCCTCTTCATTGATTGGTTCCCCTACGGTACCCAATACTTTCAAACAAGAAAGGTCGTATTTATTTATGTAATCCAAATTCTCTTTGGCCAGCGCCCGAATGGCAGTAGGTGCGGTATAAAACTGGGTAATCTTATGTTTTTGCACAATATCCCAAAATCGTCCAAAATCAGGATAGGAAGGTACTCCTTCAAACATTACAGTCGTGGCCCCGTTGGCCAATGGCCCGTAAACAATATACGAGTGCCCAGTTATCCATCCAATATCGGCCGTACACCAATAAACATCGTCTTCACGATATTGAAAAACATTTTTAAAGGTGTATGCGGTGTACACCATATACCCCCCCGTGGTGTGCAACATTCCTTTGGGCTTACCTGTAGATCCGGACGTATATAAAATGAATAGAGGGTCTTCAGCATCCATGACCACTGCCGGGCAATCGTCAAGTGCGGTATCTAAAAGCGGTTGCATCCACTCGTCTCGGTCTTCCTCCATGTGAATAGCTGAATCGATGCGCTTGACCACTAAAACACTTTCTACCTGAGGGCAGTCCTTTAAGGCTTCATCAACAATCCCTTTTAAATCAATGGTTTTTGCTCCACGATAAGACCCATCTGAGGTCAAGACCATTTTTGCACCGCAATCATTGATTCTAGTTGATAATGCGGTGGAAGAAAAGCCTGCAAATACTACGGAGTGAATGGCCCCGATTCGAGCACAGGCCAATAATGAAATAGCCAGTTCAGGAATCATAGGAAGGTAAATCACCACCCTATCTCCCTTTTTGATCCCTTTTTCACTCAGCACATTTGCCATTTTACAAACCCGCTGATACAGTTCACGATAGGTAATATTTTGGGGTTCTTCATTTGGATTATTGGGTTCAAAAAGAATAGCTGTTTTATCTCCTCGAATATGAAGGTGCCTATCAATACAGTTTTCGGTAATATTAAGTTTCGCGCCATCAAACCATTTGATTTCAGGTTTGGTGAAATCCCAGTCCAATACGGTATCCCATTTCTTTCGCCATACAAAATGCTCTTCGGCAATCTCTTCCCAAAAGCTTTCAGGATTGCGAACGGACTTGCGATAGACTTGAAAATATTCTTCAAGGTGTTTGATGTGATAATTGCTCATTGAAACTGTTTTGTCAAATAAAAATAGGAAAAAAGAATCTCTAGACGTTGTTGCTAAATTTCAATATGGATACTCTCAAAAACCTTTTTAGGTAAAAAGTATATCAAGAACTAATGGTCTTGAGCTTCTCCTACTCCACTGGGAATTCTTATGTTTTCTACAAGTTCTTGTACTGCAGTAGGAGGAGCACTATAAAATCTTGAAACAATCGTGGAGACACCAAAATTAACCAGCATCCCGATGGTACCAAAACCCTCAGGTGAAATGCCCCACCACCAATCAGTTTCCGTACTGGTTTCAGGATTTCCTACCCAACCCAATTTAAACCGCGCAATGTAGTAACAGGTTATGACCAATCCGGAAACCATCCCCGCAATGGCCCCTTCACGGTTCATGCGCTTACTGAAGATTCCCATTACAATGGCTGGGAAAAAAGAGGAGGCCGCCAGACCAAAAGCCAAAGCCACAACAGAAGCCACAAAACCAGGAGGATAAATAC
>JBHJJC010000031.1:0-23911 GCA_050042945.1 Croceivirga sp.
GTTCGTTTTTTGTTACGTACCTTCAAGATATGAAGTGTTTCAAAGGCATATTGCTGATTCTGAATGTACTATTGGTTGCTTCCCCATCATTTTCACAAAATCAAGAAAATGATAAGATTAACGATTCGATTAAGAGCTTCAAATTAACAGCGATGCCCGTGTTATTTTACCTGCCTGAAACAGGATTGGGTTACGGTGCTTTGGGCATCGGCACTTTTCGATTCAGAGATGAGCCCAGCGAGAGTTATCCTTCATCGATACAAATGTCCATAAGCCGTACCTCAAAAAACCAATTACTGTTATGGGCACCCTATGAGTTATATTGGAACGATGATAAGTGGCGTTTTTTTGGAGAATTGGGCTTTTATAAATACTTCTATAACTTTTATGGTGTAGGAATTGAAAGCCAGGAAGAGAGCTTTGAAACCTACGAAATTGACTTTCCCCGATTACGGGCATCACTTCTAAAAGAGGTATTGCCGAGTTTTTTGATTGGTGCAGGATACGAATTGGATATTTACTACAATTTGAAATTTGAGGAAAACGGAACTTTAGATAGTACGAATGTTGAAGGAAAAAATAATGCGGGAACCATTTCAAATCTCGGGATTTTAGCAGTTTATGATACTCGAGACCATATTTTTCAGCCTTCTAGGGGCTTTTTTATTCAGGCCAGTGCTTTTACTTCAATGGACATCTTAGGTTCATCATTTTCATTTTCTAAGTTTAATATTGATTCTCGCTTTTACCAAAAATTGAAGGGCAAACATATTTTAGCAGTAAATGCTTTTATGGCCAATACCGGAGAAGGTACCCCATTTTTTAGTCTAAACTATCTAGGAACCAATAACAGAAGCCGAGGTTTCACCGACCGACGATATTTGGACCATGCGGAATTAAGTTTTGCACTGGAATATCGGTTTCCTATTGCAGGGAGATTTGGAGGTGCGGCCTTTGGTTCCTCTGGCACTGTGTCCAATGATTTTTCTGGATTGTTCTCATCGAGGTACCGAAATGCTTACGGTGCTGGAATACGATATACCATTAACAAAAAGGATGGTATTCGCGTTCGGGTAGATTATGGTGCTTCTGAAGAAGGCGGAAACCTGTACTTTACGGTTCGCGAAGCCTTCTAAAAGTCTTCTCACGAGATCGCTACCCAGTAATGAATTACAGGTCAATAAAATTATCTAGAGCTAGCGTCCAATCGTAGTCTTTGTAGGTGAGATCAACTTCATCGATACTTGGTATGATACCAAGGTCTTTAAGGATTTCTTTGACCCCGTCCTTGCCTCCAAAATCACCTCTGAACCAACTAAATAATGAGGTTACATATACTTCTTTTTCAGCAGGGTCATATTTTGAGGAGCGCTTGAGGAATAGTGCTGTGCTTTTTGAAAATTGCACATCGAGGTTATCAGGGGTATAAATGCTCACAGGGGGGCAGTCTTTGGCTCCGCAGTTCAGGGCAAAGTGAATTCGATAATCAGGATTTTCAACCCTAAGGCTTTTTTCAAATCTATCTGGGAATCCTTTTTTTACATACCCTAGACCTAATTTTGATTGAGATCTTCTGATGATGCCGTGTTCTATTTTATCGAATGAAGTCGCAGTTCCGGCAATCATTATTTGGTCTTTTGAAAAAAAACTGCTTCTATTTTCATAGAGTTCAGGATTTTTACTTAAAATAACCTGAATGTAGGCATTATAGGTATTTACCCAAAAAGCCAGTTTTTGCTTATCGGTTTTTAAATTGTTCACAAGGGTCTCAAGTTCAAGGGTAGCCAATTGTTTCTGAATAGCCGCAGTGCTCTCCCCATTTCGAATTTTTTCTAGAAAGTGTTCTGAAAGAGCATTCAAATCCAATTCAGTATTTGGGATTTCTGTATTTTGTGCCACTGTAAAAGTGGAAAATAATAAAAGCGCAAGGGCTAAACATTTTAATTTCATATTCCGTTATTTTAAGGATTATTTCCTTTTTAACCTACGTAAAATAGTGTTCCAGGGTTTGGTCGAATAAGAATCACGTAACTTTCAACAAACCATGCACCATAGAATTCCGTAAGTAATCCAACAAACACGGTCCTTTTGATAAGTGTTATTATACCCGTATATGATGAGGTTGAAAATCTCAAGAAATTACTTCCTCGGTTAGGGGAACTGTCCAATGGGCATCACGTTGAAATCATAGTAAGTTGTGGTGTATGCAAGGCGGATTATTCAGTTTGTCTAAGTGATTTGAGTGGTGTTAAGCTCTTGAAGGGAAATAGAAAGGGTAGGGCACCACAAATGAATGATGGCGCTGCGAAAGCAAAAGGGAATATTTTGGTCTTTTTACATGCTGATGTACTACCTCCGAAACACTTTTTTGAAGATATCCTACAGACTTTTTCCAAAGGATTTGATGCCGGTTTTTTTTCATATCGTTTTGATCGGGAAAACTTTTTTTTGCGAATCAATGCCTCATTTACAAAGAAAAAAGGAGTTTTTACCGGTGGTGGTGATCAATGCCTATTCATTAAAAAACCGATTTTTGAAAAAATGGGAAGATTTGACGAAAAACAGGTGCTGATGGAAGATTTTGCATTTTTTGAGAAGATGAAAAGAGCAAACATTCCGTATAGCATTGTTCACAACGACCTCGTGGTATCAGCTCGAAAATATAGTGATAACAGTTACCTTCGGGTGAACCTAGTCAACTTACTATTGGTGATTCTTTTTAAATGTAAGATGGCGCCGAAAAGACTTCAAAAATTACACTATCGTTTATTAAAAGTACCTAGATAACGAAAGCTGATCGTTTGGGTAACGTTTTGATTTCAAGATTACAAATAGTTTCCTCCTTTAGCAGTATGACAGTATTACGAGGGGTCTCTTTTTTCACTAAGGCCCCACCGCACCAAGGGTATATAATTGTTCTAAGGTTGGTGATTCACTGCCCCCTTCTGGTTCAAGTGTAATTCCAAATGCTTCCGAGGCATTCGGATTATCAAATTCGAAGATCTGTTCTTCGTTTTCAGCAAATTTCTCTAAAAGTCCGATACTGGTTGGTGTCAGAGGATTCAATGTCAATGACCATAGTTGATAAGCATATCCCGTTGGTGGCTTGGGTAAACCTTGCGCATCAACGTACAGGCTTTGATTGCCCTTGTTCCAATATACTTTTGCATATGCATCGGGTGCAACGGTTTGTCCCCCAAGGGCTATGACTTCAACACTCTGCGCCCGTAAGGCATTGAGTAATTCTTTAGAGTTTACAATTGCATTCCGATTTCGTTTGATCTCTTCTTCAAGGGATTGCTTTTCTTGGGTGACTACCTCAATTTCAGAGGTTAACGCCGTATTCTCAAAATACAGCCAGAGTGCGCCCAGGGCAAACAATATACTTGCGGCCCACCCGATATAGCTTGTGAAGGGTGCGCGTGGTCGAGAAGCTTCTGGTTCAAGTGGAATGACATGGCCAAGTTGTTTTTTCACATTTTCAAAGCTTTTACTGGAGAGACCGGGGGAAACCGATTTGGTCAATTCCAATACAGCACTTTCTATGGCCTCAATCTCCGTTTTAATCTCAGGATATTGTAGGGCATATTGGTGTACCTCTAGATTTTGCTCTTCGCTGAGTTCACCAGCTACATAGAGTTCTAAGATGCCTGACGCTATGTATTTTTTAACATCCATTAGTTCTTCATGTTTTCCCGTAGTTGGGAAATACAGCTTCTATTACGTGTTTTTACGGTTCCTATCGGAATATCAAGTTGTTCAGCAGCTTCTTTTTGAGTGAATCCCTTGAAGTACAATAAGTCGATAAGTTGAATACATTTCTGTTTTAACCCTTTCAAAAGTCTTTCGATACCGATGCTGTCCACCTTTGAATCGTTATGGTCGGCGCCCTCGAAGTTACCTACGAAATTATCAGTGTACAGGTTTTTTTTCCAATTTTTATGGGACTTTGAACGCAGTTCATCAATGGCTGCATTTCTTGCGATCTTTAGGATCCATGTGAAAATACGACCTTTAGAGGGGTTATAGCTTTTAGCGTTGTTCCAAATTTTTATGAAAACGTCTTGGCAGACCTCTTCAGATCGCTCAGGATTTTTCAAAATACCATTGATGACCCCACAAATGTTTTCGGCATACATTTTATTCAGCTGCTGAAAAGCAGCAGTATCCTTTTTTTGAAAGTTTTGGATAAGGGTTTCGAGGTCCATATTCTTATGACCAAAGGTATAAAACGATTGGAATTACTATTTGGAATATCATTTAATCAAGGCTAATAAATCAATGCCTTTAAGATGCTCCAAACATTCTCGGTAACAATTTTATGACCTTCAGCTGTTGGATGAATTCCGTCTTCCAGATTCAATTCTGGTATTCCTGCCACACCATCCAATAAAAAAGGAATTAAAGGAATCTCGTTTTGCTTGGCTAGATTTGGGAAAATACTTCTGAACTCAGTAGTATATTCAGGACCCATATTCGGTGGAATTTGCATCCCTGCTAAAATGATTTTTGTTTTACGATTTTTTTTCTGCACCGCATTGATTATGGCCTGAAGGTTTTCTTTGGTCTTGTCAAGGGGAATTCCTCGCAATCCGTCATTGGCCCCCAACTCCAATACAAAAATGTCAACGTTTTGGTTGAGTACCCAGTTGATACGGTTAAGTCCTCCAGAAGTCGTTTCCCCACTAAGTCCCGAATTAACTACTGTATAATCCTTTTTAAGGGAATCCAATCGCTGTTGTATCAATGCGGGAAAGGCTTCCTCAAGTTCAATACCATATCCTGCGGTCAAACTGTCACCGAAAAATAAGATGACACTACCTTCACTACCTTGTTTTTTTTCTAAAGTTGAGTTGTTGCTTTCTTCTGCTGAGGTGGTTTGAGTTGGCTTAGGAGCTTCTTTGCAATGAATCAGCAAGAACAACAAAAAATAACGAAACTTTAAGAGGTGTTGCATAGTACGTTGATAAAATAATCAAATTCAATTTCCTAATTTTCCGCTTCTTCAAAACGGATGAAAGTGCTATGTCAAAGATATTAAACGTGAATCAGCTAGGGAAGACCTATAAAAGTGGTTCAAAAGAGTTGACCGTACTTCAGGATATCTCTTTTAGTATTGATGCAGGGGAAACTTTTGCCATTGTAGGCCCTTCAGGTAGCGGTAAAACCACCTTGCTCGGGCTTTGTGCGGGTCTAGATCGGGCCGATAGGGGTACCGTTGAGCTTTGCGATTATAGTTTAAACGATTTAAGTGAAGACGATCTGGCCATTTTACGAAATCAGAAGGTTGGGTTCATCTTTCAAAACTTTCAATTATTACCAACGCTAAGTGCTCTGGAGAATGTTGTTGTGCCTTTGGAACTTCAGGGAGTAAAACGGCCAATGGAAGTCGGAATGAACTTGTTGGGCAAAGTGGGACTTAAGGATAGGTTTCACCATTACCCATCGCAATTGTCAGGGGGAGAACAACAGCGAGTTGCCCTTGCCAGGGCTTTTTCTGCCAAACCTGCCATTCTTTTTGCGGACGAACCTACCGGAAACCTAGACCAAGAGACTGGTGAGAAAGTGATAAAATTACTTTTTGAACTGAACCAAGAAGCAGGCACCACTTTGGTCATAGTCACCCATGATATTGATTTGGCCCAAAAAACCCAACGAATTCTTAGGCTCAAGGGCGGTAAGATATTTTCAACGACCGAAAATGAAATAGCGTGAGCGGAAAAATTGGGAGTACCTCAAAGATAAAATGGCGCTGGATATTGAAAATGGCCTGGCGCGATAGCAGGGCGAGTGGAAAACGATTACTCTTGTTCATGGCTTCAATAATACTAGGTATTGCCGCCGTTGTTTCGATTCAATCATTCAGTGAAAACCTTAAAAAGAACATTGCACTGCAGTCAAAAGGATTGATGGGAGCTGATTTTCTTATCGATAGCAACCAACCCCCAAATGACCGCGTTTTGGGTATCATTGATTCCCTTGGTGGAGCTGATGCCAAGAGTGTAGGTTTTCCGTCGATGGGGGTGTTTCCAAAAAGTGGAGATGCTAGGTTAATAGGCGTTAAAGGAGTTGAAGGTAACTATCCATTTTATGGTGAACTAGAAACCGAACCTAAGTCCGCTGCGCAGTCTTACCAAGAAAAAGGGGGTGCTTTGGTCGACGTTACCTTGATGTTACAGTTTAATGCAAAAGTTGGGGATTCCATAAAAATTGGAAATATATACTTTCCCATTATTGGGCAATTGATTACGGCACCAGGCACCGAAGGAGTAGGGGCGTCCATCGCCCCACCCGTTTGGATTCCTTATGATAGGGTTGAAGCAACGGGTCTGATACAAACCGGTAGCCGCATTGGGTATGATTTCTATTTTGTTGCGGAAGAGGGGCAAGATTTAGAGGAGCTAGATCGCCTTGTTGACCCGCAGCTTGATGTCGAAAATGCGGATTTGGATACACATATTTCTACAGGGCAAAGATTGGGTAGACGCTATGATAATTTTGCCAAGTTTTTGAATTTGGTTGCCTTTATAGCCCTCCTCTTAGGCTGTGTTGGTATTGCCAGTTCTGTTCATATACATATTAAAGAGAAGTTACGATCGGTGGCCGTTTTAAAGTGCATCGGTGCGACTAGGAGACAGGCTTTTTTCATTTATCTATTGCAAATTGGCGGTATGGGACTCTTGGGAGGCGGAATTGGAGTGCTTGTCGGATTGATGTTGCAACAATCTTTCCCGATAATATTACAGGATTTTTTACCGTTTGAAGTTGAAATTAGTTTGGCTCCAGATGCCATCGCAATGGGATTGACGCTTGGATTTTTGATGTCCATACTCTTTGCTTTGACTCCACTTTTGGGCACTTGGTACGTTTCTCCTTTACAAGTGCTCCGTGTGCAAGACGATATGCCCAAGACCTCTCGAACACCGCGTATTTTTGTTTTCTCAGGTATCCTGTTATTTATTTTTGCGTTCGCCTATTGGCTCTTGGGTCAGCTTACTTACGCTTTTTATTTTGTTTTTGCCATATGCTTTGTGTTTTTGGTTTTAGGTGGTACGGCAACCCTATTCATGCGATTGGTGAAACGTTATTTTCCAGATTCTTGGGGTTTTACCACAAGACAAAGCCTTTTGAACTTATATCGACCCAACAATCAGACCATAGTATTGATTTTAGCCATTGGAGTAGGTACTTTTTTAATCAGTACCCTATACTTTACCCGTGATATTCTATTAGCCAGAACGGCATTGGAATCCTCCTCTGAAACCCCAAACTTGATTCTTATGGATGTGCAATCCGAACAACGGCAATTGGCCATGAATAGCATTGTCGATGCAGGCAGGGATGTATTGGATAACATTCCGATCATTACGATGCGCATGCAAAAGATTAAAGATAGACCTGTTCGTGAGTTAATACTGGATACGATAACAACTATGAACCGCTGTGTATTGCACCATGAGTTTCGGGTGACCTATCGTGATTCCTTAATCCTGTCGGAAACGACGAGGGGGGGTAAATGGCCTGCAACTATTTCAAAAGAAGGCTTTATACCCATCTCTTTGGCACAGAACGTGGCCGATGATGCCCAGGTTGCCCTCGGTGATGAGATTATTTTTAATATTCAAGGCGTATTAATGAAAACTATCGTGGCCCATTTACGTGAAGTGGATTGGGCGCGCATGCAAATTAATTTTTCCATATTGTTTCCTTCAGGCGTTTTGGAAAATGCTCCCCAATTTCATGTATTGACGACCAATTTACCTGACGCGAAAAGTTCAGCTCAGTTACAAAGACGATTGGTTCGTTTATTTCCAACAGTGTCTATCATCGACCTGAGGCAGGTTATTGTGGTGATTGAAGACATTTTGAACAAGATTTCATGGGTCATCAACTTTATGGCTTTCTTCAGTATTCTCACAGGTATCATAGTGCTGATTGGTTCCGTTAGAACCAGCAAATATCAACGTATGAAAGAGAGTGTTTTGCTGCGGACATTGGGCGCCAAAGACCAACAAATCTTAAAAATCACAGCTTTCGAGTATTTGTATTTGGGTATGCTCGGGGCAGGTATTGGGGTGGTTTTGGCGCTTTTGGGTAGTTTTCTATTGGCCCAGTTTGTATTTGAAACTACCTTTCTACCTTCACTTGCGCCATTTATATTGGTATTGCCGGGTATCACTATATTGGTTTTATTAATTGGGCTATTCAATAGTCTTACAGTCATAAGAAGTTCACCTTTGGTAGTGCTGCGAAAGGAACTAGAATAAAGTTATAAAAATACATATCTAAAATCTAAATATTCCGATGGTTTTATAGCGTGTCGCTATCATAGGATACTTTGGGGTAGGTATGGCCTGCTTGGGAAGGGTTCACTCTTCTTTTTTGAAGAATTGAAAACTACTTTTTAGTTGAATTTCGACAATTCACATGGTGTTTATAAGCACGGTTGGTATCTTTCTATTTCCATTCATAAGAACCATAAACGCCGTTTGAGTCCCCATACGCCGTATCGGACATTATCAATGTATAGTGTAGAAAACTTCCCAACAAAAAAAGCCACTACTAAGTGGCTTTTTCTACACGATTTAAAATTTTTAGGAAGCTTCAGGCGCTAAAGTAACTGTGCGGGTTACTTCATTAAACGGACCTTCAATAAGATTGCCTTCACCGTCCAATAATTCCAGTTTTACGGTCACTTCTCCCATTGGAAGACCGTTAATGACATACGGAGCCCATTCGGTAATCATAAACTCCTCACCATTGATAGTTGCCCTAACCCTGTTCCCTTCTTCCGAAAGTTCTGTGTTTAGAACAAAAAAGTCCAGCATTAAGTTTTCTGTATCCTTTCCTGAATAGGTGCCCTTCGGGCGGCTGTAAATTAACGTAGGCGCATCCATGTCAAGCCCTTGGGTATCTTCTGGATTGTCACCGATTTCCATTTTTCGGGCGATGACAGCATTTTCACCCTTAACCGATTCGTGATACGAACGACTTAAAAAAGCCACAAGGTGATGAACACCATCGGGAATTTCTTTTTTAAAGTTGGCTTCGTAATGGGCAGAGTAAGGCTGATTGTTCAAAATAAAGTGAATGTGCTGGCCTTTACCTGAATTTGCCAGTTTTTCAGCATTTGGGCTATCGGTCTGCTGTCCCAGTTCATAATTGTTAATGGTAAAGTCAAACTCTACTTCTTTGCTTTCGTTGGTGATGACACTTTTTTGTGAGCTCAAAATCAATTCTGCATCGGCATACGTTGGCGAACCTTCAAGTTTACTTATAGTGATGGGCTGTGCCTTCATTTCTTCTTTTTCAACCGCTGTTTCCTCAGTTTCCTTTTTGACCTGTTTGCAGCTGAAGGCTAAAATCAAGACCAAAGTCAGAGGCATTGCTATACTTTTTCTCTTTTTTCTATGTTTTATAGGTTGCATAAAATTAGGGAATATTCAACGGGTAGTCAACTACTTTGACTTCAATAAATCTTTATTATCACGTATTCCACGCTTAAGATTTTCGCAAAGAATTAGTGTCTTATCAATTTTCTTTTGCGCATTCTTAAAACGTGTAATCATATAAATGATACCGCGTTGTTTTCCTTTTGTAAAAGATTCAAAAATTTGGTAAGCATCATAGTCGGTAAGCATTACCGCTTCGAATTCTTCCGGTACGTCTACCCCATATTTAGAATTGTCTTCAAAAAATTGTAATTGAAAGTAGTCTTCAGGCAGCAACCCCAGCGCTTTCTGCTTGTTTTTACTGAACATCATGGTAAACTGTCCATGATATCTTCGTAGCGCAGCGAAGAAAGTAATGGATCGGTCAGTGAATGTTGCTTTGACTTTTACCCTTGAATGCCCTGCTTCTATAAAAGGTTGCGCAATATTGTTGGGGATAATCAGGTTGTGGGTACCTTGAACCACAATTTCAAAGATTTCACTTTTCAACATTATATTGAAAATACACTATTTACTCCAATAAAAACCATAATTCAACCAAGGATTCTATTTAAAATATCGATAAAAAGTAAAAATCATCGACGAAATACTAATTTTTGAAATTTTACGTTGAATTATAGACTGGCAATCCCCCATGCCAAGGTAATTTTAAACACATGACCCTATATCGACCTAGTCAATATTTTGATTTTATTGCGTATTGTAAGAAGCGTAAAATCTTTTCAAAGGACTATCAGAACGCGAAGGAAAGCCTATTCAATGGGGATTTACACCTCGAGGATTACTTTATAAAACTTCGTAAAATCAAAAACGCTGCAATCGAATTGGAACTTCAATATTTTGATATTCTGCACATGCGCGGGTAATTTTTAAATCAAAGAGCTGATAACCCTGGTCTCACTATGTAATGTTTTATGCACTGGGCATTTATCTGCGATTTGCATTAATTTTTGTTTTTGGGCGTCATCAAGGTCTCCTGTGATTTTTAGCTCACGATGAAAAGTGTCGATTTTAGCACCGTCGTGCTCACAAGTTTCACAATCTTTGGTATGGATCTTACTGTAAGATGTATGTACTTCAACTGCATCCAATGGCCATCCTTTTCTCTTGGCATACATTTGTAAAGTCATCACCGTACAGGCAGATAAGCCTGCAGAGACGAGCTCATAAGGTGTAGGTCCAAAATCATTGCCTCCAAAACTTTCGGGTTCATCGGCCAACATATAGTGGTTGCCGACTTTTTATTGTGTAGTAAATCCGTCTTCATGGTCCAAACTGGCCACGACTTGATGCTTGGTTCTCAAATCATGGGTTACTTTATCAGTGATATCCAAATAACGTTTTGCCCAACCTGAAATCACTTCACCAACATATAGGGAATCTTTTTTATTAAATAGCAGATGATCCGCACCATCTAATGAAACAAAGCTTTTCGGATGATGCGCTGCGACGTAGATTTCTTCTGCATTTTTGATGCTTACCGTATTATCTTGGGGTGAGTGCATGATCAATAACGGTTTTCTAAGCGCTTTGGCAGTTTCAGGAAGTGATTTGGTTTCCAAATCATCCAAAAATTGCTTTTTGATGGTAAACTCCCGTCCACTTAAATGAACTACGGCCTTCCCCGTTTCATTGATTTCGTCTATCCCACTTTTAAACAAGTGTTTTACATGGGCGGGATGGGAAGGTGCTCCAATGGTGGCAACAGCAGTAACAGATTTAATTTCAGCAGCAGCAAAAATCACAGCAGCTCCGCCCAAAGAATGACAAAAAAATAGAGAAGGGGCTTGATGGTTCTTTGCCAAATAGTCTGATGCTGCTACCAAGTCTTCAACGTTTCCCGAAAAATTTGTGTCCGCGAAGTCACCTTCACTCTCCCCCAAGCCAGTAAAGTCAAAACGTAAAACAGCAAAACCATTACTGGTAAGTGCCTTTGAAATGTTTTTTACAGCAATTAGATTTTTGGTGCACGTAAAACAATGGGCAAATAGTACATAGTTATGGGGATGCCTATCTACCGGCATTTCCATACGACCTACTAACTTTTTCCCCTCTTTGTTGGTGAAAGAGACTTTTTGCGTTTTCATATGCTTTACCAATTTACGTTAATATGGGTCGCAAAAAACGAATGAAACTTAAAACTTTTGGTAAATAAATGCTCCTTTCAAATTCTTTGAAAGGAGCATTGCATACTAAATATCTGCTTTTTACAAAGGTTTTTTAATCTCTTTTTTGAGGTGTTCATCCAAGAACCCTAATATTTTTCCATATGCCTTTATTTGATTCTCCTTTTTTACAAATCCATGACCTTCATCTTCAAAGAGCACCTTTTCAAAAAGCATTTATAACTATTTCAAAATAAAAATATTCTTAAATCAAAGCTGTTTTTTATAATGGACATCACCATTTTTTTTGAGTCTTAATAATATAGTAGTTTTTTATTTTCAATTTGCTAAACTTAAAAAAGACGAAACGATTCTTCGATTTTGATTAAATATTGGAAAACTCATAGATTACATTTTTAAAAGTCTTGTACGCGGTTAACATATGACCATTTGACATATTAACTTCGAAGTAGTTTTTCAATGACTTAATTGAATCAATCTTGGTTTTATTTATGATAACGGATTTACTAATTCGAATAAAATCACCGGTTAGTAACAGCTGTAAACTTTTAAGGGATATTCTTATCAATTTTTGTTCCCTTTCTTTGCCCATGTAGAAGGTACAGTAGTAGTTATCTGATTTGATATATATTATTTTATCCGATTGAATGTGGTGTTGGGTCTTACCTTCTGGAATTTTCAAAACATCGATATAGTTCGAGTTTACTTGCTTAATCTTTTGGAGGATTTTTTGGAATGATGGATTGAAACTACTTTCAAATAGTGTTTTCACCTTTTCAAGTGCTTTTTCAAAACGCTCAGTTTTATAGGGTTTTAAAAGATAGTCAACAGCACTGGCTTCAAATGCTTTGATTGCATATTCATCATAGGCGGTGATAAAGATTAGAATTAGATTGATCTTAGGCGAAAGTCTTGAAAGAACCTCAAATCCGGTGATGTCTTTTAGTTCAATATCTAACAATAGAAAATCAGGTTTTGTTTTATTGATTAAAGCAATGGCGTCTTCCCCATTTTCTGCTTCACCTACAAGTTCAAAGGCCTTATTGTTATGAAGGAATCTTTTCATCCTTCGTCTAGTTGGAGCTTCATCTTCAACGATAATAGTCTTAATTTTCATGGGTTTTGATTTTTAACAAACTAGTTACAAATTCACCATTTTGGCTTAGGCTAAATTCATAATCAGTCCCATATTCATTTTCTAATCGAGCATGTAGGTTCTTAAGACCTATACCTTGTTGAAAATCACTTAGTATTTTACCGTTATTAATAATTTTGATAATGAGGTACTCATCTTCCATATAGGTTTTAATCAACAACAATAATTTTTTTGTGCCTTTGGAAAAACCATGCTTTATTGCATTTTCCGTTAGTGGTTGTAGCAAAAATGGAGGAACATATAAAAAGCTTGTTTCAACATCAATATCAAACTGGATGTTCAATTGATGTTCAAATCTTCTTTTCTCAATATTTAGATACAGGGTTAAAATGGAAATTTCCTCGTGGAGAGTAATTCTTTTTGAAAAGTCAGTATCCATCGATTTTCGCAATAAATCGCTTATATCTACCAACATGTTTTGGGCATCATCTTTTTTTTCATCTATTATTGAAATTACACTATTGATGGAGTTAAAAAGAAAATGGGGTTGAAGTTGGTTTTTGAGATTATCGAACTTTGCCATGAACAACTCAAGTTCCAATTTCTTTTTTTTGGCCATGGCTTCCCTTTTTTCATTGAAGTAATCCATGACCATCAATATCCCCAAAATTAGGGTATAGTATAAGGTTATGACCCTTAACCCACTAATGACTTGCTCTATCACTCCATATTGCAGGTTGTACCAAGTAATCTCCATGAAAAATAACAAGTATCCCAAGACATTAATGGTTACATAAACCAAAATGAAAAAAAAGCCCAAACCAATGAATCCAATAGTCCTAATAACTGCACTTTTTTTTCGAAGTAGTTCGTAAAGTGGCAGCAGTAAAACAAATGTGACCAATACTCCTGAAGAAAATCTGATTAGGGAATATATCAGTGCTTTATGCAAATCTGTAAACTCTGGCCTAAACACATTGGTCAAGAATTCTTGCGCCATGGACAACGTGCAAATAAATACCCATGCTAACAGCAAATATTTTAATTTTTTCGTACCCATTCCTTGCCATTGTTTTCCTAAAAGTATGTGATGAAAAATAAACCTTTGGCCTTAAAGCCCCTTTATGGCGGGCATTTTGCACAAGTAGAGCCATCAAATCCCGGAATTCGCATCAAATATTCCGGAAAAGACATCAAATTAAGTACTACAGCCTTTTTGAACGGTACCTTCGATTGCGATCTGAATATATCGGGAACATCCAGAAAATGAATACAGGCGTTGAGGACTTGATGCTATGGACCTTTTGGTTTTAGGAACTCTAATATTTTGAACGTGCTATTCAATGGGATATCTCAATGCAAGTGGACATCGGTCAGCAATAATTTGGATTAGAAAGGAAAGATTATTCAATGATACATTTTTAAACTATGAGAAAACACTTAATTATCCCAGTACTGTTTGTAACTCTATGTTGTAACATAATTATTGGGCAGTCCGAGCAACTGGAATCAGAAATGTTGGAAGCATTATCCCTTCATGAAAGTGCAAAATCGGCATCGGAAGAACTGATTTCTGCTAAAAGGTTCGCAGCCGTAAGCGATTCACAACCCACAAATTGGGTTGCAGCGTATTGGACCTCTTTTGTTTACTCCCAAGTGGCCAATGCCAGTGAGGACAAGCTAGGTCATTTAGCAACCTCCTTTTCATACTTCAAAAGGGTGGAAACGCAGTTTTCAACCCTTTCAAATAAAGAAAAAGCTTATGTGATGGCCCTAAAGGCCTTAATAGGGAGTCTTTACCAAATTCCTTATTTTATCAAAGGAGATACAAAAAAGGGTATGGAGTTTGTCAACCTTCAAAAACAAGCTATGGAAAAGGGATTTTTGTATGATGGGGAAAGCCCTTTGCTCATGGTACTTAAAGGGACCAGTAGCATAGGAGCTGGATACAGAAACAAGCCTACTACTGATTATGAGAAGATAAATACCGGTAAAGAACTACTGGAAAAGGCAAAAGAAGTATTTAATACAATGCCCGTGAATAATAAGTTGATTCCAGATCGGTGGAATGAACCTTGGATTGATTTTTGGCTTCAAAGGGTGAAGCAAGAGCAATAGTATTGTAAGTATTATCGCTGTTGATCTATCAATAGTGATATTCTCATAAAATTCCGGAATTGGTACTATACCTTACTCGTCCTTTATTGAAGTTAGAATCCTAGATAAACTGAATACGGGGTTGGAGAGCAATTTCTGAACTGTTCGTTTAAGGATAAACGACATAATTTAAAAGTAAAGGTAAGGCTGCTTCCATATTTATTGTTCGTTCAATGAGTTGGTTTTTGTTTGTAAATCAATTGCGGTAGAAGGTTAACTAAACTGAAGGTCTAATCGTTTTTTACAAAGTATCATGTCCTTGCCTTTGTATGCGAAACCCAAAACATTTTCGGAAGAGGCTCGGGAAGATTTCATTCAGGGAGTTTGACTTTCCGCTAAGTTTCGGTTTGCTATAAGGAGTACAGCAGGATACTATAATTTTAGACTACGCTCCTAGCATACGGATAGGACCTTAATATATACTTAAGCGACACTTGAATAAGGAGAAATGAAATACTATTTAAAAGATTTTTTGGGTGGAATATTGGTGGTGATTCTTACCATCTTAACAATGAACTTTATCACTTTAGACCTCCGGATAGTTACTTTTTTGATTGCTATTTTACTAATGGGATACGCCTATTTTTTTATTAAAAAGAGAAATTTGAAATGGTTATCCATCATACTGTTGGTACTTCCAATTGCAACTGCATTCTATTTTGGGATATTACCAGAGCTTCCGGGAATGTGGATGGCCATTGTATTCTTTCTCTTCGCCGCCGTTATAGGATATAGTGCTTCCATAAAAAAGGTGGTTTTCCTTGGGATGGCCCTTTTTGCCGTGTTTTCGTTTTATATAGTCCCTGGTATTGTGGAGGATAACCTTTCAGAACATGGGAATGAAGCAGCTCCAGAGGTGCAGTTTATTTCAATTGAGAATGGGAAAATGACATCACTTAAGGACTTCGAGGCTCATGTATTGGTTTTGGACTTTTTTGGAACATGGTGCGCCCCTTGTATTAAGGAAATGGATGAATTAAAACGAGTCCAAGAACACTTTAGGGACAATTCTAAGGTAGAAATTATTTTAGTGTGCACTGAACAAGGTGGTGATACCCCAGATAAGGTACACCCATTTATGATGAAGCACAATCTTGATTTTAAGGCCTATTTTGATACTGGAAATGTTTCACATCGTAATTTGAAATTTACGGGTGTGCCAGCTTTGGTAATTCTTGATCAAAGGGGTAATGTTCGTTTTCGACATGAAGGATATAATCCCTCCGAAAATTTGGCAAAGAACTTGATTGATTTTATTAACACACTATTGCCCTAGTTTAGAGGTTATATAATTCAACCTTATTTCTTGTGAGCCATCTGAGCAATGCATTCTTTTCTTCCAACTTTCTGTGTTAAGTGTGCTGCCCATTGGTTCTAAGACATGCCAAGGAGCAAAAGTGAGGATGTAATGAATAGGATATTCATGAAACCCTTTTTTAATATGCTCCCAATACGTTCCAAATCTTAATGGACAATTTCAGTGATTTGAATTACCGGTTGGATGGAGGTATAATTAGGAATATCATTTAGTATTTTATCGGTGTTGGGACCAAAAGAATTGTAGTAGTCCTCTACACTATCGAATAAGAAATAGCCAATGGCTACATGAGGTGTTTTTTCTTTGGGAAATGTACTATCAACACCTTTTTCTATCCCATAGCCCTTGAGGGCATCACCAAAAAATGCTGCAACCATTGGCATATGTTTCTTGGAATAATAATTTATATCGAAGCTCTTCCCTTCTTCGTTTGGATACAACAGCATCACCTTTACCTTTCCAGCATTCCCTTTAGAAGCCTTTCCACGGTCTGTTTCAAAACCCAGAAATGCAATAATGACGATTAGAATAAGTACTTTTTTCATTTTCAAATGGGTTTATTGGTTGACTTTGGTACACTTAATCTTCCACAATGGAAATTTTACACTTTCATCAGGATTCACCCACTCTCCAAGCCAGTTGAAGCCTTTCTTGGAAATATCAGTGAAGGAAATTTTATAGAACCAATCCATCCCATTGGGCGCTTTTTGTTCGTCATAGAGCACTATTTTATCACCCTCTCTTTTACCGTTCCAAGATTGTAAATCCTTGGGAGTCTGTGCACTCGAATAATAGTGGACATTCCAAGAAGAATTCGCGCTGTTAAATTGTCTAATACTCCCAGAATGTATGCCATCAGATTTGAGGCTTTCGTCCTGTACCGCCGTCCCGTTCATAATGTATTTGAACCTCCATTTTACATTTACCGGATCACTCCATGTCCTATCGTTTTGAAAGGTAGATGATGTACAATGGCACAGCCCAATGAGTTCGTCCCAATCTTTTATATTTTCAGGAGCGCTTGGGTTGGGCAAACCAAAAGGATGGGATGCACTTGGTTCATAAGCAAATTCAGACTGTGCCTGAACTTGGAAGATTACTATTAAAAAGGTGAGAAGACTAAAAAACACTCGATACATCATTGGTTCCAATTTTTGATTCATTCAAAACAAAAAAAATATTTGGAGGGCAGATATTTTTGTTTACCAACAATGATAATCTTGCAACAATTTATGCGAATCTTGATGCGACATTTAGGTATTAACCTTTTTCAACCAAAATTAAATTGCAAAAAATGAAGAAATGGAATCAAAAAAATAGGGTATCGTTTCAAAAAAATAAAAATTCGTTTACTTGAAGCTGAAACATTTATTTTTAACACGATATGGGTACATCTGGTCCGTCATTCAATGATTTAAATTCGGATATTAGGTATTTGGATAAAATCAACCTAAACGGCAAATACCTATATCACAAGTTATTGACGGTCAATTGGTTAGTCATTGTATCCTTCTTAACGTTACAACTTTGCATAACAGAGATCACCTATTCCAGCCTGTTCACATTGCGCCAGGAATTAATTTATGTTTTCCGAGCGATTTTCATAGGATTTTTTTTGATAGTTGTCTTGATAATTCCATTGTATTCTTTTTTAAAAGGAAAGCACTTTGTGGTCAAGGTTGGCCTGCACTTACTGGGCTGTATTATTTATGTGGCAACGTATTTATCTATAGGAGCTTTAATTTACTTATACTTCATGGGTGAATGGTCAAAAGATGTGTTCCATAGAAGAGTTATTGAAACATTTCTTTCCGAATTCAATCAGATTGCAGTGTATTACTTTTTAATGATTGTGTTATTGATTTCTGTGGATTTTCTCAAATACAATATTTCAAAAACTAAAAGTGAGTTCATCATTAAAGAACAATTGTTAAATGCTAGGTTTGAGCTTCTAAAAAATCAATTACAACCCCACTTTTTATTCAATTCCCTGAATGGGATTTTAAGTGCGGTAGATGGTAATAAAGAAGTGGCCAAAGCAATGATCATAAAGCTAAGTGCCCTGTTGCGTGAGTCTTTATTGATTGATTACTCAAAACAAATTACCATTGAAAAAGAACTAGAGCTTTTAGGTGGATATCTTGAGATAGAAAAATTTCGTTATTCGAGTCAACTAAGTGTCAATATTTCAGTCAGTGACCATATTAAACAGTTAAAAGTTCTACCATTTATATTGCAGCCTCTGATTGAAAATTGTATAAAGCACGGTTTTACCAAAGGCAACAAGGCACTGAAAATAAATATTGCTTTTGAACTTGATAAAAGGAAACTTTCCATTTTGATATCCAATGATGGCAAACCAATAGGTCGATTAAGGAAAGGTTTGGGAATATTAAATTTGGAAAATAGAATGAAAGCTGTTTATGGGGATAATTTCACTTTTAACCTTTCTCAACAAGGTATATGGGTATGTAATCATTTAATTCTTCACTTGTGAAAATATTGGTTGTTGATGACGAATTGCCGGCCAGGCAAAGAATAAGGGGATTACTTAATAAGTTTCGCCCTAATGACGAGATAGTTGAAGTTGATAGTGGTCTTGAAGCAATCAATGTAATCTTGAATCAAAAGCTTGATTTAATTTTTCTTGATATTCAATTAAAGGATATGAATGGTTTTGAAGTACTTCAAAATACCGCCTCTCACTATTTAGGGGATATCATATTTGTAACCGCATATGATGGGTATGCTATTAGGGCTTTCGAAACCAACGCCATTGATTACCTGTTAAAGCCATTTGATGATTCTAGGTTCCTACAATCCATTCAGCGCGTGAATTGTAAAATCCGTGATTTGGAGAATGTCCTTAATACCATAAAACTTAAAATGGAAGAAAGTGAACCTATTATTGTAAATGATGGTTCCGTCAATCATTTCTTTAAGGTTAATGAGTTGTATTATATCAAATCCGATAGGTATTACAATAATTTTTATACAAGCGATAAACAAGTGTTGATTAGATCATCACTAAAGGACCTATTTCACATTTTACCTGATGTCTTTGTTAAGATAAATAGATCGGTAATTATAAATACAAACAAGGTGAAGTCCGCAAAACGGACGAAACGGACGATAGAGATTCATATGGAAAATGGGGCAAGTTTTCAAACCACCCAAATTTCGAAAAGTTTATTGTCTCACCTTCGATTCTCAGAATAAACTTCATTCACCTGTAGATTCGTTTCAAATTTTTAGGCTTTCAGCTCATTTTAATTTCAATAAAATCTTTACCCCCTAAATTTCCCGTAGCATTAAGAAGGGCGGGTAAATATTCTTAAAGAAATTGGATTTTGTTTTTAAGATTATTTGAATTAGCATTCTTCCGCCCTTTTTTTTCAAATTCCTCACTCCAAAACCCCTGTACAAGTTATTGTACATAAAGACTTTGGCAATTTCATTCAATCTTTTTGGCTTCGAAAAAGAAGTGATTCATTTCAAAAAAATGCAAGTTAATTTCAATTTTCCTCGGGGATTTTTTTTTGTTTTTTCTTAACACTTTCATTTGTCAATCAGGTGGATTGATGAGCTAACTCAAGTAAAATTTTAATGTAAGTTGTATGTTTATTAAGAATCGATTCATGACGCTACTCATGGCGTTTGTCGTGCATTTATCATTTGCACAAGACAAGACGATTTCAGGTATGGTAACAGACTCAGATGGTCTGCCACTACCTGGGGTCAATATTGTCGTAGAGGGTACCTCTAATGGTACACAGACAGATTTTGATGGGAACTACTCTATTTCCGCTAGCGAAGGCCAGACCCTTTTGTTCACCTATATAGGACAAAAGGACGTAAGGATGGTGGTCGGTGTTGGTGGCACCATCAACGTCCAAATGGAGGAGGATGCCCAGGCCCTTGAAGAGGTGGTGGTCACTGCCCAAGGTATTAAAAGGGAGAAGAAAGCCCTAGGATATGCGGTAAGTTCCGTTGGTGCTGACCAGTTGGAGGACCGCGCCGAGGGTGACGTTGCCCGGGTACTTTCCGGTAAGGCCGCAGGAGTCCAGATTACCGCTGCCGGTGGAGCCGCAGGTTCTGCGACCAATGTGGTCATTCGGGGATTGAACTCCTTTAGTGGTAACAATCAGGCCTTGTTCATTGTTGACGGGGTACCCTTCAGTAACGATACCAATAATGACGGTGCTACTGGAAACGGTAATTTCATCAATGGGAATACTGCCAGTTCCAGATTCCTAGATCTAGATCCAAACAACATTGCTAACATAGAGGTACTTAAAGGTCTTTCCGCTGCTACATTATATGGCACGCAGGGACGTAATGGGGTCATCCTTATTACAACAAAGTCGGGTTCCGCAAGCACGGGCCCAAAAAAGACAGAGATTACGGTTAGCCAGTCCTTCTTTACCAACGAGATTGCCTCACTACCTGACTATCAGGACCAGTTTGGAAACGGTTTTGACCAAAACTTTGGATGGTTCTTCAGTAACTGGGGCCCCAGCTTTGACCGCGACGGGGTTGCGGGATGGGGAAGACAAGCTGCTATTGATGATCAGGGCACCTTGGCCCATCCCTATGATACAGCGTCCTCCGCAACAGGAATCCCACAGGCATTCCCGGAGTTTGATGGGGCACGATATGAGTGGAGACCCTATGATTCTGTGGGGCAGTTTTTTCGACCAGGGAATACTGTCAATACCAATGTAAATGTTTCTGGTTCTTCGGAAGATGGGAATACCGCCTTCAATGCCAATGTTGGCTGGTTTGACGATACAGGCTTTACCCCGGGGAACAATTTTAAAAGACTCAATGTTTCCTTGGGAGGGGTTGCGAAGCTGAGCAATAAGTTCACTATTCGTGGGACCATGAACTATGCCAAATCCGATGTAAGGACCCCGCCGATTGCTTCCAGTAGGGGTAATGGTACTGATGGGCTTTCCATATACGGTAACGTATTCTTTACACCGCGGAGTGTGGATTTGATGGGATTGCCATTCCAGAACCCAATCACTGGTGAAAGTGTTTACTATAGGCAGAACAACAGTATCATCAATCCACGGTGGACTGCTGCGAACGTAACCAATCGTCAGATCACCAACCGTTTCTTCTGGAACCTTTCTGCCAACTATGACCTGAACGACAACCTTACGGCTACATGGCGGACGGGGTTGGACTTCTATAACGAAAGGAACGTGAACAGCTCCAACAAGGGGGGTGTTGCCTTTAACTCGGCCATTTTTGGATTTCTGAACACTTTTGATAACAACAATACGATTTGGGACCACTTTGTCTCCATTAATGGTAACTATGACCTATCCGAAAAACTAGGGGTCTCCTTTACGGCAGGGGCCACAGCGCGGTCGGATTCTTTTGATCGGAGCGGGGTTTCCAGTACGGGACAGTTGGTGTTCGGAGTGAAACGGCACTTTAACTACCAGAACCAATTACCCCTCCAGTTCTCAAGAAAACGGAACATCGTTGGGCTTTTGGGTCAAGCCACTTTGGACTATGACGATTACCTCTTCCTGAACGTAAGTGCTAGGAAGGATTGGGTATCCAACTTCCAGAGCGCCAACAATAGCATCACCTATCCTGGTGCGAGTCTGTCGTTCCTTCCGACCAATGCCTTTTCAGAACTTAAATCTGAGAACGGGCTCAACTTTTTAAAGAATAGGGCCAGTTATGGGACTTCCGCCAACTTTGATACGGATTCAGCCTATCCAACAGTTGGGTTTACCGAGCAGAACACCCAGGTGTTCAACGATCCAATCAATGGTGGGACCGTCACCACCAACCAAGTGGCTAACTTTCGGGCTAACCCGGATCTAAAGCCCGAGCTTTTGGAAGAATTGGAGTTCGGTATCGAGTCCAAGTTCTGGAAGAACCGGGTCTCCTTGGATGCGACCTATTTCTTCAAAACGACAAACGACTTGATTGTACAGGAGCCCTTGGCACCATCTACCGGATTTACCCTGACGCAGAGCAATATTGGTAAGATTGAGAACAAAGGTTTTGAGGCCGATTTAGGCATTGATATCTTCAGAGGGGAGAACTTCTCCTGGAACTCCAGTGTCAACTTCTTCACCAATAATATCATCGTAACGGAACAGGATCAGGACCAGATCTTCTATTCCGGTTCCGTGCCGCTAGGTGGGAATCTTGCTAGGGGTGGAAATGTGGCCCAGGAGGGGCAATCCTTAGGGTCCATCTATGGTACTGCCATCGGAAGGGATGACAACGGTAATTTTGTTGTTAATTCTGGAGGTGATTATGTAGAAATAGAGCAGGACGATAATGGTCTGGCGCCAATAGTCGGGGATGCCATCGCCGATTATCAGATGAACTTCATCAACAACCTGAGCTACAAGAACTGGAGCCTAAACTTCCAGATCAATCACACCAAGGGAGGGGATATCCTTTCCAGTACGGTGGCCACCCTATTGGGTAGGGGCCTTATTGTGGAAACTGAAAACCGATTGGATACCTATATTCTACCTGGGGTAAAGGCGGATGGGACTCCAAATAATACGCAAATCAACAACTCACAGTATTACTTCAGCAACCTATTGTTCGGGCCTACGGAGACCAGGATCTATGATGCTTCGGTTATCCGTTTACAGGAAGTTTCCTTGGCCTATAGGTTCCCACAGAAATTCTTGGACAGGACGCCATTTGGTTCCCTGGTCTTTACCGTACAGGGGTTCAACCTTTGGTATGATGCCTATAACACGCCTGACGGTGCCAACTTCGACCCTAACGTACAGGGCGTAGGAATTGGTAACGGGCAAGGGTTTGATTTCTTGAACGGGCCAAGTGCCAGAAGATATGGATTCACCGTCAAGGCCTCCTTTTAATTAAAAATTGTTAAGAGCATATCATGAAGAATATATTTAGAACATTTGTATTGATTTTCGCCACTGGGGCCATGGTTACCAGTTGCGAAACCACCGAGCTGGACTTGACCGTAAGTCCCAACGAACTATCGCCGACCCAGTCGGATCCCAATCTGTTGCTGAACTCCATCCAATTGGCTTATGCCTCCAATCAGTATTTCCTGTCCGAGGATCTTGGGGAACTGACCCGTATCGAATATTTCAATGGTAGGGATTATTTTAACACCCTCCCTGGTAGTGCCCTGAACTTTGTTTGGGCAAGGGTTTACAGCTCCCAGTTTACTGTTGTAGGTGATATTCCAACAGGAGGTTCTCGGGACGTTGGTATACTTACCAATTTACAATCAATTGAGGCCATCAATACCGAAAGTGATACGGACTATTCCTTCCACCTTGCATTGGGAAAAATCATGTACGCCCATAGCTTGTTCCAATTGGTGGATGTAGTAGGCGGTGCCGCTTTTTCCCAAGCGGGTAACCCTACCGAGTTCCCAGCTCCTGTTCTGGACAGTGGTGAGGACGTGTATGCAGGAGCCTTTGGCCTGTTGGCGGAAGCTGAGGCCCTATTGGCCTCTGACCCTGATCCCGTTGGGGCAACGGACATGTTCTATGATGGAGATACAGAAAAATGGATCAAGGCTATCAATTCCATCCGACTGCGTTCCTATAAGAACACGGGTAACAAGGCCGCATTTGATGCCATCGTGGCCGGAGGCAACTATATCATGGATGCCGGGGACGACCTTCAAATTGGCTATGGAATCAGTGAATTACAGCACAGTGCCAGGCCACACATGTATGAGGCCCGTTACACCCAGACAGGTGTGGAACCGGACCGAAACACTTGGTTA